>NZ_JAMYMP010000014.1:0-181918 GCF_040318615.1 Mesorhizobium sp. M1078
TGTCCTGCTTGCGGGATCGGTGTTGGCCGGATTGGCTCTCGGGCGGTTCATCAAGGCTTCTCCGCCGGCAACGCCCGATTCTGAGGCCGCTCCGGGAGGCCTCAGATCACACACCGATCAGCCACAGGGTTGGTCCGCTGATCGTCCACAAGATTTTGGCGTGGTCGGCGATGATGGGGCCACGCAGATCGCGGAGCAGGACAGATGAACACCCAGGACAATCCCAGCCTTGCCGGGCTAGTCACCGATTTGGCCCAGAATGTCACCACTCTGGTGCAAACCGAGGCGAGGCTGTTTCGGGCCGAGCTCTCTGAAAAGCTTACCAAAGCCGGAGCAGGTGCCGCGGAAGTGCTGGGCGGCGCGATTTGCCTGCTCGCCGCGCTCTTGGTGTTGCTGCAGGCGCTCATTATCGCGCTGACGCGGGCAGGGCTTGGCGCGGGGTGGTCTTCCCTGCTGGTCGGTGTGGTCGTGGCGGTCCTCGGCGTCATCCTGCTGCGGACCGGGACGGCCAGCATGGCGCCTTCGGAACTTACCCCCGACCGGACCCAGGGACAGCTCAAGCGCGACGCGAGCGCGATTAAGGAACAGGTGAGATGAACGAGAAATCCGCAGCCGAACTTGAACGCGAGGCCGAGGCTGCTCGCGCTCGGGTGATGGAGACCGCCGAATCCATTCGAGGCAAGATGACGCCTGGACAATTGCTGGATGAGTTCACCGGGCTGTTCTCGGGAGGGGAGAGCGCGGCCATGCTCAGCAATCTCAGAACGCAGGTCCGAGATAATCCTTTGCCGGTCACCATGGTGGGCGCAGGTCTGGCCTGGCTGATGTTCGGCAGCGGTACCTCAAACACCGCCCACCGTTCGGCTGGCTATCCATTGCCTTCAGCGCCAGGACGACATGATGTAGCAGGGGAGCGCGGCGGCTTGGGCGGCACGCTCTCCGACGCCGCGGAATCGCTCTCCTCGAGCGCTGCCAGCGTCGGCGACACCATATCGAGCACCGCAAGAGCCGCTGCGGCGGGTCTGACGGGAAGCGCTGCCAATGCAAGCTCGACGACTGGGGACATGGCGGCGAAAGCCAGCCGCTCCGCGCAAGATCTGTTGGAGGATCAACCCTTGGCCGTAGCGGCCGTCGGTCTCGCCATCGGCGCCGCTATAGGTGCAATGCTGCCCCATACCGCAACGGAGGACGAGCAACTAGGCGCCTATGGCGACAAGCTTCGCGATTCCGCCGAAACTTTGCTCGACAGGGGCCTCGATGAGGCCAAGCAGGTCGCCGCCGACGCCTATGAGACCATCAAGCAGGAAGCTGGCCGGCAAGATATGGAAGCAGACACGATAGCCGATCAGCTCGGCGAGATCGTGAAGTCCACAGCAGACAAGACCGAGCATGCCGTGCGCGAACGAATTTCCGATACGTCTCAGCGCCAAACCTAGCTTGATGATCCTGGATCAACGATAGCCGGCCTCTCCAGAAAGGGGCCGGTGTTGTCCGTCAAACGGTGACCCGCTCGAGTCACTTCAGAGCCGTGTGCGGACTGATGTCCCTTGTCGATAGTAATCCAGCGGATCAGGTTCTCTGGATTGTTGGCCAACCCGCCGCCGATAAGACGCGGTCAGCAAAACTGGCATCTAGGCGAGGACCGACATTGCACTTGAAGTTCGCAGACCGAGGATGCCGGTCCGCTCTGGGACGTAGGGCGACACCCCCCGTCACCCCCCAGCCAACCGCGGCAGCAGAAAAATCTCCGCCCCCTGCGGCAGTTCCTTCGACCACGTATCGCGATAGATGGTCCCGTCGATCGCCACCGCGATGCCCTTCTCGATCCAGGGCTCGATGCCGGGATACTGTTCAGCCAATTTCCTGAACAGCTCCCTTATGTCCTTGGCTTCGACCTCGACCTTGCTCTGGCCGCCGGCGAGCTGGCCGAGCGCGCCCCAGAGCGTGACTTCGACCATCAGAGCCTCATTGGAGCGTGTCCGAAACCGCTGCGCACTTTAGCCCCCTCATGCTCCCCGTTCCGCCTCGATCGCGGCGAGGACCCTTGGCGGCGACATCGGGATGTGGGTCATGCGCACACCGGCTGCGTTCGACACTGCGTTGGCGATCGCTGCCAGCGGCGGCACGATCGAGGTTTCGCCGACGCCGCGCACGCCATAGGGGTGGTTGGGATTGGGTATCTCGAGGATCTGCGTGTCGATCATCGGCAGGTCCGAGCAGACCGGGATGCGGTAGTCGAGGAAGCCGGCGTTCTGGAGACGCCCATCCTTTCCGTAGATGTACTCCTCGTTGAGCGCCCAGCCGATGCCTTGCGCGGCGCCGCCCTGGTACTGGCCCTCGACATAGGTCGGGTGCACCGCCTTGCCGGCATCCTGGATCACCGTGTAGCGGATCACCCTGGTCGAGCCGGTATCGGGGTCGACCTCGATGTCGCATATATGGGTGGCGAAGGAGACGCCGGCGCCGTCGGCGACGAGCTCGCTGTGGCCGGCGATCGGCCCGCCGGTCTTGCCGGACGCGGCGGCGATCTCCTTCAGCGAGAGTGCTGCAAGATTGCCGTATTTCTCGCCCTTGGCGATGGCGTGGCCGTTTTCCCAGACCACGTCGTCGACGGGGATGTCCCACGTCTGGGCGGCGCGCTCACGCAGGATCTTGATGGCGTTGCGGGCGGCCGAGATGGTCGCCATCGACGACGAGAAGGTGCCGCGGCTGCCGTCGGTCATGTCATTGTAGCCGAGCGAGGACGTGTCGGCGACCACCGCCTTGAGCTGGGCATAGTCGATGCCGAGCTCCTCCGCCGCCACCAGCGACAGCGAGGCGCGCGAGCCGCCTACGTCCACCGTGCCGACGGCCAGCGACACCGAGCCGTCCATGCCGATGTTCAGATCCACGCAGGTCTGGCCGCCGAAGTTGAACCAGAAGCCGCAGGCCATGCCGCGCCCCTGGTTCTTGCCCAGCGGCGCCTTCATGTGCGGATGGTGCTTGGCCGCCTCCAGCGTCGGGCCGATGCCGATCGGGCCGTAGACCGGACCGTAGGAAGAGCGGGTGCCTTCCTGCGCGGCGTTCTTGATGCGGAACTCGACCGGGTCCATGCCGAGCTCCTTGGCCAGCTCGTCGACGGCGCTTTCCACCGCGAATGCAGCCATGGGTGCCGAGGGTGCGCGATAGGCGGCGGTCTTCGGCCGGTTGACCAGCACTTCGAAGCCGACCGTCTGGACGTTATCGAGCTTGTAGCAGGCGAAGGCCGTCATGGCGCCGATCTCGGCCCATGTGCCGGCATAGGGGCCGCTGGTGTAGCGCAGCGTCGCTTCGGCGGCGGTGATGGTGCCGTCCTTGCGGGCGCCGATCTTGACGTCGATCGAGGTGGCGCTGGTCGGGCCCGAGGCGCGGAACACTTCGTCGCGGGTCATCACCAGCTTCACCGGCCGTCCTGCCTTGCGCGAAAGAGCGAGTGCCACCGGCTCGGCCCAGACATGGGTCTTGCCGCCGAAGCCGCCGCCGATCTCCGAGGAGGTGACGCGCAGCTTCGAGGCTTCCAGCCCGAGCAGTTGCGCACAATGCTGGCGGTAGACGAAATGGCCCTGCGTGCAGACCCAGAGGTCGGCGGTGCCGTCGGACGAGACGCTCGCCACGCAGGCATGCGGCTCGATATAGCCTTGATGCGTCTGCTCGGTCTTGAAGGAGCGCTCGACGATGACATCGGCGTGGCCGAAACCCTGATGGACATCGCCATGGCCAAACTGGCTGCGCTTGGTGACGTTGGACGGCTTTACCGGCTTTTCGTCGAGACCCTCGGTGAAGATCGTGTCGTTGATCAACGGCGCGCTGTGCTTCATCGCCTCGTCGACATCGGTGACATGCGGCAACAGCTCATACTCGACCTCGATGAGCTTCAGCGCCTGCCTTGCCGTGCGGGCATCGACGGCGGCGACCGCGGCCACGGCGTGGCCGTCATAGAGCGCCTTGCCGCGCGCCATGCAATTGTCGAGGACGTCGTACATGGCGGCATCGCCATCGGTGAGATCGGGCAGGTCGGCGGCGGTGATCACCGCTTTCACGCCGGCGAGCTTTTCCGCTTTCGAAGTGTCGATCTTGAGGATCCTGGCATGCGCATGCGGGCTGCGCAGGACACGCCCGACCAGCTGTCCCGCCATGTTGAAGTCGGCGCCGTAGCGCGCGCGGCCCGTCACCTTGTCGACGCCGTCGGGACGGATAGGCCGCGTGCCGACGGAGGAGAATTTGCGGCCCGAAAAGCGTGGATCGAAGTTCATGCGTGCGCTCCCTTCATCACGTTGGCCGCATCCTGCACCGCGCGCACGATCTTGTCGTAGCCGGTGCAGCGGCAGAGGTTTCCGGCGAGGCCGAAGCGGATTTCTTCCTCGGTCGGATCGGGGTTCTTGGCCAGGAGGTCCTTCGCCGCGATCAGGAAGCCCGGCGTGCAGATGCCGCATTGCAAGGCTGCGTGTTCGAGGAATTTCTGCTGCAGCGGATGCAACTGATCGCCATGCGCCATGCCTTCGACGGTCTCGATATGCCGGCCTTCGGCTTCAGCGCCAAGCACAAGGCAGGAGCAGACCAGCCGATTGTCGAGAATGATCGAGCAGGCGCCGCAGTCGCCCGTGCCGCAGCCTTCCTTGGCGCCGGTCAGGCCGAGCCGATCGCGCAGGACGTCGAGCAACGTCTCGTCGGGCTGGCAAAGGTATTCGACGCTGTCGCCGTTGATTGTCGTTGAAACTGCTACACCGGCCATCATTTGCCTCCTGCGCGTGCGTAGGCGGTCGTCGCGGCCCGTCCGGCCAGCACGCCCGCAACTTTTCGTCTGAACTCGATCGTTCCGCGCTTGTCGTCGATGGGGCGGCAGGCCCCGGCGCAGACCTTGGCGAGCCGCTCAAGTGCCGCCTCATCCAGCTTCCTGCCGATGAGAGCCTCGGCTGCTTCTTCCACCAGAAGCACGGTCGGGGCCGCGGCGCCCAGCGCGACGCGGGCGGCTGTTATGACGCCATGCTCGTCGAGCGTCAGGTTCACGCCGGCGCTGACCACCGCGATGTCCATCTCGGTGCGCGGGATGAACCTGAGATAGGCGTCGCCCGAACGCGGCTCCCGCTTGCCGAGCAGGATCGCCTCGACGATCTCACCCTTGGTGAGCGAGGTCTTGCCAGGCCCGATCGGCACAGCCTCGACCGGAATGGTGCGCTTGCCCGACGGACCGGCAACCACGGCCTTTGCGGCGGCGGCCACCAAGGCCGGGACGCTGTCGGCGGCCGGCGATGCGTTGCACAGATTGCCAACGATGGTGCAGCGGCCCTGGACCTGTTTCGAGCCGATCAGCTTCGACGCTTCGACGACACCGGGCCAGGCCTTCTTCAGAACCGAGCTCTCGCCCAGGACGGCGCAGGGGACGGTGGCGCCGATGCTGAAGCCGTCGGCCGTCTCCCTGATCTCGCTCAAGCCCTCGATCGCCTTGATGTCGACGATCAGGTCGGGATCGACAAACCCGCCCTTCATCCGAACGAGGAGGTCACTGCCTCCAGCGAGAATGGCTGATGTGCCGGAAGCGTCGGCCAGCAGGCCAACGGCGTCTTCGATTGAAAGCGGACGTATGTAACGCATCGTCTCCCCTTGGTGATGGTGATCTCGCCGACCGTTATAAACAGTCTCCTCATAATGACCATCCGGTTGCTGATTTCCAGCGATTGGGCCAGCACCGCGAGAGAGATTTTTGTCTAAAGTCTTTGTTTTGATGCATGTCGTTGTCCCAGAACCGCGCACACTTCTGGGCGACATGCATTTAAGCGGCGTCTTTTGCACGGTCGAGGCTGATGCCGATGTCCTTCAAGGCCTCGGCCACGGCCTCGTCCAGCGGGGTGTGCGGGACTTCGCCGATGATGCCTTCCAGCCGGTCGGACACGAGCCGGTGCGGTTCGAAGCGCAGATAGGACATCGAGACGATCTCGCGCCACATCGCCACGAACGGGCTGCCGGCGCGCAGCACCCACCAAGGCATGAAGGTCAGTTTCAGCGGACGTCCCAACGCTTTCTCGGCCGCGGCCTTTATGTCCATGTCGGTGACGGCGTGGCCGGGGAAGTTGAGCGCCTCAAAGAAGCCGAGCTTGCCCTGATTACGCGCCAGGCCGACGAAGCCGATGCCGAAGTCCGGCAAATAGGCCCATTCGTGCACGAGGTTGGCAGGGCCAGGCGCGGTGTAGACGCCCTTGCTCATCTTGGCGGCGACGACGAGGTCGAACCATGATCCGCTGCCGGTGCCGCCGAAGAAATCGCCGGCGCGCAGGATGATGGTGCGGACGCGGCCGGCATCGGCCTCGCGGCGAAACAGCGCTTCCATGGCGCAGCGGATGCGGCCCTTCTCGGTCGTCGGACGGAATGGCGTGTCTTCGGTGACCACTTCAGGCATCGGCGAGCCGTAATTGTAGACAGTGCCGGGGAAAAGATGCAGCGCGCCATTGGCATGGCAGGCGGCCATGACGTTCTCCGCCATCGGCAGACACTTGCCCCAGTCGGTGTAGATCGGGTTGAGGCCGTTGAAGATGATGTCGACGCCTTGCGTGGCGCGGATCAGCGCCTCGCGGTCGAGCGCATCGCCGGCGACGGCGGTGGCGCCCTTGAGTTCGGCTGGGACCTTGCCGCTGCGGGTGACGGCGCGGACGTCGAAACCGGCGTCGATGAAGGCCTTGCCAACCACGCGGCCGAGCCGGCCATTGGCGCCTAGAATTGCGATCTTGGTCATTTTCTTCTCCGTGTCTGTGTTTGCACGGCGAATATGATGCCTCCATATGCGAATGAAAATTGACTAGGGATGCAGCTTTGTTATTCATAATTGAATGGAAGATATCGACTGGAACCTGATCAAGAGTTTCGTCAGCGTGGCGGAGACCGGCAGCCTGTCGGCCGCGGCGCGCAAACTGTCGGCCAGCCAACCGACGCTCGGGCGTCACATCGGTGAGCTCGAACAGGCGTTGGGCGTCACCTTGTTCCGGCGCGGGCGGCGCGGCTATGCTCTGACGGAAGCAGGCGCCACGCTGTTCGAACGCGGCAAGGCGGTGAGCGAGCAGGCGAGCGCGTTCTCACTACTGGCATTGGGCTCGGTCGAGGCGATCGAAGGCACGGTGCGCATTGCCGCCAGCGAGGTGGTGGCGGCCTATGTGCTGCCGAAGATGACGGCGCGGCTCGGCATCGAGGAGCCCGGCATCGAGGGTCGAGATCGTCGCCTCGAACCAGGTCGAGAACCTGCTGCGAAGGGATGCCGACATCGCCATCCGCATGGTCAAGCCGGCGCAGAACGAGCTGACGGCGCGCAAGGTCTGCGATATCAAGCTCTGCTGCTGCGCGGCGAAATCGTATCTCGACCAGCACGGCCGCCCGCTCAAGCCCGCCGATCTTCTCGACCACCCGCTGATCGGCTTCGACCGCAGCGACGAGATGATCCGGGGCTTTACCCAGGCCGGCATCCCCGTCACCCGAAGCAGCTTCCGCTTCAGGGTCGACAACCAGATCGTTCTGTGGGAAGCGCTGCGGGCGGGAAACGGCGTCGGTCTCGGCCAGGAGCCGCTGGCCGACAGCGACCCCTTGCTGGAGAAACTCCTGCCCGGCCTGCCATTGCCCAGCCTGCCGGTGTGGCTGGCCATGCATCGCGACGTGCGCACCAGCGTGCGCATCCGCCGCGTCGCGGATTTCCTCTATGAGGAGCTGAAGCGCTATTCGGCGGGGGCGGCCGCGAATTCGGCGCGGTGAGCGAGCCCGGCCATCAACAGCACGACGATCAGCAGCGCCGACATGGCGACGAAGATCGGGCCGAAGCTCGAATGCTCGGCGACGAAGCCGATCGCCGACGGCGCCACCAATATGCCGGAATAGCCCATGGTGGTGACGACGCTCATGCCGGTGCCCGACGACATGCCTTCCTGATTGCCGCCGGCCGAGAAGATGATCGGCACCATGTTGGCGATGCCGAAGCCGCAGAGGGCAAAAGCGGCGATGGCGATCCAGGGCGAGGGCGACAGGCCGGCGACCAGCATGCCGGCGGCGGCCACGATGGCCGAACCGCGCAGCGTCGCCACCGCGCCGAAGCGGTTGCGCACGCCGTCGCCGAAAAAGCGCATGACAGCCATGACGCCGGAGAAGGCGGCGTAGGCAAGGCCGGCGATGGCGAGGTCGGCGCCGAGCTCCTGCCGGAGATAAAGCGCTGCCCAGTCGAGCACGGCGCCCTCGGAAATCATCGTCAGCAGCGCCATCAGCCCGACAAGATAGACCAGCGGGTTGGCCGGCAGCGTTAATCTGTGATGCTCGGCGGCCTGCGGCTTGTCCTCGGCGATGAGGTAGCCGACCGCCACGGCAATGACGGCAAAAGCTATGACCGTGACCACAGCCGCATGGGCGAGGTGGCCGTAAGTCTGGATGGCGTAACCGCCCAGACCGCCACCGGCGAAACCGCCGAGGCTCCAGAAGCCGTGCGAGGACGACATGATGGCGCGGGACAGCCGGCGCTCGACCACCACGGCATTGGCGTTCATGGCGACATCCATGCCGCCGATCGAGCCGCCGAAGATGATCATGGCGATCGACGCCAGCGGCACGTTGGGCGCCAGCGCCACGATCAGCAGGCCGAGGCTGCCGCACAGGCCGAACCAGCGCAACACGGTGCGCGAGCCATGCCTGGAGATCAGATGGCCGCACCAGCTCATGGCCGCGACCGCGCCGACGCCGAACAGAAGGATCAGCAGGCCGAGGGTGAATTTCGAGATGTCGAGCCGGGTCAGGAACACCGGAATCTGCGGCGCCCAGCTGCCGGTCAGGAAGCCGTTGGCGAGGAAGATCGCTGCTACGGCCCATCGCCCCTGAAGGGCGCTCTGCATGGTGTTTTGCGCGTTCATGGCCCGAATCCGGTCAAAGAATGGCTTTGCGCGGCAAATTAGATCGATTCAATTTCTCGTCAAGCGCTTGGCTGCGAAAAGCTTGTGGGCCACATCTAAGGGGAAACCGTTAGGCAGCGTTCCTTCGCGCCCCCCTCTGTCCTGCCGGACATCTCCCCTACAAGTGGGGAGATTGGCGGCTTCGGCGCCTCGCTTATTCTTGCACCGCTGGCGATTGGCTAGAGCCTGCGTGACGGCCAATCTCCCCCCAAGTGGGGGAGATGTCCGGCAGGACAGAGGGGGGCGCTGTCCCGCCGACGTCAATCCTGTGAACCGCGCGCTACCTCAGTGATCCCTCGGCCGTCTTGCCTCGAACTCCGCTTTCTTGGCGTCCGAAGCCTCGGTCTGGTTCAGCGCCTGCCATTGCGCATAGGGCATGCCGTAGACGATTTCGCGCGACTGATCCTTGCCGAGATCGACGCCCTCAGCCTCGGCCGCTTCGCGATACCAGTTCGACAGGCAGTTGCGGCAGAAGCCGGCGAGGTTCATCAGGTCGATGTTTTGCACATCGCTGCGCTCGCGCAGATGATCGACCAGCCGGCGGAAGGCCGCGGCCTCGAAATCGCGTTTCTGGTCATCGCTGAGTTCGGTCATTGCCTTGGATCCTCACAGCGGCCCGGTGCGCGAGCCGAACATCTTCACCTGATGTATATCGGGACGGCGGTCGATGGCGTCAACGATCGGCGCCAGCCGTTCCGCCCAGGCCAGCGCCCCCTTGCGGTCTGATATCAGGTCCTGGCGGATCTCGATCAGCGCATGGGCAAAGCCGTTGACGATGGCGTGCTTGAACATGGTGTCGCCGCGCAACGCGCCGTCATAGGGTTCATTGTCGCCAACGACGAGGTTTTTATCCTGCGCCAGCATGTCGATCAGCGGCCGCGCCACGCGGTCGTCGAGGTCCCACAATATGCCGACATGCCAAGGGCGGATGAAGCCCTGCATGACAGGGGTGAAGGAGTGTACGGAGAAGATGAACGGCGCTTTGCCTGAGGCGTGCGCCACCGACGCGATCATGGCGCCGACCGCGTCCTGATAAGGCCGGTAGAAGCCGTCGAGCCGCCTTTCGCGTTCTTGCGGCGCCATAGGGTAGTTTCCCGGCACGACAGTGCCGTCATAGAGCTGGCGGATCAGCGTCGGGTCGTCCTCGCCGCGATTGGGATCGATCAGCAGCCGCGAAAAATTGGCGATCACCGCCGGCACGTCGAGCGCTGCGGCCAGTTCGCGCGTCACCGTCTCGACACCGATGTCGTAGGCGATATGGCGATCGAGTTCCGCCGCCGGCAGGCCTAGACTGCCATACTCCTCCGGCAGGTCGCGGCGGGCATGGTCGGCGACAAGCACGATGCCTCGCTTGCGGTCGCCTTCGACGATATCGAAAGGCGCGAAAACTGTGGATCGGGTCATTGGCTGGAAAGGTCTGTTCGCTGGCTTCCGGGGAGGGTGGTATCGTCATTCCCACGAAGAGGACTGTTGCGCAATGCCGTTGTTTGGCCACGGTTTCTGCGAAAATCCTGTGACGCGCGGCAGATCGCGTGTCGGGGGCCTTTCTAAATCGATTGGAATTGGACAGAACGGCGCGTTGACATGCGCCCGGACTTTTCCGAAAAGGGGCGTTGAGAGATGCAGATGACGTTATTGAGGGGTTTCGGGATGGGTTCCGCCGGCAGGCCGCGTGCGCGCACCGCCTTTGCCGTGCCGCTCCTGACCCTGACGCTAGGGCTCACCGCGCTGGTCGCGGCTTCGCCTGCCCGCGCCGATTTCCGCGTCTGCAACGCCACGCAGAACCTGGTCGGCGTTGGCATCGGCTACCGCGCCAAGGCAGGCTGGATCACCGAGGGGTGGTGGCACATCGAAGGATCGAGCTGCAAGACGCTGATCGAAGGTCCGCTGTCATCGAGGTTTTACTATCTTTATGCAGAAGACGCCGAGCGCGGCGGGCGCTGGGATGGCCCGATCAACATGTGCGTGGCTGAAAAAGAGTTCAAGATCGCAGGCGTTACCGATTGCGTCGCCCGGGGCTTCCAGCGCGCCGGATTCCAGGAATATGACACGGGCGAGCAGGCAAGCTGGATGGTCCAGCTGACCGATGAGTCCACAACGGGAGGCGCTCCAGCCGCCCCGGGAACAAACAGTCAATGAGACGTAGCCGCAAGGTCAAGATCCTCGCCACCATCGGTCCTGCCTCCTCGTCCGAGGAGATGCTGCAGAAGCTGTTCGAAGCCGGCGCCGATGTCTTCCGCATCAATATGAGCCACACCGATCACGAGCTGATGCGCACGCTGGTCGGCCGCATCCGCGCGGTCGAGGAGAAAGTTGGCCGTCCGATCGGCATCCTGGCCGATTTGCAGGGACCGAAGCTGCGCGTCGGCAAGTTCGCCAACGGCAAGGAGGTTCTGACGCCGGGCCAGACCTTCACCCTCGACAACAATCCCGAGCCCGGCACGTCGACCCGGGTCTACCTGCCGCATCCCGAAATCCTGAGCTCGGTCGAGGCCGGCCACCGTCTGTTGATCGATGACGGCAAGCTGGAGCTCAGGGCGGTGAAGAGCGACGGCAAGTCTATCACCTGCACCGTCGTCGCCGGCACCACCATTTCCGACAAGAAGGGCGTCAGCCTGCCCGACACCGACCTGCCGGTCGGTGCGCTGACCGAAAAGGACCGCAAGGACCTCGATGCGGTGCTGGCGGAAAGCGTCGACTGGGTGGCGCTGTCCTTCGTGCAGCGGCCGGAGGATTTGGCGGAAGCCCGCAAGATCGCGCGCGGCCGGGCACTGATCATGGCCAAGATTGAAAAGCCGCAGGCGGTCGCCCGGCTGGCCGAAATCATCGAACTCTCCGACGCGCTGATGGTCGCCCGCGGCGATCTCGGTGTGGAAATGCCGCTGGAAGCGGTGCCCGGCATCCAGAAGCAGATCACGCGCGCCGCGCGCCGCGCCGGCAAGCCGGTGGTGGTCGCCACGCAGATGCTGGAATCGATGATCACCGCGCCGGTGCCGACCCGCGCCGAGGTGTCCGACGTGTCGATCGCCGTGTTCGAGGGCGCCGACGCCATCATGCTTTCAGCCGAATCCGCTGCCGGCGCCTATCCGGTCGAGGCGGTGGCGATGATGAACCGCATCGCCACCAAGGTCGAAACCGACCCGACCTATGCCGGCATCATCAACGCGCAGCGCTCGGAACCGGAAGCAACCGGCGCCGACGCCATTTCGCTCGCCGCCCGCGAGATTGCGGAGACGCTGAAACTGTCGGCGATCATCACCTATACGGCGTCGGGCACCACGGGCCTGCGCGCCGCGCGCGAGCGGCCGCAAGTGCCGATCATCGCGCTGTCGCCGATCCTCAACACGGCGCGGCGGCTGTCGCTCTTGTGGGGCACGCATTGCGTCGTCTCGCCCGACGCCAGCGACCTCGACGACATGGTCGACCGCGCCTGCCGCATCGCTTTCGAAGAGGGGTTCGGCCAGCCGGGCGACCGTGTCATCATCACGGCGGGCGTGCCGCTGAGGACGCCGGGTTCGACCAACATGCTGCGCATCGCCTATGTCGGATCGGACGTGCAGGCCACCCGCAACATAGGTTGACAGAGGCTTCAACTCATCACAGTTCGCAGCGCTCTTGCCGCACCTTCGGCGTGATCGATACGCTGAAGGAAGCGGTGTGCGCGAGGGAGTGGGTCATAGAGATACTGATCCGGGCCGCGCATCTTTCGCCGGTTGAGGTCGGCGGTGTCGAGCAGGTCGAAATCGACCCTTTCCAGCGTGCAGTGCCAGCCTGCGCTATGCGAAGCCCATCCCCTTCCGTGGTGCTGCAGAAGCCGCTCTCGGCTGGAATAGCCGTGATAGTCGAAGGCGATCACGCCGTTCGTCATGTAGATATGGTTGCCGTAGAAATCCTCGCCCGGAATGATCCGTTCGCCGTAGAATCCGTCCAGGGGAGGATGGCTGAGGAAGGTGCCCGCAAGGATGTGGCAGGCGCCGTAGCCGAAGAAGATGCGATCCGGTAGCGCCCAGAACGCTTCGGGGTTTTTCTTGATTCCGTGCTTCAGGACATACATGCGGCCGTCACGTCGGGGCGAGTTGCGCGTCGGGCACCGTAATGTCGGGGCACTGTGCATCGTTGTAGGCATCGCCGGCGATGCGTGCTTCCACGGTTTTTGCCAATGCCTGCAGGTCGACGACCTTGCCGGCGACTTTTTCGATGGCACCGACGACGAGGTCTGGCGCGATCCAATCCGGCTTGTGTCCGAGATTGTGGACCCAGATCAGTTCGGCGCCGGGGATGTCCCTGTCCAGGCCGACCGAATGGATCGAAGCATAGACCACCTTGTCGCGATCGCCCGAGATGACAATCGTTGGCGCTGTGATGTCGCGGTATTGCGGCGCGGCCTTCAGCGTATAGTCGTAGAGGCCGGCGACATCGATGGCGTTGGCGCGGAAAGCGCCGGGACGCAGCACCAGCGGAATCGAGGCATTGCCGACATAGCCTTCCGGCACCTTGTTGGGAGAAAACACGCAGGCCGTGGCGCCGTCCATCTGCAGCGTGCCTGCCGGATAGGTCAATGTCTGCGAGAACAGCCAGCCGATGATGGGGGTGGCGGTCAGCTTGTAGTACCAGGCGGTCGCGCCGCCCGGCCAGGGGTGGCTGACCGGCGACAGAAAGACCAGCCCGAGCGTCTTCTCCGGGTGTTCGCGGCCAAAGGCGGCGGTGATCACGCCGCCAAACGAATGGCCGACCATGATCGCCTTGTGGATGCCGAGACGGTCCATCAGCCTGGCGATGGTGTCGGCCTGCCCCGACGGGCTCTCATTGCCGGGGCCGCGTGCCGACCAGCCGAAGCCCGGCCGGTCGAGGAAGACCATCTCGGCGCGGCCTTCGAGCAAAGGCCTGATCGGCAGCATCTGATCCCTGAGATTGGCGCTGGCGCCATGGATGAAGACGATCGCCGGCAGCTCGGCATTTTGAGGCGCCGGCACGTGGACATAGTGGATGCGGGTGGCGTCGATGTCGGCAAATTCGCCGGCCGGCGGGTTCCGCCACTCGATCAGCCACGTGCCGGCGCGGGTGACACCGGCCAGGGCAAAGACGAGCGCGAGGAGCAAAGCACAGGCGGCGTAAATGAGGTTCATGCGCGGAGATACGGGGGTGGAGGGGGATAAGTTCTAGGGAGTAGGGAGGTGGCGTCTCGACCAATCTTCTCTACTGACTACTGACTAATCCCTAATTCCTACTGACTAATCAAATTCCTTCGCCGGCAAGCTCTTCCGAAATTGCCGCGACCTGGTCCTGGGCGCTGCGCATCATCGGATAGATGGTAAGCACCTTCTGCCAGGCTTCGAGCGCCGATTGCTTGTGGCCGGTGGCGGCCATGATCTGGGCCAGGCCCGAAAGCGCGCCGAAATGGCGTGGTTCCAGCTGCAGCGTCTGGTCGATGTCGGACATCGATTTCCCGAAATTCTTCATCATGTAATGCACGGTGGCGCGCCGGTTCCAGCCTTCGGCATATTTTGGCTGCAGGATGACGACCTGGTCGAGGAAGTCGAGGGCGACGTCGAACTTCTGGTCGTCAATCGCCTTTTGCGACCATTGCATCATCAGGTCGATCGAGGCGCTGCCGGACTGGAACCATTCGCCCCAGATGCGCCCGGCGATGCGCTCGGCCGCCTTTTCGTTGCGCTCGCGCTTCAGCTCGGCAAACAGTTGGTCGAGCCTGGCTTCCCTGGTCAGGGCAACCGGCGGCTTTGCCGGCGGATCGTCCGCCGACGCCGGAGCGACGCCGAAAAGAAAGAGGGTGGCCAAAAATGCAAAAAGAATCCGCATCGCCGGAATCTAACCCCGGACGGCGGATCGTCAAACTGAAATTAGCGTGAAAGTGCCTGGAACCAGGCAATTACCATCGTATCGACGGAGGCAACGAGCCTCCGGCCGAACACTCAGCCCTGGCGCGCCTTGTAGCGTGGAGCGGTCTTGTTGATGATGTAGACGCGGCCCTTGCGGCGAACCAGCTGGTTGTCGCGGTGACGCGCCTTCAGCGCCTTGAGCGAATTCTTGATCTTCATGGTCTTGCCCGTCGGTCTGGGCCCTGTCCGGGCCGAATTATTAAGGCGCGCCTGAAAAGCGCGCCTTTGAACTTGCGGTGGCTCATAAACGAGGAGCCTTGCCCGTGTCAACCGCAAGCGTGCTGGATAGAGGCCGAGAATGGCTTTGGCCATCAAATATCCGCCATCTCGGCTCCACGCCATTGCGCGGCCGAAGGCGGGCTGGAATGGTGCGGCACCCGCAAGCCGATTTGGAGACCTCTATGCGCCTGTTGTTTGTGTCCGCGAGCCTTGCCGTTCTGGCAGCCGCCTCCATCGCGCAGGCGCAGGAATGCGACCGCAACGACGACAGCCAGCAGATGATGAACATCTGCGCCGACGAGGACTATCGGGCCGCCGATGCCAAGCTCAACCAGGCCTACAAGGATCTCGTCGGTCGCAACGACGACAAGGGCAGGAAGCTGCTGCAGGTCGCGCAGCGCGCCTGGATCGCCTTCCGCGACGCCGAATGCGCCTATACGACGACAGACAGCGAGGGCGGCTCCATCCATCCGATGGAGGTTTCACAATGCCTGACCGAACTGACGGACCAGCGCATCAAACAGCTCACCGCGGGCGCCAATTGTAGGGAAGGCGATGCGAGTTGCGCCAGCCCCGACGAGGACGGGGATCTGAACGACGAGCTGCAATAGGGCTCGAGCCACGCCCTCGCGCAAAGTGCCGGAATGGCTTAGCTACGGCGGCTGATGCGCGTGAAATGGCCCATCTTGCGGCCTGGGCGCGCTTCCGCCTTGCCGTAGAGATGCAGCATCAGATCGGGCTCGGCGAGCAAAGCGGGTACGCGCAGCACATCGTCGCCGATCAGGTTTTCCATGATGCAGTTTGAATGCCGGCCAGGGTTGCCCAGCGGCAGGCCGGCAATGGCGCGGATATGCTGCTCGAATTGCGAAACGATGCAGGCGGCTTCCGTCCAGTGGCCGGAATTGTGCACGCGCGGCGCCATTTCGTTGGCCAGCAGCGTGCCATCGGCAAGAACGAAGAACTCGACGCCGATGACGCCGACATAGTCGAGGGCCGCCAGGATTTTCGCTGCCGACCCCTGTGCCGTCGCCGCCGTCTCCAGCCTGATCTGGGCCGGCAGGGTCGAGGTATGCAGGATGCCGTCGCGGTGGACGTTCTCAGCCGGATCGTAGGCGGTGACCGCGCCGTCCAACCCGCGCGCGGCGATGACCGAGATTTCGCGCTCGAAAGCGACGAAGGATTCGAGGATCAGCGGCACATTGCCCATGGTCTCGCATGTGCCGGCAAAGCCGCCCGTCTCCATGTTGCGGAAGACGCGCTGGCCCTTGCCGTCATAGCCCATGCGGCGGGTTTTCAAGATGCCGCTGCCACCGAACTCTCTCAGCGCCGCCGTCAGCTCGTCGTCATTGTCGACGGAGCGGAAATCCGCTGTCCTGATGCCGATGCCGTTCAGGAATAGCTTCTCCGCCACCCGGTCCTGGGCGACTTCCAGCGCCCTGGGCGGCGGATAGACCGGGACCTTGGCGGCGAGCGCGCCGGCAGCCGCTACCGGCACATTCTCGAATTCGTAGGTGACGACGGCGCTGACTGCCGCCAGTTCGGCAAGGGCGTCCGCATCGTCATAGGCGGCGGTGATCTGGCGGTTGGCGACCTGAGCCGCCGGGCAATCGGCCTGCGGTTCGAGGATAATTGTGCGGTAGCCGAGGCGCGCTGCGGCAACAGCCAGCATGCGGCCGAGCTGGCCGCCGCCGATGATGCCGATGCTCGATCCGGCGGGCAGGCTCACGGCGCGTCCGTCGGTTCGGTGGCGACCCTGGCGGTTTGGGCGGTGCGCCAGGCATCCAGGCGGGCGGCAAGTTCTTCGTCGTGCAGCGCCAGCACGGCGGCCGCCAGAAGGGCGGCGTTGGCCGCACCCGCCTTGCCGATGGCAAGCGTGCCGACCGGAATGCCGGCCGGCATCTGGACGATGGAGAGCAGCGAATCCTGGCCGGACAGCGCCTTCGATTCGACCGGCACGCCGAACACCGGCAGCGGCGTCATCGCCGCCGTCATGCCGGGCAGGTGGGCGGCGCCGCCGGCGCCGGCGATGATCACCTTGTAGCCGGCCGCCTTGGCGCCTTTGGCGAAATCATAGAGCCGGTCCGGGGTGCGGTGGGCGGAGACGATCAGCCGCTTGTGCGGAATGCCCAGCGCCTCCAGCGTTTCGGCGGCGTGGCGCATCGTCGCCCAGTCGGACTGGCTGCCCATGATGATGGCGACGTCGGCGCGGTGGTCGGTCAAGCGCATGCTCCCGGCGGTAAAGGCGCGCCTTAGCGGAATTCGGGCTGGCCCGCAAGGATGGCGGCCGCCGCAGCCTAGTCCGGCCAGCGCAGGGCGCCGGATGAATCCTTTCGCGGCTGTCTCATCGCATCCGCCGGCCTGTCGGCCGCGGTGAGCAAGGCGCGGAGGCGTTCGGCGACGATCTCGGCCTCGCCTGGGTGCAGGTTGCAGGGGTCGAGGAAGAAATGGCCACGCTCGACTTCGTGGTTGCGCACGATGATGGGCGGCGATCCGGCCGCCAATGCCGAGGCGAGGCCGGCGGCACTGAAGCGGCTTTCGGGGGAGACGAAGATCTGCAGCCGGTCGAGCGGATTGGCGGTCGGGTCGGGAATGATGTTTGCGACGATGCCTGGTATTCCCTGCAGCGAATCCCTCCATAGATGGAGCGCCGCTTCCTCGCGTCGGCGGATGCCGGCATGGTCGCGCTTTTCCCAGGCTTCGAGCGCCGCGATGGTGCCGGCGATGCTTTCCTTGCCGACCTTCATGGCGCGGGCGACGCCGCGGTTCTGCAGATAGGCGGCGCGGACCAGATCCTTGCGGCCGGTGACGATGCCGCTGGTCGGCCCCGAAAGGAATTTGTGGCCGCTATAGACGACGATGTCGGCGCCGCGCGCCAGGAAGCTGCGCAGGTCATATTCGGAAGCCGCATCGACGATCACCGGCACGCCCCTGGCGTGGCAGATATCGCAGAATTCCTCAAGGGAAAGCATGCCGTATTGCACGGTGTGGTGCGCCACGACGTAGAGCGCCGCCGCCGTGCGCTCGTTGATAGCCTCGCGCACATGATAATCCTGCGTGACGCTGACCGTGCCGGCCGGAATGACCTTGGCGCCGGCGACGCGGATCGACTGGTCGATCGGTGCGCCGTAATTGACGATATGGCCAAGCTGGATGACGACTTCGGACTTCAGGCCTTCGGTGTCGTCGGGCAGCCGTTCGATCGCCAGCAAATTGGTGCCGGTCATTGCCCCGGCGATCGCCATTGTGATGCCTGAGGCGCAGCAGGCGGTGATGAAGCCGGCCTCGCCGCCGGTGAGGCGGGCGGTGATCACGCTTGCGGCGCGCTGCAGATCGTCCATCTCCACCCATTGCGAGGCGATCTCGGCCATGGCGCTGATCGCCTCGGGAACGATGATCGAGGCGCCGAGCGTCGTCATCGTGCCGGAGACGTTGATGATCGGCCGCAGTCCCAGCCGTTCACGGATCGTGGTGTTGGAGCCGGTGTCGGAATAGGTTTTCATGTTCAGCAATCCCTTGACGGTCAGGCGGCGATCTCGACGACCGCTTCGATTTCGACGGTGATGTTTCCAGGCAGCGAGCCGACCCCGATCGCCGAGCGGGCATGGCCGCCGATCTTGTCGAAGACGCTGGCGAACAGGTCCGAGCAGCCATTGACCACTTTCGGGTGGTCGCTGAAGGTCGGCGTCGCATTGACGAAGCCGAGCAATTTGACGACGCGCACGATGCGGCCGAGATCGCCGGCGGCGGCGTGCATGACGGCGAGCAGGTTGAGGCCGGTGAGGCGGGCATGCTCATACGCCTGCTCGGCGGTGACGTCCTCGCCGACCTTGCCGGTGCACAGCGTGCCGTCGGCGCGCAGCGGCCCTTGACCCGAAAGAAAGATCAGCCGGCCGCTTTCCGCATGGGTGACGAAATTGGCGATCGGCGTCGGCGGCTCGGGCAGCGTCAGGCCGAGCTCGGCGAGCCGGATGTAAGGCGTCATGGAAGAATTCTCCTTGGGCCGGCCTGTTGTTTTACGCAATTCCCAAGGGAAAGCGCTTCGCGCTTTTCCCGGGAAAACCGCTTACACTTTTCCTGGAATTGCTTTGGGCCGCCCATGTCAGAAATGCGAGGCGCGGAACCGCGCCAGGAAAGAGCGCAGGCGCTCATTGGTGGTCTCTTCGGCAAGGATCTCCTTCGGCGGGCCAACAGCGCTGACACCGCCATCGGCCATGAAGACAATGCGGCTCGAAGCGTCGCGGGCAAAGGCCATCTCGTGCGTGACCATCACCATTGTCATGCCGTCTTCGGCCAGGCTGCGCACAACGGCCAGCACCTCGCCGACCAATTCGGGATCGAGCGCGGAGGTGATCTCGTCGAGCAGCAGGATCTTTGGCTCCATGGCGACTGCCCGCGCTATGCCGACGCGCTGCTGCTGGCCCCCGGAGAGTTCCGCCGGCAGGCTGTCGGCCTTGTGGGCGAGGCCGACGCGGCTCAGCCAATGCTCGGCGATCTGGCGCGCCTCGGCCTTGCTCTTGCCGCGCACCTTGGTGAGGCCGAGCATGATGTTGCCGGCGGCGGTGAGGTGCGGAAACAGGTTGAAGCTCTGGAACACCATGCCGGTTTCGGCGCGCATATTGGCAAGGTCGCGCTCGCTGCGCCGCTGGCGCGCGCCGGCCTCACGAAAACCGACCTCCTTGCCGTCGATGCGGATCGAACCTGAGTCGTAGCTTTCGAGAAAGTTGACGCAGCGCAGCAGGGTGGTTTTGCCGCTGCCGGAAGGGCCGATGACGGTGACCACCTCGCCCCTGTCCACCTTGAGGCTGACCGAGCGAAGCACCTCGACCGAACCAAAGGCTTTCGAGACCCCGGCAATGTCGAGAAGGGCAGCATTGTCGTTCGAGCTTGTGGCCATCGTGCTAGTCCCGGATGAAGGCAAAGCGCCGTTCCAGCCGCCGGCTGGCGTAGGAAAGCGCATAGTTGACGGCGAAATAGATCAAGGCGCCGAGGATGTAGAGCGGCATCGCCTCATAGGTGCGGCCG
The DNA here is from genome assembly GCF_040318615.1 of Mesorhizobium sp. M1078. Taxonomy (NCBI): domain Bacteria; kingdom Pseudomonadati; phylum Pseudomonadota; class Alphaproteobacteria; order Hyphomicrobiales; family Phyllobacteriaceae; genus Mesorhizobium; species Mesorhizobium sp. M1078. Next base: position 20,066 of record NZ_JAMYMP010000014.1, read on the forward strand.
ATGACCTGGTTGATCGCCTGCATCAGGTCGGTGATGCCGAGCAGCGAGACCAGGGCGCTGCCCTTGACCGCATCGGTGACGCCGTTGATCCAGGGCGGCAGGAAGCGCCGGAAGGCCTGCGGAAAGATGACGTAGGTGAGCCGCTGGCGGAAGGTCAGCCCAATCGCCATCGCCGCCTCGGACTGCCCTTTGGGAATGGAGCCGACGGCGCCGCGGAGATACTCAATGACCTGCGCGGTCTTGAACAAGGTGAGCGCCAGCACCGCCGCCGAGAAGGATTGCAGATGCAGGCCGATGGCCGGCAGGCCGTAATAGACGAAGAACATCAGCACCAGGATCGGGATGCCGCGGATGGTGTCGGAGAAGATGCGCACGGCCCAGCGCAGCGGCGCCGGGCCGTAGACCAGGCCGACGCCGAGCGCGACGCCGGCAATCAGCGACAGCACCACGACCAGCAGCGACACCCACAAAGTGATGGCGAAGCCCTGGGCGAGGAACGGTACGGCGTAGAGGATCTGGCTCAGCATGTCAGCGCGCAGCCCTGAACCGGCGTTCGACCAGCCGCAGCCCGAAGAGCAGGGTGTAACCGGTCACCAGGTACATCGCCGTCGTCACCAGATAGACCTCGACGATGCGGAAGGTGTTGAAGTTGATCCACTGGGCGCCGAAGGTGAGCTCGGGCACCGAGATCACCGATGCGATGGACGTGTCCTTGAACAGCGAGATGAAGGTGTTGGACAGCGCCGGCAGCGTGATGCGCAGCATGGTCGGCAGGCGCACGTGAACCAACCGCTGCCAAGGCGTCAGCCCGATCGCCTTGCCGGCATCGAGCTGGCCGCGCGGCACGGCTTCCAGGCCGGAGCGGAACACCTCGACCAGATAGGCGCCGCTATAGACCGACAGCGTCAGCACGAACGAGGTCGGCGCGTCGTAGGCGACGTCGATCACCGTCGGCAGGCCGTAGAAGACAAGATAGACGAGCAGGATCAGCGGCACGTTGCGGATGAATTCGACGTAAGCCGCAATGATGGCGCGCACCACGCGTCCGGCCGAGACATACCAGACCGCCAGCACTAGGCCGATGACGACGCCGATGGCAATCGAAATCACGGCAAGCTCGAGGCTGAGCAGAAGGCCGCCCCACAGCTTGTCGAAATGGCGCCAGATCAGGTTGAAGTTGAGCGTATAGCCCATGCGTCTCCCGCAATAACCAAGGGGATGCGAACTAGAAGGCGGAAGGGCTAACCCTTCCGCCAGCGCTTGTCAGACAACCGGGAAACCGGGATGGCGGGCCGGGGGCTCCTGGCCGAAATAGTCCTTGAAGGCGGCGTCGTAGAGTGCGGTCTCATGGCCGAACATGGCGATGGTGAAGGTCTGGTTGACGAAGGTCAGCCAGTCCAGGTCGCCCTGCCTGACCGCCGCGCCGTAGAGCATCGAGTACCAGCTCTTGCCGGCATCGAAATATTTGTCGGGGTTGCGCGAGGCCAGCCAGCGCACGGTTGAAAGATCGACAGCGGCGGCATCGGCGCGTTTCGATTCCAGTGCCTGCAGCACATTGGCCTGGGTGTCGAACTGCAGCACCTGCGCCTCCGGCAGGGCGTAATGGACCGAGCTTTCGGCATCGACATTCTGCAGGATCGAGATGCGCGTCGCCGAACCACCGGCGAGCAGCTTGTCGAAGGTCTTGTTTTCCGCCGTCGGCAGCGTCAGCAGGGCGACGCCCTCGACATAGTATGGCCTGGAGAAGTGGATCAGCTGCGAGCGCTGCGCGGTCATGGTCATGAACTGGATGGTAATGTCGACCTTGTTGGTGGTGACATTGGGGATGCGCTGCGCCGGATCCTGCATGACGAACTCGACCTTGCTCGGATCGTCGAACAGACCCTTGGCCAGGATGCGGCCCATGGTGATGTCCATGCCGACTAGCTCGCCGGCATCGTTTTCGAAATGCCATGGCGCGTTGGTGCTGCCGGTGCCGACGATCAGCTTGCCGCGGTCAAGCGCGGTGCGCAGAACGCTGTCGGATGCGGCTTGTGCCGCCGCCTTTTCGGCGCTGACAGCGGTCATCACGCCCGCCGTTGCAAGCCCGGCCATGCCCAGTTTCAGAAAATCTCGCTTGGATGCGTCGTTCACTGCGACCTCCTGTTGTTTGAGTTCCCCTACAGACACACGTGTCGCCGACCTGAATTGTCTCTTACAATAGACATATGTATCCTATACAAGACAGATACTAACATCAGGAATCAGTTATGCAAGACAGCAATGGACTCACGGATCGGGCGGAGCTTGGTCCAGCCGAGAGCCCGACGCCCGACAAGACCTCCGGCTCGCGCGAGAAGGGCCTCAACCGGGTGCTGGAGATCCTGGACTTCCTGCATGTTACGCAGCGCGCCATCGGCATTGGCGATCTCGCCAAGGGGGTGAATGCGCCGCGCTCCACCACCTACACGCTGGTGCGTTCGCTGGTCGATGCGGGTCTTTTGGAGATGGAGGGCGACGGCAACCGGGTCTATTTCGGCAAGAAGCTCTACCTCTATGGAATGGACTATGTCCGGGGCAACGACCTGCTTAGGCGGGGCCGGCAGGAGGTCGACAATCTGTCGCGCGAGACCGGCGAGACCTCCGAATTGTGCATGCTGCAAAGCGGGCGCTATACCATCGTCCATTCCAGCCCCGGCACCAGGCCGTTCCGCATCAGCTCGGCCACTGGCCTGCAGATCCCGCTGCCATGGACGGCATCGGGGCGGCTGCTTCTGGCCGGATTGGAAAGGGCCGCCATCCAGGACATGGTCTCGGAAGACGACCTTTTGCTGCCCGACGGCCGCAGGCTGCAGTTCGACGACTTCATTGCCGATATCGCGACGGCCAGAACGACCGGCTATTGCATCACTTCGGGGCTGGTCGACGCCTACACCAAATGCCTGGCCGCCCCTGTCTTCGCGGCCGCCGGCAAGGTCGAGGCGACGATGTGCCTGGTGGTGCCGATCGACACTTCAGCGGAGAAGACCGACGAATTGCTGACGTTGCTGCGCCATCGCGCGGCGCGGCTGTCGATAGCGGGGTGAGCAGTTAGGCCCCGAGGCCGTCGGCTAAGCGATGATGTCCGGAATGATCTTGTCTTCCAGCGCCATCAGCCGGTCCTTGAGGAAAAGCTTCTTCTTCTTCATGCGCTGGATCTGCAAGGGGTCGCAGCCCATGGCGATCATCGCATTGATGGCCGCGTCGAAATCGGCATGCTCCTGCTTCAGGCGGGAAAATTCGAGGCGGACATCGGCCTTTTCCTGGTCGGACATTCTCTACCGTCTGCATGTCTGCGGCGCCCGGCAATGGGCATGATTGGGCGGGGGCGGCATCAATTGCCGCCGGCGCGCAGCCAATATCACATATCACATTGTCGTGGAATGCTACCACGCAGCATTCGACATCGCAGCCGGATGGTGGCAGACTGTCATGGTGCCGTCACAGATGCGACCTGCGGTGGACGTGCCTTTGACGGCTGCAATCGAGGAAACCATGAAAGGGAGAACCAATCATGTCTCTTGCATCCCATCTTGATGAGTTGCAGCGGAAACACGGTGATATCGAACGCGAGATCGACGATGCGATGAACCATCCATCGGTCGACGACCTCGAAATCGTGAATCTGAAGCGACGCAAGCTGGCACTCAAGGACGAGATTGAAAAACTGAAGGCGAAACCGACGAGACACTGACGCCCTTCCAGGATTAGACGCGCCGCCTTGGCGCGTGACTATCGCTCCGGTGGCGACATGCCGCCGGAGGCCTGTTTTTGCTACTGATTCCGATACTGTTGGCCGGCGAAACCCGTCTGTGGGGTCGCCGCGCTGCTGCGATTTGGCGGCTCTGCTTGTCTGTCGCCATTGACAAGCCATCTTTGCTCCTCCACCTCATGCCCGAACCTCAGCGCTATGCGCTGATAGCTGATTGAGCGTGCGTCGACGTGGACGTGTGTCGCTCGGGTGATCAAGAGGCTGCCGGCATGACCGGGTATTTTTCCTCCCCCTTTGCGCGCCGGACATCGGTCGGCGTCGATGTCGGCGGCGTGGTCGTCGGCGGCGGCGCGCCGGTCGTCGTGCAGTCGATGACCAACACCGACACGGCCGATATCGACCAGACCGTCGCGCAGGTTGCGGCTTTGCATCGCGCTGGCTCCGAGATCGTGCGCATCACCGTCGATCGTGACGAGAGCGCCGCCGCCGTGCCGCGCATCCGCGAACGGCTCGAGCGGCTCGGCATCAATGTGCCGCTGGTCGGCGACTTCCACTATATCGGCCACAAGCTGCTGGCCGACCATCCAGCCTGCGCCGAGGCGCTGGCCAAATACCGCATCAATCCCGGCAATGTCGGCTTCAAGGACAAGAAGGACCGCCAGTTCGCAGCGATCGTCGAAATGGCGATCAGATACGACAAGCCGGTGCGCATCGGCGTCAATTGGGGGTCGCTCGATCAGGAGTTGCTCACCCGGCTGATGGACGAGAACCAGCGCCAAGGCTTTCCGCTGACGGCGCAGGAAGTAACCCGCGAAGCGATCGTGCAGTCGGCGATCCTGTCGGCCGAAATGGCCGAAGAGATAGGCCTCGCCCGCGAAAAGATCATCCTGTCGGCCAAGGTCAGCGGCGTGCAGGATTTGATCGCCGTCTACACCGAGCTTGCCACGCGTTCCAACCATGCGCTCCATCTTGGCCTCACCGAAGCCGGCATGGGATCCAAGGGCATCGTCGCCTCGTCGGCTGCCATGGGCATCCTCTTGCAGCAAGGCATTGGCGACACCATCCGCATCTCGCTGACGCCGGAGCCGAATGGCGACCGCACGCGTGAGGTGCAGGTCTCGCAGGAACTGCTGCAGACCATGGGCTTCCGTCAGTTCGTGCCGATCGTCGCCGCTTGCCCCGGCTGCGGCCGCACGACATCCACCGTGTTCCAGGAACTCGCCCAGAACATCCAGGCCGATTTGCGCAAGAACATGCCGGTCTGGCGGGAGAAATATCCCGGCGTCGAGAACCTCAAGGTCGCGGTGATGGGCTGCATCGTCAACGGCCCCGGCGAATCCAAGCACGCCGATATCGGCATATCGCTGCCCGGCACCGGCGAGATGCCGACTGCGCCCGTTTTCGTTGACGGCAAGAAGTCGGCGACGCTGCGCGGTCCGTCGATCGCCGCCGATTTCGAAAAAATGGTTGCCGACTATATCGAGCAGCGGTTTGGACAGCACGGCAAAGCCGCGGCCGAATGAGCCATGCGGGGGCTGCTCAAAGCCGGTGTGATCCTGCTCTGCGGGCTGGGTGCCGGACAGGCACTTGCCGATCCACCGCAATCGCGCTCGGCGGCGAAACGATTGATCGGCCGTGTCTGTGACCTGATCGAGACGCATGCCGAGCGGAACGGCCTGCCGAAGGATTACTTCGCCCGGCTGATCTGGAAAGAAAGCCGCTTCGATCCCAATGCGGTTAGCCCGGTCGGTGCCGAAGGCATCGCCCAGTTCATGCCGGGCACCGCCAAGATGCGCGGGCTGGCCGATCCTTTCGACATCGAGCAGGCGATCCCGGCTTCGGCGAAATATCTCGGCGAGATGAAGCTCGCCTACGGCAATCTCGGCCTCGCGGCGGCCGCCTACAATGCCGGCGAGAACCGGGTGTCGCGCTGGCTGGGTTCGGGCGGCTTCCTGCCGATGGAGACCGAGAGCTACGTCTTCGACGTCATGGGCGAACCCGTCGACAAGTTTTCCGACAGCGCTTACGCCGGGACGGTCGAGCCGCTCGACGCGAAAACCGGCTTTGCCGTCGCCTGCCGCAAGCTGCCGGTGATCATGTCGAGAACCGTGGCGATGGCGTCGATCAATGTGAAGCCATGGGGCGTGCAGGTGGCCGGCAATTTCCGCAGGGGAGCTGCGATCAATCAGTGGCTGCGGGTCAGGAGCCGGTTTCCGGCGCTGCTTTCCGGTCGTGACCCGGTGGTCAGCCGGGTGCGCACGCCGATCGGCCGACGCGGCATCTACGCCGTCAGGATCGGCGTCGACGACCGTGCCGCCGCCAACGTCATCTGCCAGAAACTGCAAAGCGTCGGCGGCGCCTGTATCGTCGTGCGCAACCGATAGGCCGAGGGGGCGACATGACGGCCAAAATCGTCCTGCTTAATGGCGTCGGCAGCGCCGGCAAAAGCTCGATCGCCAGGGCGCTGCAAACGATCGCCACTGAACCGTTCCTGCATGTCCAGATGGATGCTTTCATCGACATGCTGCCGCCGGCGCTGCAGGATCATGCCGACGGGTTTTCCTTTGAGACCGTGCTGGAAGACGGCAAGCCGTCGGTGGTGATCAGGAGCGGGCCGGTCGGCGCGCGAGCCATGCGCGGCATGCGCCATGCCATCGCCGCCACGGCCGGGCAAGGCAACAATCTCATTGTCGACGACGTGGTCTTCAATGACGAGATAGCGGAGTACCGCATGCTGCTGTCGGGTTTCGATCTGCATCTGGTCGGCGTCATGGCGCCGCTGGAGGTGCTGGAAGCGCGCGAGGCCGCGCGCGCCGACAGGCTGCCTGGCTTGGCGCGCTGGCAATATGGACGCGTCCACAACGGCATAGACTACGACCTCGAAGTCGACACCAGCCGGCTGACGCCGCTTGAATGCGCCCGTCGCATCCAGGAAAGATTCCGACTATAGTGGCCGGTGTTCTTTTGTTGCAATCATAGCTCTTCCAATCGCCCGAAAGCGATAGTCACCCATCATGTGCAGGGTCGTGGCGATTAAATATTAATGAGCCCTGCTGTAGCCAAAGAGGTCGATATCTCGACGAGAGCTTTTGCGATCGTCAAAAAGGCGGGGCATGGGGGCGGTGGCAAATTTCCTTAGACGCGTTGTAAGTGAACTTGAAACGCCGCGCGCCAAACGGCCGTTCGGTTCTGGCTGGCTGTCCGGCTCGATTGGCTTGCTTGCCGGGGTCACCGCCCTGCTGATGGTCATCGTGCTGCGCTACCCGTCGCTTACATCGATGCCGGATCTGGCCCCCATCCACCAGATGCTGTTCTTCAAGCCGGTGCTCTATTTCGTCCTCATCTCCGGCTATATCCTGGCGATCCTCAGCATGACGCTGCGCAGGCAAAAGACGCTCGGCGCGGCAGCGATGTTCACTGTGCTGCTGGCGTCGCTGGTCGGCATGCTTCCGGTGCGCCATCAACTGCACATCGAAGGGGTGTTCTTCGGGCTTGATTTCTTCATCCTTAACGCCCTGTTCATGGGTGTGCTGTTCGTTCCGCTCGAACGTCTTTTCGCGCGCAACAAGGATCAGACCGTGTTCCGCGACGAATGGCGCGAGGACCTGTTCTACTATCTGGTCTCATCGCTGCTGGTGCAGATTTTGACCTACCTGACCTTGGCGCCGTCCAACTTCGTCAATGCGCAGGGCGCCCTTGGTTCGGTGCGCGCCTGGGTCCACGACTTGCCGTGGCTGGTGCAACTGCTGGCGGTAATGTTCCTGACCGACTTTGCCCAGTATTGGGTGCATCGGGCCTTTCATCGCATTCCCTGGCTGTGGAAGTTCCATGCCGTGCACCATTCCGCCAAGTCGATGGACTGGATTGCCGGTGCGCGCATGCATTTCCTGGAAATCATCGTGCTGCGCAGCCTGACGGCCACCCCGATGTTCGTGCTGGGGTTCGATGAATCGGCTATCCAGACGTATATATTGATCGTCTACGTCTATTCGTCTTTCATCCATTCCAACATCGGAACCAGTTTCGGTCCAGTCGAAAAGGTGCTGGTGTCGCCGCGTTACCACCACTGGCATCACGGCCTCGAGAAAGAAGCGATCGACGTAAACTTCGCCATCCATTTCCCGCTGCTCGACCGGCTGTTCGGTACCCACCATATGCCCGAAGGGCGCTGGCCGAACGGCTACGGCATTCACGGACATCCCGTTCCGAACGGATACTGGCAGCAATTCCTCTATCCCTTCCGGCGCGGCTAGACTGGAGTCCTTCGCGAAGCGCGCGTGTCACCGCGCCTGGCGAGGTTAGCCCAATCCATGACAAGCGACAGAGCCCCGAGATGCGTGACGGCTACATAATCTGCGGCACGCCGAGAACCGGAAGCACCTTGCTGTGCGGCCTTCTGGCCTCGACGAAAACAGCCGGCGATCCGCACTCGTTCTACCGGCGGCAGGACAAGGCGGAATGGGCAGAAGAGTGGAAATTGCCGCATCCCGATACGATGAGCGCGCATGACTTCGATGTCGCCTACCTCAAGGCGGCAATCAGCGCGGGAAAGGGCGGAACAGCCGTCTTCGGCTTGCGCCTGATGCGGGAGAACCTGGGTGAACTCTCGGCCATCCTCGACCGGATCTACCCAGACCTGCCATCGGACAAAGCACGCTTTGAAAAGGCCTTCGGGCGGGTCCTCTACATCCATCTTTCGCGCGAAAACAAGCTGGCGCAGGCGGTGTCGCTGATCAAGGCCGAGCAGACCGGGCTTTGGCACATCGCGCCCGACGGAACCGAGATCGAACGAGTCGCACCGCCGCAGGAACCCCGCTACGATTTCAAGCGGATCCAGCGCGAGCTTGCCGAACTCGAAGCCTATGACGCGGGCTGGAACGTCTGGTTCGCGAAGCAGGGGATCGTCCCGCTGCGCATCGGCTATGAGCGCCTGTCAGCCGATCCGGCAGCGGCATTGGCATCCATCTGCAAGGCCCTGGGCGTTCCGGCGCCGAATGCCGCCGACGTAAAGCCGGGCGTCGCCAAGCTCTCGGACGAGATTAGTCTGGACTGGATGCGCCGCTATCGTCTGGACGCGGCGATTTGATCAAGCCCTCTTTACCGCGACCGTTTCGCTGAGCCATGTGCCGATCTTGCTGCCGAGGCGGTCGGGCGACACCGGCTTGGGCAGATAGTCGTCCATTCCGGACTCGATACATTTGTCGCGGTCGCCCTTCAGTGCGTGCGCGGTGACGCCGATGATTGGTGTGTGATTGCCACTCGCTGCCTCCGCCGCCCGGATGGCGCGGGTCGCCTCGTAGCCGTTCATCTCCGGCATGGAGACGTCCATGAGGATCAGCTTCGGCCGCAGCGCCCGGTACATCTCGACGGCCGTGCGGCCATTGCTGGCGATGCGGTAGCTGAGGCCAAGCCCATTGAGGATTTGGCCGAACACCAGCTGGTTCACGTCATTGTCCTCGGCGATCAGAATATCGATCGGGCCGTTTGGCGTGGCGATCGATTCAGGCACTGTGGCCGCCGGAATTGCCGGGCCGCGAATGACGGTGAAGGCGGGTGGCGTCACGGGTGCCGCCTGCGGAACGACAGGCTCGCGAACGAACTGGGCCTTGCCGATCTGGGCCCGCGCTTTCTGGATGGCCGAGATGACGGTGCCGAGCAGGATGGCCGAGCGCGCCGGCTTGGTGAGATGCGCGGCGATGCCGAAATCGATGACCATCTTGCCGAAATCGACCTGGTCGACGGAGGTCAGCAGCACCACCGGGATGGCGGAGAGACGGCTGTCGGCGGAAATCGCCTTGGCGACATCGGCGCCGTTCATGCCGGGCATCTGGTAGTCGAGGATGATGCAGTCGACCGCAGCACCGAGTTGGCTGGCCCGGTCTAGAAAGGCGAGGCCGACGGCGCCGCTTTCGGCGGCCGCGCAGTCGAAGCTCCAGCTTCTGAGCTGCTCCAGCAAGATCTCGCGGTTGACCGGGTTGTCGTCGATGACCAGCACGCGGGCGCCGGTGACATCGACCGGCACGATCTCGTTGCGCGTGTCCTGCTGATGCGCCGGCAGCGGCACGGCGAACCAGAACACCGAGCCGCGGCCGATCTCGCTTTCGACGCCGATCTTGCCGCCCATCAGATCGATGAGGCGGGCGGCGATGGCAAGGCCGAGGCCGGTGCCTTCATGGCGGCGCGTCGACGAGCCGTCGACCTGCGCGAATTTCTCGAACACGTTCTCGAGCTTCTCGGCAGGAATGCCGATGCCTGTGTCCTCGACGCGGACCTTGAGCTGGACCATGCCGTCGACCACCTCGCCGCCGACATCGATCAGCACATGGCCCTTCTCGGTGAACTTCACCGCATTGCCGAGCAGATTGGTGACGATCTGACGGAACCGTCCGGCATCGCCGACGACATGGGCAGGCAGGCGCGGGTCGACACGCACGATCAGCTCGAGGTTCTTTTCGGCGACGCGCGCCGACACCAGTGTGGCCACGTCCTCGACCGCTTCGGCAAGCCGGAAGGGTGCAGGATCGAGCGTCAGCTGACCGGCATTGATCTTGGAGAAATCGAGGATGTCGTTAATGATGGTGAGCAGCGCATTGCCGGACTTGACGATGACTTCGGTGAAGGTTTTCTGGCGCGTATTAAGCTCGGTCTTGGCGAGCAGTTCGGCCATGCCCAGCACGCCATTCATCGGCGTGCGGATCTCATGGCTCATATTGGCCAGGAATTCCGATTTGGCGCGGTCGGCCGCTTCGGCCTTGAACAAGGATGCGGCGGATTCGGTGAAGGCGCGGCGGATCGCCTTTTCCATCGGCCGGAAGATCCAGAGGGCAACGATGGCAAGAACCGCGAACAGAAGGCCGCTTGCCCACAACAGCAGCCTGTCGCTGGAGGCGTCGGCCAGATGGCGTTCGCCATCCATGGCGGTACGCACACGCACCAGCATCGGCTGGACGAACAGGTCGTTCTGGTTGAGGATTTCGCGCGGGCTCCATTCGTCGGTCTGTTGCGCCGCCGACATCAGGTTGAAGTTGCGCACGATGTCGCGCGACGACCAGAACAGGTCGCCGTTGACGGCGGCCGACGAGAGTTCGTCCAGCGTTTTGGCCGACAGGCTCGGCTTGATGGCGGCCAACTCCGCGGACAGTGTTTCGATCTCGCCGGTCAGGCGTTGCGAATGGCCGCGCGCGGCGGCGGCAAGGCCGTCACGGGTTTCGGTGCGCCAGGCCGTGCTGGCGGTTTCGGCAAAGCTGGAGGCGTTGCGCAGGTCGCGGGTGAAGACGACGAGATTGCTGCTCAGTGCGTCGATGTCGTGGCGGAAGGAATTGACGCGATTGAGCGCAAACATCACCGCGGTGGAAGCCAGCGCAAAGATGAGCAATCCCGAGATGTAGCGGATCCGGATCGAGCGGATGAAGAAAGAATATTCCGGCATGCGCAACCCCAACACATACGCATCATTTTAACGGTCGGGATTACGCTTGATTTACATTAAAATTCCGTTCGCGCCTGGCGGGCCGTCAAGATCCTGGCTGCACGTGCCCGGAGTTGGCGCCATAGAGGGTGGCATCGCATTCGCGCATCATGCGCAGTGCTTCTTCCTCGGTCAGGCCGAACTTGCGCATCATGCTCCGGATTTCGGGGCCTACAGCTATCTCCACCGGTCTTGCCGCCTGGCGGGTCTTCCTGGCCTTTTTCTTGGACATCAGTACGTTTCCCGTCTTGACCGACACATGTTTCGCATCAGCCCTGGCCCGGCCTCACCGTGCTGCGCCAGACCATGGGCGCATGGCAGATCAGGCGGCTGCCAGCCTCCTCCCGCGCGCCGGTCGCGAGCCGCACGGCGCGCCTGGCGATCTCCTCGATCGGCGGCGAGAACGTCGTCAGCCGGTAAGAGGCCCAGTCGGCCTGTTCAATGTCGTCAAAGCCGATGACGCAGAGATCGCGGGGTACGTTGATGCCGAACTCGTGGCGGGCCGCATCGAGAAAGCCGCACGCAATCAGGTCGGTCACGCAGAACGCCGCATCCGGCCGCTGCCGGCCGGAAAAGAGCCGCCTGGCGCCATCGGCTCCGGTGGCATAGCCGGTGCGGCCCTCGCGCCACACGGTCACCTCCAGCCCTTCCTCCTGCGCGGCGGTAAGGAAGGCGGTTTCGCGGGAGAGCAGGCTGGGCGTGCCGGCAGCCGAGGTCACCAAAGCGGGGCGGGTACAGCCGGCCCGGATGAAGGCATGCAGCGCTGCCTCTGCGGCTGCAGCGTTGTCGACACCGATATTGTGCGGGCCGTCGAAGCGGTCATCGCGATTGATCAGCACCAGCCGCTGGCCGTTCTCAAGACAGGTGCGGATCAGCAACTGCGGCGGCGAGCCGGACAGAACGATGCTCGCATCGGCGCGATAGTTCAGCGTGTTGCGCAGCGCCTGGTCGACATGGTGGCTGGGGCCGGAGGTGTTGAACACCATGGCCATTTTGCCGGCGTCCCGCAGATGTTGGGTCAGCGCCTTCTGCAGGCGGGCATGATAGGGCGTGTCGCCATCGGCAACGATGAGGCAGACAATGCCGGTCGAAGCCCGCATCAGGCCGCGAGCCAGATGGTTGACGTGATAGCCGAGTTGCTCGGCCGCCAGCATCACCCGCTCGCGGGTTTCCCCGGAAACGGAAGCGCCGGGCGTGAAGGTACGTGACACGGCCGAGCGTGAAACCCCGGCGAGGTCGGCAACCTGCTGGGCGCTGGAAAAACCGGTGCGGATTCTCGGAACCGTCAAGCGAACGCTCTCGCTGCTGTTTTCGTGATTCTTTGCACGCCAGTGCAATGTAATGCAACTCTTCTGCCATTGCCACCCACCGCACTTGACAGGCATGGCCGAATGCAACAGCTTTGCACAGCCGTGCAATACAAGCCGGCTCAAGAGTGGCATCGGAGGAATACCTGTCCATTTCGCCGAAGACGGCATTGAGGGCGCGATTGTCCGGACCGGCTGCATGAGCAGGGCGGCGGCGCATCCGAAGGCGGACCGGCTGTCCAAGGCCGAGATGGACAGGCGTGCCGAGGTCTGCCGGAAACTGCTTGTCACGGCCGGGCAACTGGCGATGGAAGGCTATGCCCGGCAGGGCGCCGTCCAGCCGGTGGCGATGAAAGGCCCGCAGGATTTTCTCACTGAAACCGACGGCAAGGTCGAGGAGCACATCCGCGCGACGCTGGCAGAGGCTTTTCCGCAGGACGGGTTTTTGGGCGAGGAAGGCGGCGGCATCGGCTCTGCCCGCATGTGGGTCGTCGACCCGATCGACGGCACCGCCAATTTCATGCGCGGTATTCCGCATTTCTGCATTTCGATAGCTTTCGTAGAGGACGGCCGCAGCGAGATCGGCGGCATTGCCAATCCGGCCATCGGCGAAACGTATTTTGCCCGTCGCGGGCAAGGCGCTACTCGCAATGGCGCGCCGATCCATGTGTCGCCGACGAAAGCGTTCGACCGCACCTTTGTCGAATTCGGCTGGTCGCCCAGGATTCCCAATCGCGACTATCTGGACAAGGTGAGCCTTGTCTGGGCACTCGGCGCCAATGTGCGGCGCTCCGGCTCCGGAGCGCTTGGGCTGGCCTATGTGGCCGACGGCCGCTCGGATGCCTATGCCGAGCTGCACATCAATTCGTGGGACTGCCTGGCCGGATTGCTGCTGGTGGAGGAGGCCGGCGGCCGGGTGAACCGGTTCCTCGACGGCGACGGCATGGCGAAGGGCAATCCCGTGCTAGCGGCAGCACCCGGCGTTGCGGCGACATTGTCCCAGGTGATCGGAGTGCCGCTCGACGACGGGTAGATCGTTTCCAGTGAGAAGACAGGGAGGAATATCGATGAAGACATTTGACAGTAAGCGAGGCTTGCGCGTCGCCTGGCTTGGCCTTGGCGCGGCGCTGGCCATGTTCGGATTGGCGAGTGCCGCCCAGGCGGCCGACCGCAGCCTCACAATGTATTGCGCCGTCGACGAGGCCTGGTGCCGGGCGATGGCGACCACCTACCAGAAGGAGACGGGCGTCAGCGTCGACATGACCCGCATGAGCGCCGGCGAAATCTACGCCCGCCTCCGGGCCGAGAAGGACAATCCGCAAGCCGATATCTGGTGGGGCGGCACCGGCGACCCGCATCTGCAGGCGGCGGAAGAGGGCCTCACCCAGGAATACAAGTCGCCGCAACTGGCAAACTTGCGCGACTGGGCGCTGAAGCAGGCCGACAGGTCGAAGAACCGCACGGTCGGCATTTATCTCGGTGCACTCGGCTATGGCTACAATGAGGAAGATCTGAAGCAGCGCGGGCTGACCGCGCCGGCGTGCTGGGCCGATCTGGTCAAGCCGGAATTCCAGGGCGAGATCGAGATGGCCGACCCGAATTCATCGGGCACGGCCTGGACCATGCTTGCCACCATCGTCCAGCTGATGGGCGAGGACAAGGCATTCGACTATCTCAAGCAGCTCGACAAGAACATCGCCGAATACACCAAGGCAGGGGCCGCGCCGGCGCTCGCCGTCGGCAAGGGCGAGACGCTGATCGGCATCTCCTTCCAGCACGACGTCATCAACGCGGCCAAGCAGAACCCGGCGGTGAAGGTGGTTTCGCCTTGCGAGGGCACCGGCTTCGAGATCGGCTCGATGAGCATCGTGACGGGCGCCAAGCATGTCGAAGAGGCGCAGAAATTCTACGACTGGGCGCTGAGCCCGGACGCGCAGAAGCTCGCGGCGCCGAACGGCAGCTTCCAGATCCCGTCGAACAGCGCCACGCCGGTGCCGCCCGAGGCGCCGGACCTCTCGAAGATCAAGCTGATCGACTACGACTTCGCCAAATATGGCTCGTCGGCCGAACGCAAGCGGCTGTTGAAGAAGTTCACCGATGAGGTCCGCAATGGCGGCTGAGCGCGTTCTTTCGCGCTCACTCTAGCATCTGATCGCCGGCTGCCCCTCGCGGCAGCCGGCGCACCATCCTTGGCACAGAAAGACATTGAATGGCCGCGGCCGGTTCCATGGTCAGTTCCGCTCCTGGACGCAGCGCGCTCGCCTGGGTAATGGCCGCGTGGGCGAGCTTCGTTCTCTTGCCTTGGTACAAGGTCGAAGGCGGCTTCCTGTCGTTCGACTGGCTGGCACAGCCGGCGGATGCGACGCCGGCCATCATGCTGGCGCTCGGTGGCCGGCCCTGGCTGTTGCCGTTTGTCCTGCCGCTTCTGCTGGCGAGCTGGCTGGTGGCGCGCAACAACCCCAAGAGCCTGGCGGTTGCAGGCGCGGCGGGCCTGCTGTGGCTGGCCATCGAAGGCTTTTCCATCATCCATTCGGGCTGGGGATTTGGCTTACTTACCCAGATCGCCGGCACGCCGGGACCGATACAGCCGGGGCTCGGCTGGGGTGCGGCGCTCTATGCCGTGGCGATGCTGATGTTCATCGCCGAGGCGCTCGCCGCGCGCGGCTGGTGCAAGGGCGACCGCTTCGTCGTCGGCTCGCTCTCAATCGTGATTGCTTCGCTGATCCTGTTCGTCGCCTATCCGCTGCTGTCGATCCTCACCTCGGCCATCAAGGACAATGACGGCAATGTCGTGCCGGCGCTGTTCGTCGAAAAGATCTTCAGCGCCAATATATGGAGCCTGCGCTGCCTCTATGGCGAGGGCTCCTGCGGCGTCGCGTGGAACACGGTGGCGATCGCGGTCCTCGTCGGCTTTTTCTGCACGGCGCTTGGGCTGGCTCTGGCGCTGATTGCGCTTCGCACCAAGCTGCCGGCCAAATGGCTGCTGCGCGGCCTGTCCATCCTGCCGATCATCACGCCGCCCTTCGTCATCGGCTTGGCGCTGATCCTGCTGTTCGGCCGCGCCGGCATCGTCACCAACCTCATGTCGGTGCATCTCGGCATTCCGCGCAGCCGCTGGATCTACGGCATGGCCGGCATCACCATCGCGCAGGTGCTGGCCTTCACGCCGATCGCCTTCCTGGTTTTGGTCGGCGTGCTGCAAGGGGTCAGCCCGAGCATGGAGGAGGCGTCGCAGACCTTGCGCGCCAGTCGCTGGCGGACGTTTCGCACCGTCACCTGGCCGTTGATCCGGCCGGGCCTGGCCAGCGCCTTCCTGATCTCGTTCATCGAGAGCATGGCCGATTTCGCCAATCCGCTGGTGCTGGGAGGCAATTTCAACGTGCTGTCGACCGATATATTCTTCGCGGTGGTTGGCGCGGCGCACGACCAGGGCCGCGCGGCGGTGCTGGCGATCGTGCTGTTGATGTTCACGCTGGCAGCCTTCGTCATCCAGCGCCGCTGGATCGGCAGCCGCAGCTACGTCACCGTTGCAGGCAAGGGCGATGGCGGCGTACCGGCGACGCTGCCCAAGGCCTTGCGGATCGGCTGCTACGCCGCCGTCGTTCCGTGGCTGGTTCTGACCATCGTGGTCTACGGCATCATCCTGGGCGGCGGTTTCGTGCAATCGATCGGGCGCGACAACACGCCGACGCTCGAATATTTCCTCACCGCCTTTTCGATCGAGAAAGGCGTCAATGGCTGGTTTTTCAGCGGCTCGGCCTGGCCGTCGCTGCTGATGACCATCGGCCTGGCGCTGGTGGCGATGCCGTTCACCGCGGCGCTCGGCATCCTGACGGCCTATCTGCTCGACCGGCAGCGTTTCGCCGGGCGCACCATGTTCGAGTTCCTGGCGATGATGAGCTTTGCCATTCCCGGCACGGTGATCGGCGTCAGCTATATCCTTGCCTTCAACGTGCCGCCTGTGCAGCTGACGGGCACCGGGCTGATCATCGTCATCTCCTTCATCTTCCGCAACATGCCGGTGGCGATCCGCGCCGGGCTCGCCAATCTCGGCCAGATCGACAAGAGCCTGGACGAGGCATCGCTGACGCTTGGGGCGCGGTCTTTTGCTACCTTGCGGCGGGTGATCCTGCCGATCCTGAAGCCGGCGATCGTGACCGCGATGATCTACAGTTTCGTGCGCGCGGTGACGGCGGTCAGCGCCGTCATCTTCCTGGCGAGCGGCCGGTTCAACCTCGCCACGGTCTACATTGTCGGGCGCGCAGATGTCGGCGAATACGGCATCGCGATTGTCTATTCGGCGGTGATGATCGTCGTCATGATGGTCATCCTCATCGGCATCCAGCTGCTGGTCGGCGAACGCCGGCTCGGCCGGCGCCGCCCTGGTCCGGAAGCCGTTGTGGCAGCAATCTGATGGGGAGAAGCGGCGTGGATCAGACGGCGAAGACTGCTGCCCCGGTTGCGACGGACAGGCTAGCGGTGCGGTTCGAGGGCGTCACCAAGAAATATGGCGCGGTGACCGCCGTCGACAACGTCAGCTTCGACATCGCGCCGGCCAGCCTGGTGACGCTGCTCGGGCCCTCGGGTTGCGGCAAGACGACGACGCTCAGGCTGATCGCCGGGCTGGAACAGACCAGCACCGGGCGCATCCTGATCGACGACAAGGACGTCACCTTGCTGTCCGCCGCCGAGCGAGATGTCTCCATGGTGTTCCAGTCCTATGCGCTGTTCCCGCACATGAACGTGATGGAGAATGTTAGCTACGGCCTGCGGGCGATGGGGCTTGGCAAGGCGCAGGCAGCCGAGCGCGCCGCCGAAAAGCTGTCGCTTGTCGGCCTGTCCGGCTACGAGAAACGCCAGCCGAGCGAATTGTCCGGCGGCCAGCAGCAGCGCGTCGCGGTGGCGCGCGCCATCGTACTGGAGCCGAAGGTGCTGCTGTTCGACGAGCCGCTGTCCAATCTCGACGCCAAGCTGCGCCGGCGGGTGCGCGACGAAATCCGCAGCCTGCAGCAAGATCTGGCGCTGACCATGGTCTATGTCACGCATGACCAGGAAGAGGCGCTCGCCGTCTCCGACCGCATCATCGTCATGAACGCCGCTCGCGTCGCCCAGGACGGTACGCCGCGCGACCTCTACAACGAGCCGACCAACCGTTTCATCGCCGACTTCATGGGCGACGCCAATCTGCTCGACGTCGAGGTGCTTTCCAGCAATGCGACCAGTGCCAGGGTCAAGGTCGGACCCTTGCTGCTCGGCATGCCGGCTCGTGGCAACGCTCCGGGACCGGCGATGCTCGCTGTGCGCCCGAATGCCGTGCGCATCTTGCCCGGCCAGCCAGCGGGCACCATGAAGGGCCAGGTGGTCAAGAGCTCGTATCTCGGCGACCACATGGAATACCGGATCGCGATCAGCGATCCGGCGGTCGAACTGTTCGCGACATCGCCTGATGTCACACCCGCTGTCGCGGAAGGGACGATGGTCGGGATCGATTTCGATCCGGCGAAGATCGTGCTGATCAAAGACGATTGAACGCGCCGGGAAAACCGTTGCACACTGTCTGGCGTTGCTTGGTGACGCGTCACAACAGGCGGCGACCAGGGATTAGCGTTCCAGTTTGCATTGGGTTTAGATCGTTCTGTTTGCATGCTCGCCTGTTGCGAGCCTGTGGATCACCAAGGGCGCATCGACCGAACTCAAACGAGCTTTTCCAGCGTGATTGGAAGGCTTCGAATGCGTTTGCCGGTGGCGTGGAAGACGGCATTGCCGATCGCAGGGGCGACCCCTACGACACCGATCTCGCCGACGCCTTTGCCGCCAAGAGCGGTTGCCTGCATGTCCGGAATTCCAACCGAAATCACATGGATGTCGGGCACATCGGCGTTAACCGGGACGGCATAGTCGGCAAAATTCGCGTTGATGATGCGCCCGTCTCGCTGGTCTACGTAACCTTCTTCCAGGAGAGCCTGCCCGAGACCCATGACCATACCGCCGATCCACTGGCTTTCCGCAAGCTTCGGATTGAAGATCCTGCCGCTATCGAATGCCGAGACCATGCGCTTGACGCGGATCGTGCGAAAATCCTCATCGATCCTAACTTCCACGAAATGCGCACACCAGCTATGGGCCGAGACGCCTCCTTCCACAGCGCCCTTCAACTGTGCAAAACTGCGGTCAGCTCCGTTCTTCATCTCCTCGGTGGCGCCGGGAGCAAAGGTGTTACCCTCGATTTCCAGTTTGTCTTTGCCCACTGCCTTCAACAGTTCCGCGATGCTGATACCGCCGTTCGGCCGCCGGGTCGGTCGCACCGAGCCGTTTTCGAACGTGAGGTCAGTCGCCTTCGAGGCTGCCAGCGGCGACTTCGGATCGGATGCGGCAAGCGCCAGCAAGGCGTCCCGTGCATTCCTGGCCGCCTTGTCCACCGCTCCCGTCAGGTTGTTGGCCTGCTGGGAACCGCCTGCGAGCGCCGATCTGGGGAGGAGGGTATCGCCCAGCCGCACCGCGACTGTCTCAACAGGAACGCCCAATGCGTCAGCCGCTGTCTGGGCGAGAATGGTATAGGTCCCCGTTCCCATGTCGGTGCCCGCGCTGAGGACTTCGATCTGTCCACTGGCATGGAGTACGATCTTGGCTTCGCTCGCGGTACGGATCATGGGGTATGACCCGGCGGCCATTCCATAACCGATCAACTCGCGGCCTTCGCGCATCGAGCGAGGGGCCGGGTTCCGGTTCCACCAGCCGAAGGCTTCCGCGCCCACGGCATAGGCTTCGCGTAACTGTCGAGTGCTCCACTTCATCCCATTGCTGGGATCCGTCTCCGCCCAGTTGGCAAGGCGCAGCGTGACCGGATCCATGCTGAGCGCGTACGCCAGCTCGTCGATCGCGCTTTCTACAGCATAGGCACTGGGGTTTTCGCCGGGGCCCCGTTTCCAGCCGGGCTGGACCGTATTGACCGGGACGACGTTGAGACGTGAAGAAAAGTTCGGCGTCGCATACATGATCTTCGTCACATTGTTGCAAGCCTCGATATGGACTTCGTCAATCGCCGTCTCGTTCCAGCTCTCATGGACGATCGAGCTTATCTTTCCGTCCTTCGAGGCTCCGATTGAGAGTGTCTGCCGTGTCGCCGGTCGGCCGCCAAGGCCGGTAAAGGTCTGCGGCCGCGTGAGAGAAACCTTGATCGGCCTGCCCAGTTTCCGCGAGGCCGCGCAAGCCAGCCCCACATGCGGATGTGCCCCGATCTTGGACCCGAACCCACCGCCGACATAGGGCGAGATCACCCGCACATTCTCGATGTCGATGCCGAGCCATTCCGACACGACGCTCCGTGCCCCGCCAACCCACTGGCTGGGCTCCCAGACGGTGATTTTCCCGTTGTCCCAGGAAGCGATGCACGCATGCGGCTCCATCGGCACATTGTATTCGCGTGACGTCGTATAAGTGACGTCTACCTTGACCTCGGCATTGGCCAACGCTGTCGCCGCATCGCCCCACGCGGCACCCATCTCATCGATGGGCTGCACTTTTGCCTTGGGATCGTTGATGTCGAGAATAGGGTCGCCGTCCTCATATTCGATCTTGAGAAGACTTGCCGCTTCCGTTGCCTGCTCAAAGGTTTCTGCGACCACGAGCGCGATATGCATGCCGTTGAAACGGACCACATCGTCTTGAATTGGGGTAAATTCCTCGGTCGCTCCGCCGCCCTTGCTGTAGACGGTCGGCTTGTTGAGCTTCAGGGAATTCTGCGCGGTGTAGACATCCAGGACACCCGGTAGAGCCTTGGCGGCCGACGTATCGATACTGACGATACGCCCTGCCGGCCGCGTCGATTGGACGGTAACGCCATAGGCCAGGTTCTCCAGCTTCTGCTCGATCGCATAGCGAACCTGCCCGGTTACTTTCAACGGGCCTTCGGCGCGGGAAAGCCTGGCACCGAGAGCTGGCGCCTTGGCGGGGACGGTCTCAGCCGCAACGGCTTTTGACGAGAGATCGACAGCGGCGCCAGCGACAGCGGCTACGCCGGCGCCGAGCTTCAAGACGGTGCGGCGGTTGAGTTCGAACGCGTTACCATGTGTCATGCGATACCTCCTACCGTCATCAGGGCGCGGGCCACGACCTTCGGTGCCAGTTCAATCTTGAATGCGTTGTGTCCGCTCGACTTCGCGCCGTCGCCGGCGGCTGACGAGACGCTACGAAGCGTCGCCTCGTCGAGCGTCTTTCCCTTGAGCAAATTTTCGACGGCGCGCAGGCGCCAGGGTTTGGTGGCGAGGCCGCCGACCGCAATGCGTACTTCGCGAATTGTCTTGCCATCGGCTTCCAATTCGATTCCGACAGCGGCGCTGGCCGCGGCGAACTCGTACGACGCGCGATCCCGGACCTTGAGATAATGCGAGCGTTCCAGGGCTGCCGAACGCGGGATCTCGATCCCGACGATCATCTCTCCGGGCGACAGATTATGCTCAAGGTGTGCGGTATCGCCAGGGAGCAGGAAGAATTCGTCGGCGGGAATTTTGCGTTCGGAAGCTCCCCGGATGATGACCGTGGCGTCGAATGCCACCAGGGAAACCGCAAAATCTCCGGGGTAGATTGCTATGCACGCGTCACTCGTGCCGAGCACCGCGTGGTTGCGGTTGACGCCGCCAAGGGCAGCGCATCCGGAACCTGGATTGCGCTTGTTGCAGTTCGAATAAGCGCCCGGGTCCCGGAAGTAGGTGCAACGGGTTCGCTGCATCAAGTTTCCACCGATGGACGCCATGTTGCGCAGCTGTGCCGAGGCAGCGCGCCAAAGACTTTCGGAAAGCACCGGCGCAGCCTGCTTGATATCGGCGTGGTCGGCGACCTTGCTCATCTTGGCGAGCGCACCGATGCGAATGGCATCCGCCGATACCTCGATCGTGTCCAGGCCGGGAAGGCGCGTGATGTCGACCACCCGCGCAGGACGCTCGACATTCAGCTTCATGAGGTCAAGAAGCGTGGTCCCACCGGCGAGAAATCTTGTCTCTGGCTTGGTAGCCTCGGCAAGCGCCCTCGCGGCATCTTTGGCGCGGAGATACTCGAAAGGTCTCATAGTGCTGCCTCCTTCTTCAGGCGGCTGGCGGCATCGCGCACCGCGGCGACGATATGGGGGTAAGCGCCGCACCGGCAGATGTTGCCGCTCATGTATTCGCGGATGTCCTCGTCCGTATCGGCGTGGCCCTCACGAATGCATGCAACGGCCGACATGATCTGACCGGGGGTGCAATAGCCGCACTGGAATGCATCGTGCTCGATGAACGCGGTCTGGACTGCGTGCATCACGCCGTCGGCAGCCTGGAGGCCCTCGATCGTCGTGACCTGACGGCCTTCGACCTGGGCCGCCAGCGTCAGGCAGCTCAATACCCGCTCGCCGTCGACGTGGACGGTACAGGCGCCGCACTGCCCATGATCACAGCCTTTTTTCGTGCCGGGCAGGTTGGCATGCTCGCGTAGTGCGTCCAGCAGAGTCACGCGTACATCAAGATTAAACTGGTGGCGCCGGCTGTTGATGTCCAAGGCTAGCTGTCGGGGCTCTGGCATGTCGTCTCCTCGGTGGCGGGCGGGATTGGGACTTCTCGCGAAATCGATCGGACCGACGAAGCCTACGGCATCGGTCGGAAAGGGACGTCTATTCGAAGGCCTGTCATTGGCCGGTTGCCTAAGGGTCAACCCTCAGGAGAGCACGGACGCGACATCCGAATTAGCCCTCAAAATTCGCATGAGCCTATCGACGGCGCTCATAAATAGACCTGCGACGACGGCAGTGCTGAATGCGACGTTCAGCTGTCGAAGGCCAGCGACCCGGATAGCTCCTCATGGGCATCGACCTGCTGCTGCAGCAGAGCGAGTTTCTGCCTGATCATTGCAAGAGCATCGGCGCCGGCGATGAACCGACGGGGCAACTCCGGCTTGTCGACCAGAGTGATCAACGCCTGCGCGAGTTTCGCGGGGTCGCCGACTTGCTGGCCGTTCGCGGCTTTCCAACCCGTTATCTGCTGGGCGCGACGTTCGCTGTAATCGCTGACGAATGACGGAGCATATTGTGTGGATTCGTCCGTCAGCAGCTCCGTGCGGAAAAACCCGGGGTTCACGATCATCGTTTCAATGCCGAACGGCGCCACCTCGGCTTGCAGTGACTCGATCCAGCCATCAACGCCGAACTTTGCCGCGGCGTATGCAGAACAAAACTCAAAGCCGACCAGGCCTGCCGTCGATGAGATGGCAATGACCTTGCCAGAACCCTGCGCGCGCATGACCGGCAGGACTGCGCGCGTGACGTTCATGGCGCCGGTCAGGGTGGACGCGAGCTGAAGTTCGATATGGGCCGGAGTCAGGTCCTCGAAATAGCCGGCATAGAAGCCCGCGGCATTGTTGACGAGCACGTCGAGGCGACCAAAGCGGTCCAGGGTTGCCTTCACCGCGGCGTCGGCGTCGGCCGGCTTGGTCACGTCCAACGTGACGACCAAAAGATTGTCCGACTGCCCGATCGCCTTGGCGACCCGATCTGGGTTACGACCGGTCGCAACGACCTTATCGCCGATGGCCAGGACCGCTTTGGCAAAGTCGAGGCCCATGCCTCGCCCTGCGCCGGTAATCATCCATACTCTGTTCATAGGCATATCCTTCATGGCCGGTATCTTTCAGTTTATGCCGCGTTGGCTTGTGGCACGTCCGTCTCAGCGTTCGTTGTCTGCCTGGTGAAATAGCGAATAGGACTCGATACGATTAGCCTCTATAATCTGCATGAAGTTAGAAATGGGATTGATAAATGAGGCGCGGAGATTTCAGCGAGCTGGCAGTCTTCATCGCCGTAGCAGAGGCGGGCAGCTTCACACGCGCCGCAGCAAAGCTTGGTCTATCGCAGTCGGCGCTCAGTTACGCTGTCAGAACGCTGGAACAGCGCATGGGAGTCCGGCTGATCTCACGCACCACCCGCAGCCTGTCCGTGACGGTAGCTGGAGAGCGCTTGCTGCGAAGCCTGCGACCGGCCTTCGATCACATCGAAAGCGAGATCGCCGCCGTCGCCGCCCTGCGCGACAAGCCCACTGGCCTCATTCGCCTGACGACATTCCGGTATGCTGCCAAATCAGTACTGTGGCCCGTCATCGCCAAACTCCTTCTGCAGTATCCGGATATCGAAGTGGAATTGAGCCTGGACGAAGGTCTGGTTGACATCGTTGCAAGCAAATTCGACGCCGGTATCCGGATCGGCGAGCAGGTCCAGAAGGACATGGTGGCAGTAAGGATCGGCCCGGACCTGCGTATGGCGGTGGTTGGATCACCGTCGTATTTTGCAACCCGAACGGTTCCAAAGACACCGCGCGAACTTGGGGAACACAAAGGCATCAGCTACCGTCAGAAGACCAGCGGCGGGCTCTTTGCCTGGGAGTTCGAAAAAGGCGGTGAGGAACTTGAAGTCAGGATGAATGGCCCCCTCATTATCAATGACGGGGAAATGCTGGAGGCTGCGGCCCTCGACGGCCTCGGGCTAGCATACACGTTTGAGAGCCAGGTCGCTCCGTTCATCGCAGACGGACGCCTGATCCGGGTGCTGGAAGACTGGTGCCAACCCTTCCCGGGCTATCACCTCTATTATCCCAGCCGACGCCAGCACACTGCAGCGTTCGCTCTTCTTGTGGAGGCACTCCGTCTCAAGGCGTGACGGAAGGGCGAAAACACGCCGCTCTAACTTGGCGAAGTGAGTTATCCCTCCCTCATCAGCACAATTTTCGGGCGTCCAATCGATTCCTCCGTCGCAAGTTACCCCCCTTACGGACTGCGTCGCGGTGGCCGTCCGATTCCGAGCCTTGAAGCTGCCAGTCGCTTCCGGCCCTTATGCGGTCATTCCCTGATGCAGGTTGAGATGGCCTCGTGCTGGCAATGGCCGATGACTTTAGGCAAAGCGACCCTTCTTGTAATGCGGCCCGCCATGATGAGGATGTCAGGCTCTTTGCTGCTGCCGCTCTATCTCTAAATGGATGCCTTCTCGCCCTCACGTGGCTGGATCAGGCTGCGCGCGGCGTCTGCTCCTGCCGCAAGGATGCGATCCGACAATTCCGTCCCCGCTGCCGCGCGGGCCAGCTGAAGCGTGCCTATGAGGGTCGCAAAAACGCCCAGGGCGGCGGCTTCCGGGTCCTTGGTCTGCGGAAGTACTGCAGACAACTGGCGCACCAGAACCAGCAAGCGTTCGGTATAGACTTGGCGCGTTTCGGGCGGCTGACGCGCGAGTTCCGGCAACAGGGCGGCCGACGCGCAGCCGGCTCCCGGATTGTCCCGGTGCTCAGCTGACAGATACGCCGCTATGCCCATCTCCGGACCACCGGCTGCCAATACCTCCTGCAGTTGCTGCGACTGGGCCTCCAGTGCCGCTACAAGGCTTTCACGCACAAGCTCCGCCTTGGACTGGAAATGCGGATAGAAGGCTCCGTTCGTCAGTCCGGCGTCGCCCATGATGGCTGCCAGTCCGGACGCGGCGATGCCGTCACCGCGAAAACGCTGGGCTGCGACCTCGACGATGCGATCGCGAGAGGCGTCCTTTCGGCCCTTTTCGTAGCGCATGGCGCTCTTCCTTTCTGCTATTGCATTATAGGTGTAATGTGATATTACGATCATAATTCAATCAACGGCAAAAAGCTAGCCCTCATGTCTGTGGAGTATCAAATGAGTACCCTTTCGGGAAGAACCGCAGTCGTGACCGGAGCCTCTTCGGGCATCGGCCGCGCCAGTGCCGAGGCCTTGGCGCGGGCGGGGTATACCGTCTTCGGGACGAGCCGCAGCAAGGCCGGCAACGGCCCGGCGCAGGTGTCCATGCTGACCTGCGACGTGACCGACGGGGAGTCGGTCAGCGCCCTCGTTGCAACCGTGCTGGCCCAGACCGGTCGTATCGATCTGCTGGTGAACAATGCCGGTGTCGGCCTGCTTGGCGGCGCCGAGGAATCTTCGGTCGCACAGGTGCAGGCTCTGTTCGACGTCAATCTGTTCGGCGTCATGCGCATGACCAATGCGGTGTTGCCGTCGATGCGGCGCCGCGGCCAAGGGCGCATCGTCAACATCGGCTCGATTCTGGGATTGGTGCCCGCGCCATACTCAGCGCACTACTCGGCGGTCAAGCACGCGCTGGAGGGCTATTCGGAATCGCTCGATCATGAGGTTCGCGCCTTCAACATTCGCGTCTCGGTCATCGAGCCGGCATTCGTGCGCACCGTCTTCGACCAGAACGGCATCGAGCCGGATTCCCTGTTGAAGGACTACGATCAGGCGCGCGCCGGTCTCAAGGCGCTGCTTGCCGATGTGATGCCCAAAGCCGATCGGCCGGAAGTGGTGGCGGATGTGGTCGTCAAGGCAGCGACCGACGCCCGTCCGCGACGGCGCTATACCGCAGGGAAGGCAGCGCGCCAGGTCAGCCTGCTGCGCCGCTTCGCCCCCGCGGAGATGTTCGACAAGACCTTGCGCAAGCAGTTCCGCTTGCCGGTCTGAACAACGGCGGGACGGAGAATTTCACGCACAGACAGCAGGCCAACAGACACTTTCAGAAAGTCACTGCCATGAAGGCATTCGTTGTCGATAAATATAGCAAGAAAGGCATTTTGCGGCTGGCCGAGATGCCGGAGCCGGAGCTGCTGGACAATGACGTCCTGGTCGAGGTCCATGCCGCCGGGGTGAACCTGCTGGATTCCAAAATCAGAACCGGCGAATTCAAACTCGTCCTTCCCTATCGCCGGCCCTTCATCCTCGGTCACGACGTTGCCGGGAGGGTTGTCAGGGTGGGCTCGAAAGTCCGCAAATTCAAACCCGGCGACGCCGTCTATGCGCGGCCGCGCGACGGCCGGATCGGGACATTCGCCGAATTCATCGCAATCGATGAAGCCGACGTGGCGCTGAAGCCGGCGAACCTCAGCATGGAAGAGGCGGCCTCGATCCCGCTGGTCGGTCTGACCGCCTGGCAGGCTCTCATCGAGAGGGCGGGTCTGAAGACAGGCCAGAAGATCTTCATCCAGGCTGGCTCCGGCGGCGTGGGGACATTCGCCATCCAGTTGGCAAAGCACCTCGGCGCGATCGTTGCGACAACAGCGGGCGCGGCAAGCAACGATCTGGTCAGGGATCTCGGCGCCGATGTCGTCGTCGACTACAGGAAGGACGACTTCGAGAAAATCCTGTCGGGCTACGACGTCGTCCTGAACAGCCAGGACGCCAAGACGCTTGAGAAATCCCTGACTGTGCTGAAACCGGGTGGGAAGCTCATCTCGATTTCCGGTCCTCCGGATCCCGAATTTGCCAGGAAACAGAGACTGAACGTGGTGCTAAGGCTGCTGCTGCGGCTGCTGAGCCGTGGTATCAGGACCAAAGCCAAGCGCCGGGGCGTGGGATTTTCGTTCCTGTTCATGTCGGCGCAAGGTGAGCAACTGAGCAAAATCACGTCCCTCATCGAAGATGGGGCGATTCGCCCGGTCGTCGACAGGGTCTTTCCTTTTGAAGCGACCAATGAGGCGCTGGCTTACGTCGAAACAGGACGCGCCAAGGGCAAGGTCGTCGTCAAGGTCAGATAGCGCGCCCAGTTGCTTTGGGGGCATTTGAGAGACACCAAAGCAAGGCAGCGCAAGGCCGACAAATTCCGAAAACGGTTCGGCATCCGATCGCCCAAACCTCAGTTGTTGCGGATTGCCACGAAGCTTGCCGCTGCCTTCAGCAAGGCTGCCTGTTCACCGTAAGGCTCGAGCAATTCATGCGCCTGCTTGACCAGCCCATGGAGCTGGCTGCGCGCCCAGTTCGCGCCATGCAGCGCCACCAGCGTCGCCTTGCCGGCGGCTGCGTCCTTGCCGGTCGCCTTGCCCATCTGGCTGGCATCGGCGGTCAGGTCGAGCAGGTCGTCGGCGAGCTGGAAGGCAAGCCCGACCGCCGAGCCGAATTCGGCCAGCCGGTCGCGGTCCTGCGGTGCAGCGCCGGCAATGATCGCGCCGGCTTCGCAGGCGTAGCGGATCAGCGCGCCGGTTTTCATCGCCTGCAGCCGGACGATGCCGGCCTCGTCCGGCCTGTTGCGCTCGGCTTCGAGATCGAGCGTCTGCCCGCCGACCATGCCCCCCGTGCCGGCGGCGCGCGCCAGCGCCAGCACCAGCGCCGCCCTGCGCTCCGCCGGCAGCGCCGTCGCCTCATCGGCGAGGACATCGAAGGCAAGCGTCAGAAGCGCATCGCCGGCAAGTATGGCGGTGGCTTCATCGAAGGCCTTGTGCACTGTCGGCTGGCCGCGGCGCAGATCGTCGTCGTCCATGGCAGGCAGATCGTCATGGATCAGCGAATAGCAATGCACGCATTCGAGCGCCGCCGCCACGCGCATCGCCGCCTCGCCATCGGCGCCAAAAAGGGCGGCACTTTCCATGACCAGGAAGGGGCGCAGCCGCTTGCCGCCGTTCAGCACGCCATGGCGCATGGCCGCCATCAGACGCTCCGGCCGGGCGATCTCGCCGGCAAGCGTGCGGCCGTCGAGCAGCAGCCTGAGCCCGGCCTCGATCGCCGCCGCCCGCCCCAGAAGTCCGGCCTCAAAGGCCAATTGCTCGTCTTTCGTCATGGCCGGGAGCGGTAGCCGACACTCAGACGTTGCGCAAGAAGCCTCGCGCCATTATGCCGGAGGCGGGAGAGTGGCGCGGGTGGGGGCGGCTTGACGGAACCGATCGTCGATCATGAAACCGAAGGGTTTGAGATGGCGCGACCAAGGCGCGTGAACCGCGCCGGTCTGAAGCGCCTGGCACGGCGCGGCCTGGTCGTCGCCGTCGTGCTGGCGGCGATACCCATTGGGCTGACCTTCCTCTATCTGCCGTCCTTCGTGCATCCGATATCGACCTTGATGGTCAAAGACCTCGCGACCTTCTCCGGTTACGACCGGCGTTGGGTGTCGATCGACGATGTGTCGCCGGTGCTGGCCAATTCGGTGATCATGTCGGAGGACGGTCAGTTCTGCTTCCATCGCGGCATCGATCTCGGCGAATTGCGCGGCGTCGTCGACGATGCGCTGGCCGGCGAGGCGACGCGCGGCGCCTCGACCATCACCATGCAGACGGTGAAGAACCTTTTCCTGTGGTCGCGGCCGCTGGGCTCGGTGCGCAAGGTGGTCGAACTGCCGCTGGCCGTCTATTTCGATGCGGTGATGTCGAAACGGCGGATCATGGAAATCTATCTCAACATCGCCGAATGGGGGCCGGGCATTTACGGCATCGAGGCGGCGGCGCAGCATCATTTCGGCGTTTCGGCCAAGCAGCTGTCGCGGCGGCAGGCGGCATTGCTCGCCGTCTCGTTGCCCAATCCGATCGCCCGCAATCCGGCCAAGCCCGGTCCGGGTCTGCGGCGCCTGGCGTCGCTGATCGAACGCCGCGCCGGCCGTTCGGGCGCGTATGTCGGTTGTCTTGATTAGGTCGAACCGCTGCCGGCTCAAAAAAAATCGCCACGGTGCTGGCCAAAACGGCGCAGGGCGTGTATAGGCACCCGACTTTCTCAGATTATGGCCCTGACGCGGCCCTTTCACGAGGGCTATCGGGGCATTTTGACCATGTAGTGGAGCATATCCATGGCCGTTCCGAAACGAAAAACCTCTCCGTCCAAGCGCGGCATGCGCCGCTCGGCCGACGCTCTCAAGGCCCCGACCTATGTCGAGGACAAGAATTCCGGCGAAATGCGCCGCCCGCACCATATCGACCTGAAGACCGGCATGTATCGCGGTCGCCAGGTGCTGACGCCCAAGGAAAGCTGAGACCAGCTTTCGAAGGGTTTGATGCCAAAAGAACCGGCCATTGGCCGGTTTTTTTGCGTTTGGTGCGCGCCGCGCCGCCAACTATGCCAAAGACCGGGCGTCCGTGGCGATACAAGCTGCGGCGGCGGTGCTGTATTGAGTCCGCATGCCTTGTCGCGGCGCTTCCGCGCGATGATCGACCGGCTTCAGAGGGACCGCATGACCAAGCTCACCACAGCACCCCGCGATATCTTCCAGACCTTCATGAACTTCCCGCTGGTCGAGGACCTCGATGCGCTGAAGGCGGATGTCGCCATCATCGGCATGCCTTACGGCAGTCCCTACACGATCGACGAGCTGGTCAACGACCAGACCAACGCGCCGACCGCGGTGCGGCGCGCCTCGCAGCGCATCAGCCTCGGGCTCGACCGCTATGATTTCGACATTGGCGGAACCCTGTTCGGCGGGCAGGACGTCAAGGTGGTCGATGTCGGCGATGTCCCCGGCGATGCCGCCGGCAGCCACTACAGGTTGGCCGAAACGGCGATCCGCAAGATCCGCGTCGCCGGCGCCTTGCCGATCACCATTGGCGGCGATCACGGCATTCCAATCCCGATCCTGCGGGCGCTTGACGGCGAAGGGCCGATCACCCTGGTTCAGATCGATGCCCATCTCGACTGGCGCGACAATGTCAACGGGGTCAGGGAAGGCTATTCCAGCCCCATCCGCCGCGCTTCGGAGATGGCGCATATAGCCGGGATTTTCCAGCTCGGCATCCGCGGCCAGGGCAGCGCCCGGCTCGAGGAGGTCGAGGCGGCCCGCGCCTACGGCTCCAACATCGTCACCGCCAATGAATGGCAGGATATCGGTACGGCGGCGCTGCTCAAGCGCATCCCGGACCGTGGCCGCTATTACCTGACCATCGATGCCGACGGTCTCGATCCCGCTGTCATGCCGGCGGTCGAAGGGCCGGCGCCTGGCGGCATCAGCTACCGGCAGACGATCGAACTGATCAAGGGGCTGTTCGCCAAGGGACGTGTCGTCGGCATCGACATCGTCGAGATCGCGCCGGCGCGCGACGTCAACGAGATCACCTCGATGACCGCCGGCCTTTTCATCCTCAACGCTATCGGCGCCGCCGTGCGGACAGGCCAGTTCAAGCGCTGAATCCGGCGTGTCGGTGGTCAGCCGGGGCAACTGTGGCTGACAGGGTTGTTTCGCGCGGTCTTTTTCCGTGTTTGCGGGCGCTAGCGAAAAATCTTGACGGCGTGCCTGCGGGGCATTCTACAGAAGGTGCCCCCATTGTTTAGGCAATTCCTTGGGAAACCGCTTTCCTGGAATTGCTAGAGGAGACGCCTGATGTTCGGTGCCATCCCGCTGCTGATCGTGCCCTTCGTGGCCTACAATCTCGGACTCCTCGGAATATTCGGCAGCGGCGACGATCCGTGGGCGACCGAGATCTTCTCGTTCAGCATGATGTCGGGCGGGGTGTTCTCGATGACGCTCGGCGACCTGATGGTGGTGATCGGGCTGATCTTCCTGTTCCTCGAAATGGTGAAGTCGGTGCGCACCACGAACGCCTCGATCATGGACCATCTGTTGTCGACGCTGGTCTTCGTGGCGTTCCTGGTCGAGTTCCTGCTGGTGAAGGGCGCGGCGCACTCCGTCTTCTTCACGCTGATGGTGATCGCCCTGTTCGATGTGCTGGCCGGGTTTTCGGTGTCGATGCGGTCGGCGAGTAGAGACATAAATTTGAACTAGCCGCCTTCGGTCGCATCCGTTCGCGATTGGCGTGGCTGCTCTTTCTGGTCCTCCTGGGGCGAAGCAAGGAGCGAAGCGACGCGGCGCAGACCTTGGGATCCATTCCGTGAGGCTAAGGCGTTGCAATGGTTCAGAATTCTGCTCCGCTTACACTTGCGGCAAAGGTCGCGGCATGGATCCCGGGGTCTTCGCGACGGAGCTTCGCTCCTGCTTCGCCCTGGGATGACGAAGCTCCCCCTCAGCCCGGATCGGCGGTGAAGCCGGCGGCTTCGATGCCAGCGATGGCGGCGGCCTCGTCATTGTCCGACGTATCGCCCGAAATTCCGACGGCGCCGATGGCGGCGCCTGCCTTGTCGCGGATCAGCACGCCGCCGACGACTGGCAACACGCGTCCACCCGAGACGTCGGAAATGCCGGCGACGAGATGCGGCCGCTCCTTGGCGAAAGCCTCGACACGGCGCGAGCCCATCCCGATGGCGAGCGCGCCATAGGCCTTGCCGGCCGACATTTGCGGGCGCAGGAACGAGGCTCCGTCCTGACGCTGGAAGGCGACGAGATGCGCGCCGGCGTCCAGCACGGAAACGCCGAGCGGCTTGAGCTTCAGCTCGGCGCCCTTGGGGAAGGCGGCGTCGATGATGTGCTTGGCTTTTTCGAGGGTCAGTGCGGTCATGGCTGTCTCCTGATCAAAACGCGTCAATCATCGACCTGACATGCGGGATGCGAAATCCCGGTTGCGGTTGAAATTGCTTCGCGTGGGAAAGCGGAAGTGGCGGGCATTGCTGATCGTGGCACATGGCGGATACGATCCGCCGGCATCCAGATCGGGGCGTCGATGAAGAAGGCCGCGCTATTTTTTCTTGGCTCGGGGCGCTTTCTTGACCGGAACGGCGGGTGCGTTGGCGAGGTCTTCCGCTTCCTTGGCAAGGCGCAATGCCCGGAGCTTGTTGGTCTTGGCCTGGCGGGCGTCGGCCTCGGCGACATACTCCGCCATCGCCTTTTGCCGCACCGTGGCGGCCTCTTCCTGCTTCTTGAAACGCATATCCGCCCGGGCGCGGGCAGTATCCTTAGAGTTCTCGACCAAGAGCGTTATCCAATCCCGTAAATTATGTTTTTCAGCCCCTTGATAGCAGAGCCGGCCTGATAATGGGGAAATAAGTTGGTCAAGCGGCGGGGGCCTCGATGCCGCTCGACGCCTTGCGGGCGACCACCGCCTCATATCCGGCCTGCAATGTAGCGCGGACGGAAGGCCGCGCGGGTGTGGCGACAGGCGTGCCCAGATGGTCGTGGCGCAACTCGTCCATGAACTGCTCCCACATTGGCGGTCCGCCTTTCTCCAGCAGCTCGGCGCGGATCGAAAGCTCCTCGCTCACCGGCAGCCAGACGCGGCCCCAAGCGCCGAGATGCGCCATGATCGGCACCAGCGTGATGGCCATCTCGGTCAGGCTGTAGATCGCCTTCTGCTTGTGCGAGGGGTCGTCGGCCTTGGTCAGCATGCCGAGTTCCATCAGCCGCTTCAGCCGGTCGGCCAGGATATTGGAAGCGATGCCCTCGATCGAGCCGTTGAGCAGTTCGCGAAAGTGGCGTTTGCCGCCAAAAATCATGTCGCGCAGGATGATCAGGCTCCAGCGATCGCCGAACACTTCCAGCGACAGATTGATAGGGCATCCCGAGCGGTGTTCGGTTTTCATCCGACTCTCCTCAAAAACCAGTTGCATTGTCGTATCAGTTTTATTATCGTGCAACCGATTGCAAAACGCAATCAGTTTGGTTGGCCTTTGATTGGCCGATGCGAGGAGAGTCCCATGACACGGGCCGCAGCACCCGAAATCGTCTCCCAGACGTTTGGGAATCCCGGCGATCCAACCGTTCTGCTGATCATGGGCGCCATGGCCTCGATGCTGTGGGGGCCGGAGGCGCTCTGCAAAAAACTCGCCGGCGAGGGCCGTTTCGTGATCCGCTACGACAATCGCGATACCGGCCTGTCGACCAAATATGCGACGGGCGAGCCGCCGTATACGTTCGACGACATGGCGGACGATGCGGTGCGCGTCCTCGACGGTTGCGGCATCGGCAAGGCGCATGTGGTCGGGATGTCAATGGGCGGCACGATCGCGCAACGACTGGCGTTGAGACATCCCTCGCGTGTCATCACACTGACGGTGATCAGCAGTTCGCCGGTGGGGATCGATACATCGCACCTGCCGGGGACGACCGAGGCCGATATGGAGCACTCGGCCGATGGCGCCAAGGTCGATTGGTCGGACCGCCACCAGGTGATCGGCTTCGTCGTCAAGGATGCGCATGCGATCGCCAGCACCGCGCATCCGTTCGACGAGAAGGCGATGCGCGCGTTCGTCCAACAGGACTACGACCGATCCGGCGGCTTCCTGAGCGCGACTAACCATTTCATGCTGAAGAGCTGCGAGGATCTGAAAGGACGCCTGCGCGAGATCAAGGTTCCGCTGCTCGTCATTCACGGGACATCGGATCCGATCTTTCCGGTCGAGCATGGCGCAGCCCTTGCCGACGCTGTTGCCGGCGGGCGGCTTGTCCGCGTCGAAGGCGGTGGCCACGAACTGCATCCCGACGACTGGGGCACGATCGTTGCCGCCATCGTCACGCATACCAAGCCCTGAAGGCAGTCTCGAACCTTGACACATTCGCCTCACGGGAATAGTTAAGTAAATGCTTCAGTGTTGGCGCTGGCTGGCACCGCTCCAGCATCGGCGAACCACAAACAGACGAGCAAAAAATGTCCCTGACCTTCCATTTCCATCCGCTGGCATCGTTCTGCTGGAAACCGCTGATTGCGTTCTACGAGAACGACACGCCCTTCACGCCGGTTATCGTCGACCTCGGCGACGAGCAGTCGCGGGCAGCATTCCTGAAGGTGTCGCCGACCGGCAAGATGCCGGCGCTGCATGACGATGCACGCAATCGCACGGTGCTGGAATCGACCATCGTCATCGAATATCTGGCCGCGCATTATCCCGGGCCGGTCGAGCTCATCCCGGCCGAGGCCGACCTTGCTCTCCAGGTCCGCCAGGCTGACCGTTTCTACGATTTCTACGTGCAGGCGCCGATGCAGAAGATCGTCGGCGACAGGTTGCGCCCGCAGGACAAGACCGATCCGTTCGGGGTCGACGAGGCGCGCGCGCAACTGCGCAACGCCTATGCGATCATCGAGGAGGAGATGCGCTCGAAACTCTGGGCGGCCGGGCCTACCTTCACCATGGCCGACTGCGCGGCCTCGCCGGCGCTGTTCTACGCCAACAAGGTCGAGCCATTCGGCGACAGCTATCCGGCCGTGAAACACTACCACGACCGCCTGCTCAAGCGGCCGTCCTTCGCCCGGGTGGTCGAGGAGGCGCAGCCCTACTT
Organism: Mesorhizobium sp. M1078; assembly: GCF_040318615.1. Taxonomy (NCBI): domain Bacteria; kingdom Pseudomonadati; phylum Pseudomonadota; class Alphaproteobacteria; order Hyphomicrobiales; family Phyllobacteriaceae; genus Mesorhizobium; species Mesorhizobium sp. M1078. The sequence continues at coordinate 54,442 of NZ_JAMYMP010000014.1, forward strand.
CAAGTTCTTTCCCTACAATAACGGCTGATCGCGATGCTGCACGATCCCGCCCAGCTCGACCTGATGTTCCAGGCGCTCGCAGACCCGGCCAGGCGCAGCATGGTCGAACGGCTGTCGCGTGGGCCGGCCTCGGTCAGCCAGTTGGCCGAACCGCTGGCGATGTCGCTGTCGGCCGTCGTCCAGCATCTCAACGTGCTCGAAGCAAGCGGGCTGGTGCGCTCGGAAAAGCTCGGCCGCGTGCGCACCTGCCAGATCGCGCCGCAGGCGCTGCGCAGCGCAGAACACTGGATCAACGAACGGCGGCTGACATGGGAGCGTCGGCTCGACCGGCTCGGCGATTTTCTCGCCGGAACCGAATGACCTGAAGCAGAGGAGAAATGACCATGCCCGGCAAAAGCAGAGCGGAGTTGATCCGCGGCTATTTTTCCGCCTACCAGGCGAATAACAAGGCTGCCGTCGCGGCGGTGCTCGCCGACGATTTCACCTTCACCAGCCCTTATGACGACGCCATCGACCGTGCGACCTATTTCGAGCGCTGCTGGCCGGACAGCCCGGCCTTCAGCTCGATCGTCATCGAGCGGATATGCGAGGACGAGGACGCCGCCTTTGTCCTCTATCGCTGCGAGACGGCGGACGGAAAGACCTTCCGCAACACCGAACTGCATCTGTTCCATGGCGACAGGTTGCGCGCCGTCGAAGTCTATTTCGGCGCGTCCTATCGCGACGGCGTCTTCGTCGCGCAGAAACCATCAAGCTGACCAAGAGGACCCGACCATGGCCGAACGATCCGTCGTCCACTCCACCTTCGTCCTCGAGCGCCTCTATCCAGTTGCGCCGGCGAAAGTCTATTTCGCGCTCAGCGATCCGGCCGCCAAGCGGCGCTGGTTCGCCGACCCCGACAACCCGATGACCCACAGGCACGAAATGGATTTTTGCGTCGGCGGCCAGGAGGTCAATGCCGGCGGGCCGAAGGACGGGCCGATCCACACCTATACCGCCACCTATCAGGACATCGTGCCCAACCAGCGCATCGTCTACAGCTACGACATGCTGTTCGGTGATGTCAGAATCTCGGTTTCGCTGGCGACAATTGAGCTTCGCCCGGAAGGCACGGGCACGCGTCTGGTGCTCACCGAGCAGGGCGCGTTTCTCGATGGGCACGACACACCGTCATCGCGCGAGCATGGTACCGGATTCCTGCTCGATGCGCTGGGCAAGGCGCTGGCAACGGACACTTGAAAGCCAGGGAGGCGAGCTGGAATCGCGGCCTATGCTTCCCAGAACTGATCAAGCCAAATATTGAGCTTGAGGAAGCCGCCACTGCTGACTGTATAGACCCGCCTCGTGCCCTCGGCCTTGGCCTGAACCAGACCGGCGTCCAGCAACACTTTCAAATGCTGGGACACGGCCGGGCGGGAGACTGGCAGGCCCGAAGCCAGTTCGTTGACGGTTTTCGGGCCACGCCGGAGCTCTTCCAGAAGATAGCGCCGGTTGGGGTCCGCAATCGCCATGAAGGCGTCAGAAAAGATCATGCCTATACTTGTGGGGCAAAGCTTTTCAAATCTCAACCGTCGGCTTCCGCTTTTCTGAGCCGCAGTGCTTCAGGGGTGACCGAGCGATCGGCCGGCTGGGTCTTGAAGGCGTCGCGGTCTTCGATCGGCACCGGCGCGCGGCGGCTGATGCGCAGCAACGTGTAGGCGGCGAGGCTGAGATGCGCTAGCGCGGTGGCCAGGAACAGGCCTTCGGGGCGGAGCCAACCCATCAGGGCGGCAGCCAGCAGGGGCCCGATCATGGTTCCGAAGCCATACAGAAGCAGCAGGCCGCCCGAGACCTTGACGAAATCCTCCGATCGGGCGTGGTCGTTGGCATGCGCCACGGCGATCGAATAGAGCGTGTAGGCAAAGGCGCCGTAGGCGGCGGCGAAGACAATGACGAGGACGGCGGAACGCGGTTCGAACAGGAAGATCAGGATGGCGAACAGTGCGGCGCCGAAAGCCGCGCCCGCCAGCACGAAACGGCGGTCGGTCTTGTCGGAGAGGCGTCCGGCCGGAAGCTGCATGGCCGCGCCGGCAATAACGACAAGGCTCATCATCAGTGCGATCTGGGCGGTGGAGATGCCGATACGGGCGCCGTAGACGGCGCCAAGCGTGCCCCAGGCGCCATTGGCGATGCCGACCAACAGGCAGGCGATCGCCGACACCGGCGAGTTGGCGTAGAGACCTTTGACGTCGAGCTTGACGTCCTGCAAAGGCTTGGGAGACGAAGCCGACGACACCGCGGTCGGGATCAGCGACAAGCAGAACAATATGCCGGTGATCATGAACAGCGACGCCGATCTGACGTCGCCGCCCGCAACGATCATCTGGCCGCCCATGATCGAGGCATAGGTGACCATCATGTAGAGGCCGAAGACGGTGCCGCGGTTCTCGTTGGTGGCCTTCTCGTTCAGCCAGCTTTCGATGACCATGAAGGCTCCGGCCATGGTGAAGCCGGTGAAGGCGCGCAGCAGGATCCAGACATATTCGTCGATGATCAGGCCGGTAAGCAGCGCCACGATGGCGCCCGAAGCGGCAAAGGCGCCGAACGCCCGGACGTGGCCGGCGCGGCGCACCAGGCGCGGTGCGAAGAAGCAGCCGGTGACGAAGCCACCGGCCCAGGCCGTGCCCATCAGACCGAGCGATGCGGTCGAAAACCCTTCGATCTGGCCGCGCAACGGCAACAACAGGCCGTGCAATCCCGAAGCTGCAAGCAGGAAAGCGGTGCCGCGAAGCAGCGAGAGGATCGGCCTGTAGCTTGCAAACATTGTTTGATCCGTCTGGAGATTCGGTGGCGGGGTCTGAAGACAGGCGCATTCGGGCTTTTCGGCGGCGGATGCTCAACGCCGAAACTAACGCGAAAACTAGCCGCGGCGAAACAGGGCTTCGGCCGCCGATTTGGTGCTGCCCTTGGTCTGGAGCTCGGCTTCGAGCCGGGCAATCTCCTCGCGCAGGATGCTGATCCGTTCGGTAAGGTCACCGACCGAAAGCAGCGACAGATCCTGTCCGATCTCATGCGGGCGGGCTTTCTTTTTGGGTTCGTCGTCGAAGATCGCCATCGTCGCTCCTCCCTATTCAGTATTGGGCTGATTTGGCCATTTGCCTGATCCGGCAATCAGCATACATAGGGCAGGGGCGCAGATGCAAACAGCCGGCAAGAAGCTGGCAGCCGGCGACAGACCGGCGGACCGAGACGGGAAATTTCATGGCGAGCGGACATAAAATTCCAGCCACGATGACGGCCATCGCAATCTCGCAACCGGGCGGGCCGCGGGTGCTGAAACCGGAAACGCGCGACGTGCCGGTGCCTGGTCCCGGCGAAATCCTGATCCGGGTGCGTGCGGCCGGCGTCAACCGCCCCGACGTGCAGCAGCGCAAGGGCGCCTATCCGGCGCCGCCCGGCGCCTCCGACCTGCCCGGTCTCGAGGCATCGGGCGAAGTGGCCGCCCTTGGCGACGAGATATCGCGCTGGCGCATCGGCGACCGGGTCTGCGCGCTGACGCCGGGGGGCGGTTATGCCGAATATGTCAAGGTTCATGCCGGCAGCGTGCTGCCGCTGCCCGCCGGCTTCACCCACACGGAGGCGGCCGCGGTTCCGGAAAACTATTTCACCGTCTGGCACAATGTGTTCGAGCGCGGCGGCTTGAAAAAGGGTGAGACGCTGCTGGTCCATGGCGGCTCATCGGGCATCGGCACCACGGCGATCCAGCTGGCGTCGGCCTTCGGCGCGTATGTCGTCACCACCGCCGGCAGCAAGGAAAAATGCGACGCCTGCCTGAAGCTCGGCGCCGACCGGGCGATCAACTACCGCGAGGAGGATTTCGTCGCGGCGGTCAAGGATGCGACTGGCGGCAAGGGGGCCGACGTCATTCTCGACATGGTCGGCGGCGACTATATCGCGCGCAACTACGAGGCCGCCGCGGTCGAGGGCAGGATCGTCCAGATCGCCGTCCAGGCCGGCGCGGTGGCGAGCGCCGATTTCTCGAAAATCATGGTCAAGCGGCTGACCCACACCGGCTCGACGCTGCGGCCTCGCACGGTCGAGTTCAAGGCGGCGCTCGTCGCCGCACTGGAAGCACAGGTGTGGCCGCTGCTCGGCACCCGGAAGGTAGCGCCGGTGATGGACATGATCTTCCCGCTAACCGACGCCTGGCGGGCGCATGAGCGCATGGAAGAGGGCGAGCATATAGGCAAGATCGTTCTCGACGTCGGCTAGATGGGGCGAGATTCAGGTGAGGCCGGCCTGCGAATGGCGGCTCCCTGCGCTTCCGGCCTTCCGCCGGCCGAAGCCCTCATGAGGGGTTGCGGCAGTTAAGGCTACGGCCGGCGTAGGCCGGTGCTTCGTACTGAAGTACGCTCCGCTCCGGTTCTCGGGAGCCGCCATTCTCTGCTCGGCCTGACCTGAACCTCGCGCCATGCTCCGCGCTCAGCCTGTCGGCAAGATGAACAGAAGCTTAATGCTGCAATGCAGCATTTGCATTGCGGCTATGCAAAGACGTCTGTTCAATTCGTGGGCAGCACTGCCTATCTAAGCGTCATCGAAACGATTTGATCCAACAACTGGAGGACAACCATGAACCCGATCCGCGCTTTCCGTAACTGGCGTATGTACAACGAAACCGTGCGCGAGCTGAACAAGCTCAACGCCCGTCAGCTCAGCGACCTCGGCATCAGCCGCGGCGACATCGAGAGGATTGCCCGCAAGGCCATCTAATTCGAAGCCTGGTCGGCCGATGAGGCCTGACCACGCGGCAGAAGCAAGAGCCGCCGCAGACGGTATCCCGTCGCCGGTTCCGAGCCCGCTGGACCCTGTCCGGCGGGTTTTGTCGTTTTGGACCCCCTGTACAACTCGGCATCAATGATCGCCGGAGCCGAGGTCCTCCTGGCCTCCCCCGCTGTCCGGTGTCCGACGGCTGCGCCCTGCGCCAAAAACATTGCGAAACGGCAGCGGAGCGGTTATACAGGCCGCGAATTTCCCATTTTGGTGGCTCTAAACCACCGCCCGCGCGGGAACGCGGGCGAACGAGAAGGATTTTTGAAATGGCCAATACGCTGCTGATGCCCAAGGCGACCGCCGTCTGGCTGGTCGACAACACCGCGCTTTCCTTCGAGCAGATCGCGCAGTTCTGCGGGTTGCATCCGCTCGAGGTCAAGGCGATCGCCGACGGCGAATCGGCGCAGGGTATCAAGGGCATGGATCCGATCATGACCGGACAGCTGACCCGCGACGAGATCGCGCGCGCCGAGAAGGATCCGAACCAGCGCCTGAAACTGTCCGACCCCAAGGTGCGGGTGCCGGAATCCAAGCGCAAGGGTCCCCGCTACACACCGCTGTCGAAGCGCCAGGACCGGCCCAACGCCATCCTGTGGCTGGTCCGCAACCATCCGGAATTGAAGGACGCGCAGATTTCGCGCCTGGTCGGCACGACCAAGTCGACGATCGAACAGATCCGCGAGCGCAAGCACTGGAATTCGGCCAATCTGCAGCCGATGGACCCGGTGACGCTGGGTCTCGCTTCGCAGATCGACCTCGACATGGAAGTCAACCGCGCCTCGCGCGGCCGCGAGCAGGCGCAGCCTGTCGGCGACACGCTGCTGCCGGCTGCCGTGACCGAGCGCCTGGTGCCGGCGCCGGAGAAGCCGAAGGACGAGGATGCCGAGCTCGACGCAAACGCCGTGTTCGCCAAGCTCTCGGCGCTCAAGTCCAAGAAGGAAGATGCGGACGACGAGTAAGGTTTGCGACAGTTCATCAAAAAAGCCCGCTTCGAGCGGGCTTTTTCATTGATTATCGAAGTCTCAGCTGCGCGCCGCCCGGTCCGGCGTCATGCCATAGTCCTCCGAGCGTTCGACGGCGCGGTAGAAGTCGGCAAGCTGCTTGCCGCGCTCAGGCTTGAAGATGCGGCCGGCGATGACCACCGAGGCGATGCGGTCGATGCGGAAGGCGCGGAAATCGTCGCGCATCTCGCACCAGGCAACCAGCGTCCATACCTTGCCCCAGAACCACAGACCGAGCGGACGGATGTCACGCCCGGTGCTGCGGCCGGCCTCGTCGCGGTAGTCGATGGTCAGCACCTGTCGCTTCTCGACAGCGCGCTCGATCACGTCGATCGCCTCACGCGCGGCGTCGCTCACCACCCACATCGGCGTGTGGATCTCGGTGCGGGCGATGCGGTCCTTCTCGGCGTCGGGCAGGACGGCGCCGATCTTGACCAGCGCCTCGTCGGCCGCACGCGCCATGGCCGCGCCGCCAAAGGCCCGCACCATGCGGGCGCCGGCGACCAGCGCGACGATTTCGTCACGCGTGAACATCAGCGGCGGAAGGTCGAAACCCTCCCTCATCATGTAGCCGACGCCGGCCTCGCCGTCGATTGGCACTCCGGTCGACTGCAAATCGGCGATATCGCGGTAGATGGTCCGCTCGGAAACCTCGAGCCATGTGCCGAGCTTCTGGGCGGTGACCAGCCGGCCGCCACGCAGGTGCTGCACGATCTGAAAGAGCCTGTCGGCACGTCGCATCGTATGGTCCCTCGACTGCTTGTCTATGAATGTCATGGTCCCAAAACCGGTTCCGGGTGACATCCATGTCCTGTTTTATGCTTGTCGTTCTCCCAAAAACCGCTGCGCACTTTTGGGCGACACGCATTATGGTTTAAGTCCTTCGCGCCTGCGCTGCACGGCGACGAATTCCGCGCCGAAGGACAACTTCTTCGTTGTCGGCGTGTTCACGTCGAGCACACGCCAGTACGGCGTGATATCGTTCAGCGTCATGCCGCGTTCGAGATCCTCATTGGCGGCTTCGGCGACGGTTCGCAGATGATAACCGATGGTGACCGGACATGTCACGTGCGCCCCATGCTCGATGGCGAGCGCGGTGCGCAAGGCGCGTACATCCATCTCGAGGCCGTTGGGGATCGTGCGGATGAAATCATCGACCTGACGGGGCGTCGGCACCAGCATCGGCTGGCCCTCGACGACGTCGCCCATTGTGCGTGGCGTCGGCTTCACGCCGTTGACGCCCGGCGTGTTCAGCCTGTCGTTCCAGCTTTTCACCATTCATGTCTCCTGACACGTTTATGGCATGGTGCTCCTGACAGCATTCTGTCAGGAGCCTTCAGCATTGTCCGTAGCAGGCGCCAAAGTTTTTGCGCCAGCCCGAGGGGTCGCCGCCCGGGGGGCCATGTCAATGATCCGGGCGTTGCGGGGTTCGCATCCAAGCATTGTCATGTAAAACGCCTCAGATCTCGCGAATGCGGCTGTGACCCTCATACATATCCGGCCAGCCAATGTCCTTGCGGATGTCCGCGGGCAAGGAGTTCAGGAAGCGCTGGGTACGAACTTCATTGCGCATCGTGCGGATCTTGCCGACATAGTGCTGTACGCTGTTCAAAATACCAAAGCTGTTCATGACCATCTCCTCTTCTCTGATGGAGACACTATTGCATACCCCTCCTGACAGCAGTCTGTCAGGAGCATGTCAGGTCGTTGAAGAAAGCTGCGAGGTGCTTGGCGGTCGGTTCGGAAACGAGCCTTTTGTCAGGAATGGCCAAGTCGACCGAGACCATGCAAGAACCGCTTTGACAGCCTGTCGCGATGCTGCTCAAAGGCGGGCATGTCGAAACTCCTCGCGCTCGTCATCATCGGCATGATGGCCATTCAGCTGATCAAGCCGCTCGGCTGGCCGGGCCTGAAGCGGCGCGGCGATTTCTGGAAGCTGGCCCTGATCGCCATGGCGGCCATCGCGCTGGCGGGTGCGCTGGGGCACTGGACATAGCCTTGAGGGTCAGGTCGGGTCCACCGTTCCCATGGCAATCATCCGGATGGCGTTGAGGCTGGGCACGAAGAAGTAATCGCCACCGCGCGTCGTCATGAATTCCGGCAGGTTCGCCGCAATAAAAGGCGTGGCGCTGGCCGGGCCGGCCGGAATGACATGCTTGCTCGATTCGGCGCGGTTGCCGGTCAGCGTGCAGGTGTCGTTGCCGGTTTCGGAATCCAGGCCGTAGCTCATCCATTGCTGCTGGATGATATTCTGGCTCAGATCCATTGGAAGCAGGCTGCAATCAACAGTATTTGGAAATACTCATGTCAGTTCTCTGAAGCCCACCAGTCCGAGCTTGTGCCCCCTCAGGTCAATCGGCGAGCACCCATCCGACCAGATGTTCGGCCCAGGCGCGGTAACCGGCTTCCGAGGCATGAAAGCCATCGGAGGCAAAGCCGGCCTCCGGGTTGGTGATCGGCAGCCGTGGCGCCGGCACGGCGCCGCGCTCGAAACAGAGGCGCTCGCCCATGCGGTTCATTGCGGTAGCGCGGATTTCGAGAATCTTGCCGAGCAGCGGCGGCATGGCCGGCGCGCGGGTGAACTCCAGCACCGGCGACCACACCACGCGCGCCTCCGGCCATTTGGCACGCGAGGCGTAGAGCAGGCCACCGAACTCCTTCTTGAAGCGCGGTACCGAGTGGAAATTCTTGGTGTCGTTGGTGCCGATGGCGAGCACGATATGCGTCCACGGATCGGCCGACAGATTGGGCAGCACATGGTCGCGGATCTGGCCCGACGTTGCCGAGTTGAAGCCAGCGGCGCGCCAGCGCACGGCAAGGCCGGTTCGTTGCGCGATCATGACGGCAAGCTGCGCGGCAAGCCCGTTCTCGGAATTGCCGATGCCGACGGAAGCGGCCGAGGAATCGCCCAGCACCAGCAGCGAGATGGCCGGCGCCTTGCCCGATATTTCGTGCATGACCGGCCCTTGTGCCGGCAGCATGCGGGTGGTGCGGCGGCGCACGCCGAGGCCCTGCCAGAAATAGACGGGGTAGGCGAGCCAGGTAAGAAGGGCCGGGAAGCGCATGGCAATACCGTTAGAGGTTAACGGCAGCCTTAGCGCATGTTTGGGCGCAGGTGAACGCGCTTCTAGTCGCAGCAGTTCGGCTTATCCGCCTGCTTGTCCTGATATTCGTCATGCAGCCGCACCCAGTCCATCAGGCTATGATAAGGGCCATTTTCGCCGCGGCCCTTCGGTGTCATGTCGAGATAGTCGTAAGTGCCGATCTGGGCCTCGCCGCCGCGGGCGCGCGACATAAAGGTAAGGAATATGTCGCCGTTCTCGTCCTTGTAGAAAACACTGGTGCCGGGAAGGTCCTTTGACGTGCGCGGACGCGTCTCGAAATTGTAGGTGGTGTCGCCGGCCGCGATCTGCTTGTCGGTGAAGGAGACCTGCATGTCGAAGTTGAAATCCGAGGCGTAGGACGACACCCAGTCGAATTTCCAGCCCATACGCTGCTTGTAAGGCAGCAGTTCCGCCAGCGGCGCGCGCGCAACCACCACCAGCGACACGTCGTGGTGCCTGAGATGCTGATCGGCGCCGTCTATATGGTCGGCAAGGAAGGAGCATCCTTCGCAGCGGTGGTTCGATCCTGGCGTCATCATGAAGTGGTAGACGATCAGTTGGCTGTTGGCGCCGAACAGTCCGGCCAGGTTCTTCGGACCCTGCTCGGTTTCGAAGACATAGTCCTTGCGGATTTTCATCCAGGGCAGTTCACGCCGCTCGGCGGCGATGCGCTCACGCAACCGTGTCAATTCCTTCTCGCGCGCCAGATGCGCCTTGTGCGCCTCAAACCAGTCTTCACGCGAAACCACCTTGCTGCGAGTCATGAAGTTCTCCCTGTCTGTTCACCCAAGGACGTTTGGGGTGGGCAGAAACCGACATCGCCGTCAGCTTTTGCCGAAAAGGAGATAAGGATGGACGAACTCCGTCCAAGCCGGGCTTTGCATAAACAAACCCGGGCGCATCGGCCCGGGTTGTATGACAACGGGAGGACTGCGCTCAGGCGGCCTGTTCGAGGCTCGCCGTCCATTGTCCCAGCGCCGCCAGATGGTTCATGTGGGCACGATGGGTGAAGGCGGCCTGGCCGGCGGCGACGTTCGATGTCTTGCCGCTCCAGGCCTTTTGCGGGGCGGCCTGCAAGGCGCGGCCATAGGAGAAGGTCAGCTTCCACGGATGCGGGCCGATGGCGTTGATGGCGTTGAGGTTGGCGGTAGCCTCCTCGTCCGACTGCCCGCCCGAAAGGAAGGCGATGCCCGGCACCGCTGCCGGTACGGTTTCGCGGAACAGTTTTATGGTCTTTTCCGCGACCTCTTCGGGGCTGCTCACCTTGCCCGACTTCCTGCCGGCCAGCACCATGTTCGGCTTCAGGATGGTGCCTTCCAGCACAACGCGCGCTGCATGCAGCTCGTCATAGAGCTTGATCAGCGTTGCCTTCGAGATGTCGTAGCAGGTGTCAATGTCGTGCGCGCCGTCCATCAGCACTTCCGGTTCGACGATCGGCACGATGCCGGCCTCCTGGCACAGTGCGGCATAGCGGGCCAGCGCATGGGCATTGGAGGCAATCGAATTGGCCGAGGGCACGCCCTTGCCGGTGTCGATGTCGATCACCGCGCGCCATTTGGCAAAGCGGGCGCCGAGTTTGTAATAATCGGCGAGCCGTTCGCGCAAGCCGTCGAGGCCTTCGGTAACGGTATCGCCGGGAAAGCCGGCGAGTGGCTTGGCGCCGGCATCGACCTTGATGCCGGGAATGGCGCCCGCCGCCTTGATGATGTCGACCAGAGGCGTGCCGTCGGCAGCCTTCTGACGGATGGTCTCGTCGTAGAGAATGACGCCGGAGATGTACTTCGTCATCGCGTCCTTGGCGCGGAACATCATCTCGCGGTAGTCGCGGCGGCTATCGGCGGTCGATTCGACGCCGATGACGTCGAAGCGCTTCTTGATGGTGCCGGAGCTTTCATCGGCGGCCAGCAGGCCCTTGCCGCCGGCCACCATCGCGGCGGCAATGTCTTCGAGACGTTCGCTCATTTCTCTTCTCCTAAGGGGGTACGCTCCGCGCGTAACGGAAGTCTACCGCCAAAGGAATGGGATCGGAAAGCTCGAATCGATTGAAAGTTCCTGGCGTCCGTTTTTGCGCCCCCGATCCGGTCAGGCTTGTTTCTTCAGCACGTCGACGCCGGGCAGCGGCTTGCCTTCCATCCATTCGAGGAAAGCGCCGCCGGCGGTCGAGACATAGGTGAAGTCGTCGGCGATGCCGGCATGGTTGAGGGCGGCCACCGTGTCGCCGCCACCGGCGACCGAGACCAGCTTGCCGGCCCTGGTGCGGGCCGCCGCGTGCCTGGCCGCCGCCACCGTGGCGTGGTCGAAAGGCTCGATCTCGAAGGCGCCGAGCGGGCCGTTCCAGACCAGGGTCGCGGCGCGGTCGATCCATTCACCGATCGTCTTCACGGTCTTTTCGCCGACATCGAGGATCATGCCGTCAGCCGGGACATCCGAAATGGCAACGGTCTCGCTGGCCGCACCCGCCTTGAATTCCTTGGCGACGACACCGTCGACAGGCAGGATGATGGCGCAGCCGGCTTCGGCGGCCTCGATCATGATCTGCTTGGCGGTCGCGGCAAGGTCATGCTCGCACAGCGACTTGCCGACAGCGGTGCCACGCGCGGCGAGAAAAGTGTTGGCCATGCCGCCGCCGATCACCAGCGCGTCGACCTTCTTCACCAGGTTCATCAACAGGTCGATCTTGGTCGACACCTTGGCGCCGCCGACAATGGCGACGACAGGGCGGACCGGATTGCCGAGCCCCTTCTCCAGCGCCTCGAGCTCGGCCTGCATGGTGCGGCCGGCATAGGACGGCAACAGCCGCGCCAGGCCTTCGGTCGAGGAGTGCGCCCGGTGGGCGGCGGAAAAGGCGTCGTTGACGAAGATATCGCCATTGGCGGCGAGCCGCTCTGTAAAGGCCGGGTCGTTCTTCTCCTCGGTCTTGTGGAAGCGGGTGTTTTCCAGCAGCAGCACATCGCCCTTGTTCATGGCGGCGACCGCACTGCCCGCCGTGTCGCCGACGCAGTCGCCGGCAAAGCCGACGGGGCGGCCAAGCACCTCCGCGGCAGCCTTGGCGATCGGCTCCAGCGAGAATTCGGGCGAGGGACCATCCTTCGGGCGGCCGAAATGCGCGAGCAGGATGACCTTGGCGCCCTTGCCGGACAGTTCGGCGATGGTCGGCGCAATGCGTTCGATGCGGGTGGCGTCGGTGACCTTGCCGTCGGCGACGGGCACGTTGAGGTCGACGCGCACCAGCACGCGCTTGCCGCTGATATTGCCGATATCGTCGAGTGTCTTGAGGGCGGCCATGCGGGTTCCTTTCCGTGGAAAATCGCCGGGACCATACCTCGCATCGATGACGATGCAAGGCTTGAGCCGGAGTGCGAGCTAAATTTTGAGATCAAGGAGAAGGCTGTCGTGATGATGCGGGACGTCAGCGTGAACCGATCGCTTGTCAGCCTTCGGTCGTTACCTTTTCCGCCGTCGGCTCAAGGGCCTTCTCATTGGCTATCGCCTCTGCAGTCTGCGTCTCGGTCGGCTTGCGCCAGTTGCGGATGAAGGCGGAGACACGATCGCCGATCTCGCCGGCGCTCAGGAACACCGGAACCCGCGCCACCGGCGCGGTCGGCTCGAAGGAGAGGCCGAGACCGGTGATCTTGCCCTTGTCGTCGACGTCGCGGACGATCAATTCGATCGGGCCGATCAGCACCCGGTCGGCATATTCGGCATGGCCGCCAAGCCTTGCCGTCACCAGCGCGCCGACGGTGAGCTTCTGCTCGGCTTCGCTCAATCCCGGTGTGTATGCGGCCTCGAGTTCTGCGGCCGAGCGGGCGGGATCGACGGCAAAGGCGCCGAAGAAGTCGGCATCCTCGGGGTCGACTACGGCGCGGCTGGCAAACAGCTTGTCAAGCAGGCGCGGATAGCGGTCGGGCACGAAGATGTAGACCTGGTCGCCGGCCGCGAGCCGGCCCATGTCCTGGAAACGCATCGAGCGGCCGTCGCGCAGCACCAGCGAGGGCCGTGCCCAGCGCGGGATGCGCTCGCCGCGCGCCACCGGGCTGCCGGGCGCGACGCGGTAGGCGAGCAGTTCGTGGTGGGCGGAGCCCGGCAGTTCGAGTTCGACCTTGTCGAGCGGCCCGAGTCTCGCCGGCACGATCAGGCCGAGCCGGCGCGCCAGCGGACCGACCGACCAGCCCTGCACCACCAGCGATACCAGAACGATGATGAAGGCGACGTTGAAGATGGTGCGGCCGTTCTCCAGTCCGCCGAGCAGCGGGGTGATGGCAAGCAGGATGGACACGGCGCCGCGCAGGCCGACCCAGGAGACGAAGGCGATCTCGGGACGTGGCAGGCGGAACGGGATAAGGCAGAGCCAGACGGCGACCGGGCGCGCGACAAACATCAGGAACAGGCCGAGCAGCACCGCCGGCACCATGATCGCCGGAAACTGCGAGGGCGTCGCGAACAGGCCGAGGATCAGGAACATGATGATCTGTGCCAGCCACGACATGCCGTCCTGGAAGCGCTTCAGGATGGTGACGGCGCGGATGTCGGAGTTGCCGGCAATCAGCCCGGCGAGATAGACCGCCAGGAAGCCCGAGCCGCCAATGGCGCCGGCGGCGGCGAACACCATCAGCGACAGGGTCAGCACGAAGATCGGCAGCAAGCCATGGTCGAGGTTGAGCCGGTCGACGAGGCGCACGATGCCGAGCCCGCCAAGCACGCCGACGACGGCGCCGAGCCCCATATTGAGCAGGAAGCCGAGGATCAGGTCGGTGACCAGCACATGGGTCTCGGGATTGGCGTGGGCGGCGATGATCTCGACCAGCGTGATGGTCAGGAAGATGGCGATGGGGTCGTTGGTGCCGGATTCGACTTCGAGCGTGGCGCGCACGCGCTCGCGCAGATTGATTTCGCCGGCGCGCAGCAGGAAGAACACCGCAGCCGCGTCGGTCGAGGCGACGGCAGCTCCCAGAAGGAAGGATTCCAGCCAGCTGAGGTCGAGCAGATAATAGGCGGCGGCGCCGAACAGGCCAGTGGTCAGGATTACGCCGAAGGTCGCCAGCGACAGCGCCGGTCCGGCCGCTTGGCGCAGCGCGTTGAGCGGCGTGCCGAAACCGGAATCGAACAGGATGACCGCCAGCGCCAGTGAGCCGGCAAAATATGCCACGCGCGCATTGTCGAATTCGATGCCGAGACCATCGACGCCGCTGGCGAGGCCGATGCAGAGGAAGAGCAGCAGCAAAGGGGCGCCGAAGCGAAAGGCGATCAGGCTCGAGAACGCTGCGGCGACGACTAGCGCTGTGCCGACCAGCGTGACGAGATAGATCGCATGCTCCATCCGTGATTTGCCCCTCGAATTCCTCTTTCTACCGATTCACGGGAGAGTGGGGCGAAGGCATGGCCGGTGCAAGGCGCAAGGATGGCTTTTTGCCTTATGCCGCTGATTTTCCGGCGTTTGGCGGCTCGGCGCGCCTTGCCCGGCGCGCTGACTGACGAAAAACGCCCGGGCAAAGCCGGGCGTTCGAAGCTGCGAGACGATGCCTTCAGATCAGGCGATGGTCTTGCCGAAGGCGACCGAGGTGTCGGCCATGCGGTTGGAGAAGCCCCACTCATTGTCGTACCAGGACAGCACCGAAACGAAGTTGCCGTCCATGACCTTGGTCTGGTCGAGCGCCAGGATCGACGAGCGCGGATCGTGGTTGAAGTCGATCGACACATTCGGATGATGGGTGACGCCGAGAATGCCCTTCAGCTTGCCGTTGGAGGCAGCGATCACCGCTTCGTTTATCTCCTGCACGGTGGTGGCGCGCTTGGCGATGAACTTGAAGTCGACGACCGAGACGTTGGGGGTCGGCACGCGGATCGAGATGCCGTCGAGCTTGCCCTTGAGGTCGGGCAGCACCAGGCCGATCGCCTTGGCCGCACCGGTCGAGGTCGGGATCTGCGACAGGGCAGCCGCGCGGCCGCGGTAGAGATCCTTGTGCATGGTGTCCAGCGTCGGCTGGTCGCCGGTGTAGGAGTGGATCGTCGTCATCATGCCCTTTTCGATGCCGACGGTCTCGTGCAGCACGGCGGCCAGCGGCGCCAGGCAGTTGGTGGTGCAGGACGCATTCGAGATGACGATGTGGTCCTTGGTCAGCTTGTCGTGGTTGATGCCGTAGACGACGGTGAGGTCAGCACCTTCGGCAGGCGCGGAGACGACGACGCGCTTGGCGCCGGCGGTCAAGTGCGCGGCAGCCTTGTCGCGGGCGGTGAAGATGCCGGTGCATTCGAGCGCGATGTCGATGCCGAGCTCCTTCCACGGCAGCTGCGCCGGGTCCTTGATCGCGGTGACCTTGAAGGTCTCCTTGCCGACGGTGATCTGGTCGCCCGAGACCGACACTTCGTGCGGGAAGCGGCCGTGCACGCTGTCATAGCGCAGCAGATGCGCGTTGGTCTCGACCGGGCCGAGGTCGTTGACGGCGACGACGTCGATGTCCTTGCGGCCGGATTCATGGATGGCGCGCAGGATGTTGCGGCCGATGCGGCCAAATCCGTTGATGGCAACTCTGACGGTCATTTTACTCTCCCTGGGAGCTGGAGGCGGCAGATGGGTCCGCAGCTTCATAGCGGCGGATGGCACAAGAATCCAGCCGCAGAAGGCCGAATTTAAATCGATTAGGTTGGTCCAGCCCCGCGAATCCGCCTTGGAGGTGCGCGGGACTGACCCTGATCTTACTTGCCGTGCAGGCGGGCTTCCGCCGCCTTGGCCGCGGCTTCGGCGGTGATGCCGAAATGCGGGTAGAGCTGCTCGATGGTGCCGGAAGCGCCGAAGCCGGTCATGCCGATGAAGATGCCGTCGGAGCCGATCAGGTGATCCCAGCCCTGACGGATGCCGGCCTCGATCGCCATCTTGATCGGCGCGTTGCCGATCGTCTCCTTGCGATAGGCGTCGCTCTGCTGGTCGAACAGTTCGAAGCAAGGCACCGAGACGACGCGGGTCGGGTGCCCATGCTTTTCAAGCAAATCACGGGCGCCGAGCGCGATCTCGACCTCGGAGCCGGTCGCGAAGATCGTCACCGCCGCTTCGCCGCTCGCCGCGGCCAGTTCATAGGCGCCCTGGCTCGAGAGGTTCCTGGCCGAGTGCTCGGTGCGCACCGTCGGCAGGTTCTGGCGGGTCAGCGCCAGGGTGGACGGGGTCTTTTCCGATTCAATGGCGATCTGCCAGCATTCGGCGGTTTCCACCGCGTCGGCCGGACGGAAGACATTGTGGTTGGGGATGGCGCGGAGCGCCGCCAGGTGCTCGACCGGCTGGTGGGTCGGGCCGTCTTCGCCCAAACCGATCGAATCATGGGTCATGACGAAGATCGAGCGGATGCCCATCAGCGAGGCCAGCCGCATCGACGGACGGGCATAGTCGGAGAAGCACATGAAGGTGCCACCATAGGCGATGAGGCCGCCATGCAGCGTCAGGCCGTTGAGGGCGGCCGCCATGCCATGCTCGCGGATGCCGTAGTGGACATAGCGCTGGCCGTAATCGTCCGGCGTGATGTTCTTGGTCTGGCTGGTCTTGGTGTTGTTGGAGCCCGTCAGGTCGGCAGAGCCGCCGATGGTTTCCGGCACCGCGCCGTTGATGACTTCCAGCGCCATTTCCGACGATTTGCGGGTGGCGACCTTCGGCTTGTCGGCCGACAGCTTCTTCTTGTAGTCGGCAATGACGGCATCGAAATTCGACGGCAGCTTGCCGGCGAGGCGGCGCTCGAACTCGGCCTTCAGCTCGGGCTTGGCCTTGGCGAGCCGGCCTTCCCAGTCGGTGCGCGGCTTGACGCCGGCCTTGCCGGCGGTGCGCCAGGAGTCGAGAATGTCGGCCGGAATTTCGAAGGGCGGCGAGTCCCAGTTGAAGAATTTCCGCGCGCCTGCGATCTCGTCGGCGCCGAGCGGCGAACCGTGCGCCTTGTTGGTGCCGGCCTTGGTCGGGGCGCCGAAGCCGATGGTCGTCTTGCAGGCGATCATCGTCGGCTTGTCGGAATGGCGGGCGGCTTCGATGGCGTAGGCGATCGCCTCGGGGTCGGTGCCGTCAATGTGGCTGGCGTTCCAGCCCGAGGCCTGGAAGCGGGCGACCTGGTCGGTGTTGTCTGCAAGCGAAACCGGACCGTCGATCGAGATGTTGTTGTTGTCCCAGAAGACGATCAGCTTGTTGAGCTTGAGGTGGCCGGCCAGCGCGATGGCTTCCTGGGAAACACCTTCCATCAGGCAGCCGTCGCCGGCCAGCACATAGGTGTAGTGGTCGACGAGGTCGTTGCCGAAGGCGGCGTTCATGATGCGCTCGCCGAGCGCGAAGCCGACCGAATTGGCGAGACCCTGGCCGAGCGGGCCGGTCGTCGTCTCGATGCCGGTGGCATGGCCGTATTCGGGATGGCCGGCGGTCTTGGAACCCAGCTGGCGGAAATGCTTGATCTGGTCGAGGGTCATGTCCTCGTAACCGGTCAGATGCAGCAGCGAGTAGAGCAGCATAGAACCGTGGCCGGCCGACAGGATGAAGCGGTCTCGGTCCGGCCAATGGGGGTTCTTCGGATCATATTTCAGAAAGCGGGTGAACAGCACTGTGGCGATGTCGGCGCAGCCCATGGGCAGGCCGGGATGGCCGGACTGGGACTTCTCGACGGCGTCCATGGAGAGAAAACGGATCGCATTGGCCATCCGGTCATGTTGTTCACGCGACGTCATGGTACCTCCGGGGTGGGGATTTGTGGGCTTGGCAGAGCCCAGGAAAGAGTGCGCGACACATAGCAGCCACGGGCTTTTAGTCAACAAATCGGCTGCACATTTGCCGGTCTTGTGATGGCTTTGAGACCTTATGGGGCGACCTACATTAGCGTTAGCGGGGGACAGTCGCGAGAGCTTTGTTGACGTTGCCTTCACCCGGTGCCTAATGTTTCCTTGTTAACGCGTTCTGAACGCGAAGCGATTCGGTGATGGGCAGGGCACAGGACGAAGGCCATGACCGGCGAAACCACACTCAAGGAAGTCATCCACAGGCTGGGCAAGGCCATCGAGGGGCTGGAAAACGCCGTCGCGGCCAAGCTCGAGCACGAGCGCGACTATTCCGAAGCCGAGGCTGAGGTGCAGCGCATGAACGCCGACCGTTCACGGCTGGCGCAGGAACTCGACAATTCCGAAGCCCGCGCCGAACGGCTGGAAGATGCCAACAAGGAAGTGTCGCGCCGCTTGGTGACCGCCATGGAAACCATCCGCGCGGTGCTGGACAGGTAGGAGCTGCAGGCCATGGCACAGGTCACGGTTTCCATCGACGGCAAGCAGTATCGCATGGCTTGCGACGAGGGTCAGGAAGAGCACCTGATCGACCTCGCCGAGCGGTTCGACCGTTATGTCTCGCATCTGAAGGATTCGTTCGGCGAGATCGGCGACCAGCGGCTGACGGTGATGGCCGGCATCATGGTGATGGACGAGCTTTCGGAGCTGCAGAAGCGGGTCAAGGGCATGGAGACCGAAGTGCAGACGCTGCGCAAGACTCGCGACGAAGCGCTGACCAAGGCCGACAAGAACGACACCGTGCTGACCAGCGCGCTCGGCGCGCTCGCCCAGCGCATGGAAGACCTGGCCACGTCGCTGGCGGTCAACAAGGCCTGAGCCTTCCCCGCACAAACGAAAGATTGTCGGCCCAACGTCGGTCCGTAGAACGAAAGTGCTCGTTCCGTCGCCAATAATAGTTTCCTATTGTCCTGCAGCCGCGATTTTTGCGCTAAGATGCGGGAATGCCGGAGCGTTGACGCCGTCCACGGCCGCTCCTGACGAAATCTGTTGCTGGGGAAATAATGCCATGAGCCTTCGTATCAACGACATCGCGCCTGACTTCACCGCCGAGACAACGCAAGGGCCGATCAAGTTTCATGACTGGATCGGCGACGGCTGGGCGATCCTGTTCAGCCATCCGAAGAATTTCACCCCGGTCTGCACCACCGAGCTGGGCACGATGGCGGGGCTCGAAGGCGAGTTCAAGAAGCGCAACGTCAAGGTCATCGGCATTTCCGTCGATCCCGTTGCGAGCCACGACAAGTGGCAGGCCGACATCAAGACGGCGACCGGCCAGACGGTGAACTACCCGCTGATCGGCGACAAGGACCTCAAGGTGGCCAAGCTTTATGACATGCTGCCGGCGGGCGCCGGCGAGACGTCGGAAGGCCGCACGCCGGCCGACAACGCCACGGTGCGCTCGGTCTATGTCATCGGGCCGGACAAGAAGATCAAGCTGGTGCTGACTTACCCAATGACGACGGGCCGCAACTTCGACGAGATCCTGCGCGCGGTCGATTCCATGCAGCTGACGGCCAAGCACCAGGTGGCGACGCCGGCCAACTGGAAGCAGGGCGAGGATGTGATCATCACCGCCGCGGTTTCGAACGAAGATGCGGTCAAGCGTTTTGGCGCTTTCGAGACGATCCTGCCCTATCTCAGGAAGACCAAGCAGCCGTCAGCCTAGGTTTTCTCCGTCGGAGCTATTTGGGGCTTCAGTCCTATTTGTGGCAAGGCGTGCTTGACCGGCGCGCTTTGCCAGATGACCATGCTCTTGTTCAACCCGACGGAGAAAACGGTTCCTGTCGGGCAAGGGGCAGGGGAGCCGGACATTGGACATCGCTTCGGCCAAACCTGAGGTCGCCGGCTTCTACGACAAGCCGACCGGCGCGATCCAGTATGTCGTCACCGACCCGGTGACGAGACGCTGCGCCGTCATCGACCCGATCCTCGACTTCGACGAAAAATCCGGCGCGACGGCGACGAAGAATGCCGACGCCTTGCTGGATTTTATCCGCGAAAACGGGCTGGAGCTCGAGTGGATTCTGGACACCCATCCGCATGCCGATCATTTCTCGGCGGCGCACTATCTCCGGGAAAAGACCGGCGCGCCGACGGCGATCGGCGACAGGATCGTCGAAGTCCAGGCGCTGTGGAAGGCGATCTACAACTGGCCGGATTTCCCCGCAGACGGCTCGCAGTGGGACCGGCTGTTTGGGGAAGGCGAAACGTTCATGATCGGCAACCTGCCGGTCAAGGTGCTGTTCTCGCCCGGCCACACGCTCGCCTCGATCACCTATGTCATCGGCGACGCCGCCTTCGTCCACGACACGCTGTTCATGCCCGACAGCGGCTCGGCAAGGACGGACTTTCCCGGCGGCAGTGCCGCGCGGCTGTGGCATTCGATTGAGGGCATTCTGGCGCTGCCGGACGATACGCGGGTGTTCGTCGGCCACGACTATCAGGCCGGCGGCCGCGAGCCGTGCTGGGAGAGCACGGTCGCCGAGCAGAGGGCAAAGAATATCCACCTCGTTGCGGCGCGCAGCGAAGCCGAGTTCGTCGACTTGCGCGAAGCGCGCGACAAGACACTGCCGATGCCGCGGCTGATCCTGCATGCGCTGCAGGTCAACATGAATGGTGGACGGCTGCCGGAACCGGAGGCCAATGGGAGGCGGTATCTGAAGTTTCCGCTTGATGGTTTGTGAGAGGGTGCTGTCGGTGAACAGCTAATCTCCCCCCTTGAGGGGGAGATGCCCGGCAGGGCAGAGGGGGGTGCTGTCCCGCCGACCCGTCTAATGGTTTTAGCTGTGTGATCGAGCTGGTTCGGTTGGGGTAGCTAGCACGAAAAGGCGGCGTTCCGTCACGCCCCCCTCTGTCCTGCCGGACATCTCCCCCTCAAGGAGGGAGATTGGCTGTCGCCCGGTTTTCGCCAACCACCAGCGGACCCACAAAAAAGCGGCGCCAGTTTCCTGGCGCCGCTTTTTGTTTCGTCACCGAACCCGGCTTTACGCCGCGGGCTGCGCCTCGATCGTGCGCAGGGCCTGCATCTGGCGCTTGGCAGCGGCCTTGACCGCGTCCTGCACCTTCTCGAAGGCGCGCACCTCGATCTGGCGCACGCGCTCGCGGCTGATGTCGAACTCGGACGACAGTTCTTCCAGCGTCAGCGGCTCCTCGGCGAGGCGGCGGGCCTCGAAGATGCGCCGCTCACGATCGTTCAGCACGGCCAGAGCGCCCGACAGCATGCCGCGGCGGTTTTCCAGCTCGTCCTGCTCGATCAGCATGTCTTCCTGGCTTTCGTGGTCATCGACCAGCCAGTCCTGCCATTCGCCGGATTCACCTTCGCTGGCGCGGATCGGCGCGTTCAGCGACGCGTCGCCCGACAGGCGGCGGTTCATCGACACGACTTCGGCTTCCGACACGTTCAGCCGGGTGGCGATCTCGGTGATCTGGTCGGGCTTGAGGTCGCCATCGTCCAGCGCCTGGATCTTGCCCTTCACCTTGCGCAGGTTGAAGAACAGGCGCTTCTGATTGGCGGTCGTGCCCATCTTGACCAGGCTCCACGAGCGCAGGATGTACTCCTGGATCGAGGCCTTGATCCACCACATGGCGTAGGTCGCGAGGCGGAAGCCACGCTCGGGTTCGAATTTCTTGACGGCCTGCATCAGGCCGACATTGCCTTCCGAGATCACTTCGCCGATCGGCAGGCCGTAGCCGCGATAGCCCATGGCGATCTTGGCGACGAGCCGAAGATGGCTGGTGACGAGCTTGTGCGCAGCGGAAGTGTCTTCATGCTCGGCGTAGCGCTTGGCGAGCATGTACTCTTCCTGCGGCTGAAGCATGGGAAAGCGGCGGATTTCTTCCAGGTAGCGGCTGAGGCCGCCTTCGCCGGAAACAATACTGGGTAGTGACTGGGCCATGATTGCGCCCCCTCTCTATTGGAGTGATGCCCCCGAAACGCGGCGGGCATGTGACGCGAGCACCAAAAGGCTCGCCCGCGACAACTGATCTATATAGGAACAAAACCAGAAAAGACAGGCATTTGTTCAACACGAAACAGTGTGTCACGCTGAAGTGAACAATGCCGCTCAGGTTTTAGCTTTGCGGAAGCCGCCGACGAGTTCCTCCATGTCCCCCGGTATCGGCGCCTCGAACCTCATCGATAAATGGGTAGCCGGGTGCCGAAATGCAAGGAGCCAGGCATGCAAAGCTTGCCTGGAAAATGCCTTGACCTGGGTTTTCAGCGGCTCGGGCAGCCGGTTGGCCTTGGTGCGGAAGGCCTGGCCGTAATCCGGGTCGCCGATGACGGGGTGGCCGATATGAGCCATGTGGACGCGGATCTGGTGGGTGCGGCCGGTTTCCAGCCGGCATTCGACCAGGCTGGCGGCGGCGAACGGCTGCTGGTTTTCGCCGAAACGCTCCTTGACGGTGAAATGCGTGACGGCGTGGCGGGCGTCGTCACGGCCTTCCGGCACGACGGCGCGGCGCACGCGGTCGGCGGCACGGCCAAGCGGCGCGTCGACCGTTCCGGTCGGCCGCGACGGGATTCCCCAGACCAGCGCCAGATAAGCACGTTCGAGGTCGCCGGTGCGGCCGTGGTCGGCAAAGGCCTCCGACAGCGCCTTGTGGGCGCGGTCGGTCTTGGCCACCACCATGACGCCGCTGGTTTCCTTGTCCAGCCGATGGACGATGCCCGGCCGCCTGACGCCGCCAATGCCTGAGAGACTGTCGCCGCAGTGGTGGATCAGGGCATTGACCAGCGTGCCGGTCCAGTTGCCGGCGCCGGGATGGACGACGAGGCCGGCCGGCTTGTTGATGACGATCAACTCGTCGTCCTCATAAAGCACGTCGAGCGCGATGGCCTCGCCTTCCGGTTCGGCCGGTTCCGGCTCGGGCCTGACGACCGATACGCGCTCGCCGGCACTCATCTTGCGCTTGGTCTCGTCGACCGGCTTGCCGTCGATCGAAACGGCACCTTGCCGGATCAGCATCTGCACCCGGCTGCGCGACATGTCAGGCCCGAGGGCGCTCGCCAGCCATTGGTCGAGGCGCTGGCCGGCCGCTTCCGCGCCGGCTTCGAGCACGGTCGGCGCCGCCTCTATGAATTGTACAGCCTCTATCAATTCAGGGGTCTCTTCGTTATGAGCGCTCATCGAAAAAGTTCCGGAAAGTTCTGCCATGGCCCGGCCCGTTGCCGATGAAGAAGAAAAGCCGCTCGATCCCGAGATCGAAAAGGTGCGCGGCAGGCTCATCCGCTTCATGGCCATCAATCTCGGCCTGCTTTTGCTGGCCCTTATGGTGGTGATCGCGGCCATTGTCTACAAATCGCGCAGGGCGCCGCCCGCGAACCCGCCGCTCGCCAACGACATTCCAGTTCCGCCCGGCGAGCCGCTCGCGGCCGACATAGTGCTCCCGGTCGGAGCCAAGGTGATTAGCCAGGCTCTGTCGGGCAATCGCATTTCGATCGACGCCGAGCTCAGCGACGGCAGCCGCACCATCTTTGTCTACGACATCGCCGAGCGCCGTATCATCGGCCGCTTCGCCATCCGCAACAAATAGCCGGGCCGAAACAATGACCGGGTTTGCCGAACATCGCCGCATCGCAACCATCACGCTCGTCGTCGCCGACTATGACGAGGCGATCGCCTGGTATGTCGGCAAGCTTGGCTTTGTCCTCTGCGACGACATCGAGCTCGGCGACGGCAAGCGCTGGGTGACGGTAACGCCGGCGGTCGGGCAAGGGCCCCGGCTGCTTCTGGCGGAGGCGTTGGACGATGTGCAGAAGAGCCGCGTCGGCGACCAGACCGGAGGCCGCGTGGTTTTGTTTCTCGAAACCGATGATTTTGCCACGGACCATGCGACGATGCTGGAGAACGGCGTCGAGTTCCACGAAACGCCACGCCATGAGCCTTACGGCACCGTGGCGGTTTTCGCCGACCTCTATGGCAATCTGTGGGACCTGATCGAGCCGAAACGCTAGGTCCACGAACCGACATTGCACAGAAGCGGTCCGGCCGTTCGAAGCCAGTTGCTTTTTCCAAACCGTCAGCCTATATCGCCGGTTCTTGAACGCGCCCATCGTCTAGCGGTCAGGACACCGCCCTCTCACGGCGGGAACAGGGGTTCGATTCCCCTTGGGCGTACCAAGCAACGACTTTCCTTCCGCATCATCGAAAATTTCGGGCAGCAGCCGCGCGGATCGCGTGTGACCGCGAGGGTCGGCGGCATCAGCGAAATTCGGCAAGTCCGCGCACCCGAATACACCCAATTTAAGTCAGGCCGCGACGCTTGAAAGCGTAGCGATCTCTGTTACTTGCGGTGCGGGGATAGCATCTGCGGCAACGCGGATTTGGTTGGGCATAGCAGGCATGAATTCGGCAAAAATGATATGCCCGTGCTGTCACGGCAGCGGGCAGGTTTTCGATTGCTTGAAATGGCGTGAGTCGAAAGGGCATTGCTGCCCGCAAGGCACGCATCGGGCCGGCTGTCCCGGGCAGACCATGGCATGTGCCGAATGCGCGGGCCTGGGTACCCTGGCGGAGGCCGAACTCAGAGCCGTTGCGTAGCCTCAGGTCATGCAACCTTAAGCCTCTTTCACCATCCAGCGCCGGCAGTCTCCGCGAGCTTCTGGCGCGGCGCTGCCAATTGCACTAGCATCACTGTACGAAGCCTAGCCAAAGGGCTCTTTGCGGCGCGCAAGACGCCGGGGAACATAGGCGAGGGTCGGCGAGGAGGAGACCGATGCAGAAACTGCAGTCGCAGGGCGTCCATCACATCACGCTCGTCGGCGCCGGCCGCCAGACCTCGATCGATTTCTGGGAGGGCGTGCTCGGCATGCCGTTCATTTTCGAGCAACCCAATCTCGACAAGCCAAGCGAAAGCCATCTTTATTTCGATCCCGGCGACGGCAGGCTGATCACCGTCTTCACCGACGAGAGCCGCACGCCTGTCAAGCGGCGCACGCCCACCGAACCGGGCTGCGTCCATCATATTGCGTTCTCGGTGTCGCGCGTGACCTTCCTGCAGGCGGTCGCCCGGCTCGACGAGCGCGCCATCAAGCACAGCGGCGTCAAGGACCGCGGCTTCATGGATTCGATCTATTTCGAGGATCCGCTCGGCCTTTTGATCGAGCTGGCGTCCTACCGCTTCGAGCCGCCGGCCGGCTTCACCCACGCCGACGTCTTGATGCAGGCGCACAAGCTGCGCGTTGCGCGCGGCGACTACAACATCGCCGAAGTGCACCTTGCCGACGCGATCCAGACGCTGGTCGAACGGTCGCGCGCGACCTTGTCGGACGACCGGACGCCGAAGAATCCATACTGACGGCCAGCAAAGGGGGAGGACCATAATGGCAAAGACAGTGATCAAGAGCGCTGGGAAATCAGCGGCCAAGCTTGCGGCGAAAGCGGCTGCGAAGCCGGCGGCAAAAGCGGCCGTAAAGGCCGCGCCGAAGGCAGCCGCAAAGCCGGCCGCGAAAGCCGCGACAAAGCCGGCTGCCAAGAAATCCGCGCCGAAGGTCAAGGCGGCGAAAAAACCGGCGCTGAAGCTCTCGATGCTGAAGCCGAGCGTCAACAACATGACCGTCCGGGTGTTTGCCCGTGCGGCTGGGTTCGACGCCGCCGAGACCGACGCTTGGGGCCACACGCGCTCGCCCGAATATATGGCGCGCAATCCGGCGCATCTGACGCCGATGATCGAGGACAAGGGGCTGCCGCGCGGCGTGCTCTGGGAGAGCTGTGCCATCATGCAGTATCTCGCCAACAAGCACGGACTGGAGAAATTCTATCCCAAGGCGCCGGCCAAGCGGGCGATGGTCGACAGCGCCATGTTCTACCTGATCGGCACGCTCTACCCGTATGTGGCGCGCGCCACCTATCCGGCGCTGGGTTTTCCGCATTACGCCGGCGAGGTCGGCCATAGCGACGCTCATCCGGAGAAGAAGTCCGAGGCGCAGAAGGCCGCCATGGCCGCCATTGCCGAGCCGCTGGAGGTGTTTCACTCCTTCTTCAGGGACGGCAAGCCGTTCATCGGCGGCAAGCACCCGTCGATCGCCGACATACGCCTGGCATCGACGCTGGAGTTCCTGGCCGTCATCGACTATGCGCTGCCAAAATGGGCCAAGGAGTATGTCACGGCGATGGAGAAGAAACTCGGCCAGGCCTATGCCGAGCCGGCCGGCGACGTGCGCGGCTACATCGCCTATGTGAAGTCGCAGGCCAGCGCGCAACGCTAAGGATTCATTAACCAGAACGCTGTCTATTGAAGGCACCGCGCGACCACGGATGTACTGGCGCAAGGGTGAAGGGAAAGGTCGGCGCAATGCCGGCCTTTTGCTTTTCGCCGATGCGCCATCAGGCCCGTCTCATGCCGTAAAGTCCGACATCAGGCATATTGCCACAGTCTGCTTCGACCCTACCATCATGGTCGGCGGACGACACACGAGGAGCTTTGCGATGAAGGGCGTAGCGAGAGTGTTTGCGATTGCCGGTGTTGTGTTGGTCGGAGGCTACCCGTGCAATGCCGCGCCGCTCGACACGATGGCGGAGGTCGGCGATGCCATCCAGGCGTGCTGGACGCCGCCGGCGGGTGCTGGAAATGCCAGCGTCACCTTGAGCTTCAGCTTCAAGCGCGACGGCACGCTGATCGGTCCGCCGCGGCCGACGGCGATCAAGGTCGATGGCGATGCGGATACCAGGAAGTCGTTCGTCGACGCCGCAACCACTGCTCTGCAAAAGCGCCTGCCGTTGAGCTTCTCGCCGACGCTGGCGCAAGGCGTCGCAGGCAATGTCTTCACCGTGCAATTCGCTTCGCCCAAGCAGTAGGCGAGCGGGCGAGCGTTTCACCGTTTCACAGAAACGGCGACCCCCTCTCTCGTTGTCTTGACGCAATTCCCAGGGGAAAGCGCTACGCGCTTTTCGCGGAAAAACGACTCACACTTTTCCTGAAGTTGCTCTGATCAGTTGTGCGGGCGTCTGATATCGACATGCCGCTGCAGTTCCGGCGTCTCGAAGACGTAGTCGGCCCAGGCGGATTCCGGAATCTGTCCGGCCAGATAGCATTCCAGCAACAGGCTCTGTTCGGGATCGAGCGCTCTCGGCGCCCGCTCATGGTCCAGCCCCAGCGAGTGGAACAGGTTCCTGGTCAGGCCAGAGACAGTGAAGTGAATAGACATCTTCGTCTCCTTTGCCCGACACAACGCGAGACACCGGAGAAAGGTTTCATCCGCAAGGGCCGACAACGCGGGATCGATGATTGCGGCGGCCTGGGCTCGCCCAAGCCTGGCTACGTCTCAATCTTGAAACAAAAGTGTAATAGCGAATTTACAGGAACCGGCATAATACACTCGGGTGCAACGCCAGATCGCCGGCGCCGCGATTTCGCGCCGGGATACGTCCGGACTGCAGGCCAGGCTCGTCGCGCTCGGCTGCAGGCCCGCCGCCGGGCAACAAAGACAGCGTCCGGCTGGTGCCATGATCGGCAGCAATTCGATGCTGTTTTGCGTTCGTCTCTCCGACGGCTATTTCTTCCCGGCGCCGAAATCGCAGTTCGTGCAAGGCGGCGATGTCAAGGAGATGGTCGATCAGTGCCGCTACATCTGCGACGATGCCGGCGTCGACCTGTACATGCTCAGTGACCCAAGCCTTGAAACCGAAGAGATGGTCGCGCTCGATACGCGCACATCCTACAAGGACCTGCCGACGGCCTTCAAATATCGCGATGATGCGAACTTCAGGGCCTGCGACCTCAAGCGCTATCACCGGCGCGTTGCCGAGCTGAGAGCGCGCACGGTGACGCCAGCTAATATGGCCAACGCGATCATTCCTTTGCCGTCAGCGAAGCCGGATCTTGGCACCGTGGCGCAACTTCCCCAGCCTGGCGCAGACGCTGCAGAGGCCAGGGGCGCCGCCCAGCGACAACCGGTCGAGCCATTGGCCGGCTCGCGGCCGGTCAGGGTGGTCGGGCCGGCTTTCTTCCCGGTGGAGTAACCTGCGCCTAGAGCGTTTCACCGTTTCACCGAAACGGCGAACCGCTCTATGTCTTTGTTTTACGCAATTCCGGACGGAAAACCGTTTCACACTTTTCCTGGAATTGCACTAGTACCAGCTATTCGCAAACCATCCTGTAGCGTTTGCCGGGTTCGCTGACATTCTTGCAGGTGAGCGGATTGGCCGGTTCGGAAGCCATGCTGGGCGGGCTGGACCTGACGTGCCGCCTTGGCGCAGCTATTTGTGTTGTGTGCCTGCGTGCCGCGGGCCGGTAGGGCTCCTGCGGCGGCGGCGTCGGAAACACACCGGCTGCCGCCTGCATCCGGCTGGCCTCAGTCTGCGACGGATCGCGATCCCAGACCCGCCTGATATCGAGCGGCTTCGGGATCACCACCGTGCCGTCATAGCTGCGTGCGCAGCCGCTGCCCGCAAGCAGCGCCAGGCACAGGAAACAAGGCACGATCCAACCCGTCATCAGCAACACCCCCGCCGACTTATAGCCCGGCCGGGGTTCCGCCGACAACCGGCGGAATACCGCAGGGCAATGTGGCTCTGGCCGCAGTCTGGATTGGTTATGGTTAGCGGATCATTAATGCTTCTCGGGCAAATTCCGCCGGCGAACCGCTGAGGGGGTTCGGCCTTGGCTTTCGGGGTGGGAACGGGATGGCTGACGGGACTGTTGGAACACGCGGCGGACGCGGTTCCCGAAAAGGGGTGGTGAACGGCGAGGATACGTCCGTCGGGGGTTCGCCCGAAGCGCTGCGCGAACTGGTCGAGGCCGGCGCCGACTGGGTCTGGGAGACCGACGCCGAGCTGCGCTTTTCCTGGCTTTCGGAGAACTACCAGGCCGCCACCGGCATCGATCCCGCCAGCATTCTTGGCCGTTTCCGCTTCGATTTCCTCAAGCAGATGGTGCACGGCAATCGACACGCCGCCGCGCATCTGGAGGATCTGCAGGCGCATCGGCCGTTTCGCGACTTTGTTTATGAGTTGAAGGGCGGCCGTCCCGGCTGCCGCTGGGTTTCGATCACCGGTTCCCCGCGGTTCGACGGCGAAGGCGAATTCATCGGCTATCGCGGCATCGGCCGCAACGTCACGGCACTGGCCGGTGCGCTGGACGAACTGCGGCAGGACGAGAGCGATCCGCCGGCCGGGGAGGCCACGCAGCACCTCGCCGATCTCGAGCGGACGATGGATGCCATGCATATGGGCGTCGTGCTGCTTGACGAAAAGCTCGGCACACTCATCGTCAACAAGGCCTATCGCGAGCTCTCCAGGATTCCCGATGGCGCCGTCACTGTCGGCGCGCCGTTCAGTCTGTTGATGGAACTCAACCGCCGCAACGGCATCTACGGCGATCTCGATGAACAGCAGTGGCAGCACTACCTAGCCACCCGCATCGAGGAGATCAGCGCCGGCTCGGTTGCGCCACGCGAATTTCTCCATGCCAACGGCAGGACGATGATGTTCTCGGTGACGGCATTGTCCGGCGGCAAGCGGCTGTTGACCTACTACGACGTCTCCGAGCTCAAGCGTCGCGACGCAGAGATCGAGAGTGCCAACGCCAAAATCACGGAGACCTTCGCCAATCTTCGCACGATGGTCGACCAGATGCCGATCGGCGTGCTCGTCCTTGATGCGGACATGCGGGCGGAGGTGATCAACCGCGCCTTCTATGATTTCTGGGAAATCGATCCCCGACGCGCCAGGATCGGCTGCGGCTTCCGCGAACTGATGCAGGCCAGCCGCGATATGGACCCGTACGGTGCTGACGATGCGGAATGGCAGGACCACATCGCCGAGCGCGAAGCAGAAATCTCGGCCGGCCTGGTGGGCTCCAGGCAACTGCCACGCAATGACGGCCGTACGCTGATTGCATCGCTGGCGCCGCTCGCCGGCGGCAAAAGGCTGATCTCCTATGTCGACGTCACCAACATGAAGGATCGCGAGGCTGAACTCGCCCATGCGCTGGAGAAATCGCGGCTGGCCGAGGCGGTGATCAACGGCGTCAAGGACCCGATCTTCGTCAAGGACGACAATCTGCGTTTCGTCTTCGTCAATGAGGCGTTTTCGGCACTGTTCGGACAGAGCCCGCAAGCGATGCTGGGCAGGCCCGGCGGCGACTTCCTCAAGCAAAAGGACGCCGCGCAGTTCGAAGACAGCGAACGCGCCGTGCTGGCGACCGGCACGCCCTACGAGGTCGAGGAGACTTTCGACGCCGAGGGCGCCAGCCGCTCGCGCATCGTGCGCAAGAACCGCGTCGGCATGCCCAGCGGCCGCAACTATGTCGCCGGTTTCCTGTTCGACATCTCCGACATGAAGCGCCGCGAGACCGAAGCCGAAGACGCCCGCAAGAACCTCACCACGGTGCTGGAGTCGCTGCCGGCGGCCGTCATCATCTATGACCGCGACGACAAGTTCGTCTTTGCAAACCGCAAGCTGCAGGACACGCTGCCGGAGCTGAAACCGGCATGGCAGCCTGGCCGCAGCTTCCGCGCGGCCCTGGAACTTGGACATTCGGTCGGCTATTTCCGATCGAGCGGCGATCCAGAAATCGACAGGCTCTATGAAGGCGACCCCGATGTCTGGCTCAATGCCATCCTCGCCCGCTATCGCCTGCCCAACTCGTCCTATGAGCGCCTCAATGCGGACGGCCGCTGGTATCAGGTCTACGATATGCGCACCGAGGACGGCACCTTTATCGGCGTGCGCGTCGACATCTCGGAGATCAAGAGCCGCGAAAAGGCGCTGCAGGAAAGCATGCGCCAGATCGACCTGTTCCGCCACGTCATGGACGAACTGCCGGTCGCCGCCTTCATCAAGGCGCAGGATCTGAGCATGGAATTCGTCAACAAAGCCTGGTGCGCGCTGACCGGCATCCCCAAGGAGGAGGTCATCGGCCGGACCGATCTCCAGCTTTTCGGCATCGACGACGCCGAAACCTACACCCATGACGACACCGAGGTCGTCGTCACCGGGCGCGGCCGCGAGATCGAGGAGCCCGTTATCCATCGCGACGGCACGGTGCGGCAATTGATGACGCGCAAGAGCCGGCTGGTGGCGCTCGATGGGTCGGTGCACCTTGTCGGCTCCAGCACCGACATCACCGACGTCAAGGCGCGCGAGCAGGCGCTGGAAGAGAGCATGCGCGAGAACGAGGTGTTCCGCAATCTCATCGACAACGTGCCGGTGTCGATCTACGCCAAGCGCTCCGACCTCAGGCAGTTCTACGTCAACAAGGGCTGGTGCGACCTCACCGGCCTCCGCAGGGAAGACGCGATCGGCAAGACGGACATCGAGATTTTCGGCGAGGACGGCGAAGCCTTCGTCAACAGCGATCTCGCCGTGCTGCGCACAGGCGATACACAGGAGATCGAGGAAACGGTGACGCTTGCCGACGGCAGCGTGCGCCACCAGTTCGCCCGCAAGGGCGCGATGATCGCGTCCGACGGTTCGCTCTATCTGATTGGGTCGACCACCGACATCACCGAACTGAAGCTGCGCGAGGCCGAACTGCGCGAGGCGCGGCAGCGCGCCGTGTTGGCCGACCGCGCCAAGTCGGAATTCCTGGCCAATATGAGCCACGAAATCCGCACGCCGATGAACGGCGTACTCGGCATGGCCGAGTTGCTGGCCAAATCCGACCTCGATCCCAAGCAGAAGACGTTCACCGACATCATCGTCAAATCGGGTAACGCGCTCTTGACCATCATCAACGACATACTGGACTTCTCCAAGATCGATGCCGGACAGCTGGTGCTCGACCCTGCGCCCTTCAACCTGCCCGAAGCGATCGAGGATGTGGCGACGCTGATATCGACCCGCGCCAAGGAGAAGGACCTCGAGCTCATCGTGCGCGTCGAGCCGGGCCTGGGAAGCCTGTTCGTCGGCGATGTCGGTCGCATCAGGCAGATCGTCACCAATCTGGTCGGCAACGCGGTGAAGTTTACCGACGAAGGCCACGTGCTGGTCGACGTGACGGGACAAAGGGGGCCGACGGGGACAAAGCTGACCGTTTCGGTCACCGATACCGGCATCGGCATTCCGCAGCAGAAACTGAAGCTCGTCTTCGAAAAATTCAGTCAGGCCGACACCTCGTCGACCAGACGCCACGAAGGCACAGGGCTCGGGCTCGCCATCACCTCGCGGCTGGTCGAGTTGATGGGCGGCGAGATCGGTGTCGAGAGCGCCGAAGGCAAGGGCTCGACCTTCTGGTTCACCGTGACATTGCCCAGGGCCGAGGAACGGACCGGACGGCGGATCATGCCGGTCGACGTGACCGGCTCACGGGTGCTGATCGTCGACGACAATGCCGTCAACCGATCGATCCTGAGCGAGCAGATGGCGTCATGGACCTTCGATTCCTGCGCCGCCGAAAGCGGACCCGAAGGGCTCAAGGTGCTGGTCGCCGCGGCTGCCTACGGCGTGCCGGTCGACTGCGTCGTGCTCGATTATCAGATGCCGGGGATGAGCGGCGCCGAAATGGCGCGCGTCGTGCGCAGCACCGCAGGGCTGGCCGACACGCCGATCATCATGCTGACTTCGGTCGACCAGTCGCTCGCCAACACCAGCTATCGCGATCTCGGCATCGACGCCCAGCTAATCAAGCCGGCGCGTTCCTCGGTGCTTCTGGAAACGCTGGTCGCCACCATCCAGCGGCACCATCACAATATCACAGACGGCCGTGTGCTGCCGGCGGCAAGCAGCGGTTCCGGCGGCGGCAGGAACGAACCGTCGCCGGCAAAGCCGCCGCTCGCTGCCTCGGAACGCGCCCTGCTGCAACCGCCGCCGGTTCGTGCCCGCGCCCGGGCCGCCGGGGATGAACGCCGGCTCGACATCCTCGTTGCGGAGGACAATGAAGTGAACCAGATGGTGTTCACCCAGATAATCGGCGAAACCGGCTACAGTTTCGAAATCGTCGGCAACGGCCGCAAGGCGCTTGATGCCTTCGGCCGGCTTAATCCGCGCATGATCCTGATGGACGTCTCGATGCCGGAGATGAACGGGCTCGAGGCCACCGCCGCAATTCGCCGGCTGGAAGAACATACGGGTATGCATATCCCGATCGTCGGCGTCACCGCGCATGCCTTGAAGGGCGACCGTGAGCGCTGCCTGGAAGCCGGCATGGACGACTATCTGCCCAAGCCGATCAGCCCCAGGGCGCTGCTCGAAAAGGTCGAGCGCTGGGTCGGCATATCAGGCGAAGCCCAACGAGACGCTGGATAGCAACCTGCGGCGCCGGCCGGGATTCGGCCGCGCCGCAACAGCCAAGGCTATGGTGCGATCGCACCATATCAAAGCTGGCGCCCAGTCAGGACAATGGTCGCAACGAAACCGCTCATTCAGTTACGGGCGGGAGCAAGCGACCGCCGACAAGAAACAGCGTCGAATCTACCCCAACGGACCTGTTTTTGGCGATGGCTCGGCCAAGATTCGCTCTGGCCACGGGCAACGCGCTCCCGTCCGGTTTTTCTTTCTCGGCATCGCGGCCTGCGATCTGCCGGGACTTGATGCCAGCACGAATCGCGCAAGCGTCTGATTCCAGCGGCAACTTCCATCCCCACAAACCGGCTTAAAGGCTGCGGCTCACGAGGCGTCTGTGCGACGTTACCGGGCTGACACGAAACTGTCATGCGACTGTAATAATCGAAGGCTATTGGCCTCAGCGGGCGCCGGTTTGAAGAGGGCGCCAAGAGACCATCTTCCGAACAGGAGCAGGCCACATGAAGAAATTCCTCGTTACGGCATCGGCCGTGGCGGTAGCGTTCGCCGCATCGTCCGGTGTCGCCGCTGCGCGTGACCAGATCCAGGTCGCCGGTTCGTCGACCGTGCTGCCTTACGCCAAGATCGTCGCCGAGCAGTTCGGCGAAACCTTCACCAGCTTCAAGACCCCGGTGGTCGAGTCCGGCGGCAGTGGCGCCGGTATCAAGGAGTTCTGCAAGGGGGTCGGCGAAGACACGATCGACATCGCCAACTCCTCGCGCCCGATCAAGAAGGACGAGCTGAAGTCCTGCGCCGACGCCGGCGTCAAGGACGTCCAGGAAGTCCGCATCGGCTATGACGGCATCGTCTTTGCCACCGACATCAAGGGTCCGGACTGGGCGCTGGTTCCCGCCGACATCTACAAGGCGCTCGCCGCCAAGCTGGTGGTCGACGGCAAGCTGGTCGACAACCCGAACACCAAGTGGAACCAGGTCAATCCGAAGCTGCCCGACTGGGATATCGCCGCCTATATCCCGGGTGAGAAGCACGGCACCCGTGAAGTGTTCGAGACCAAGCTGCTCGACGCCGGCTGCGACAAGGCCGCTTTGAAGGCTGCCGGCATCGCCGACGACAAGGAAATCGGCAAGACCTGCATCGCCATCCGCAAAGACGGCAAGGCTGTCGACATTGACGGCGACTACACCGAGACGCTGGCCCGCATCGACTCCAACAAGACCGGCGTTGGCGTGTTCGGCCTCGCCTTCTACGAGAACAATGCCGACAAGCTGAAGGTCGCTACCGTGGAAGGCATCGTGCCTTCGACGCAGACCATCGCCGATGGCACGTACCCCGTGTCGCGGCCGTTGTTCTTCTACGTCAAGAAGGCGCATCTGGGCGTCGTTCCCGGCCTCAAGGAATATGTCGAGTTCTTCCTTGATGACCAGATGATCGGCCCGGAAAGCCCGCTCGCCCAGTACGGCCTGGTTTCCGCTCCCGACGCCGAACGTCAGGGCCAGCGCGACGCCTTCGCCGCTGGAAAGACAATGTAATCAACGGACGGATCAGGGCGCGGATGAACTCCGCGCCCTGACTTCGCCGCTTGCCGCAACGGCTGCGGCGATCTGAATTTTCCCTGGGGTGGGTGATGTCGTCCTTGCTCGTACTCGCCATAGTCATCGCCATAGGCGTGGTCGCTTTTGTGGTCGGCCGCCAGCGCGCAGCGGCGCAGGATACCGGCAAGGTCAAGCCGCATTCGCGCGCGCATTATCATGGCTGGTGGGCCTTTCTGCTCGCGGTCCTGCCTGCCGTCCTTTTGCTCGCCGTCTGGGATATCGGCTCTTCCTTCTATCTCGACCGGCATATCCATGCCGCTTTGCCCGAGCGCACCGCCGACACAAAGGTGGCCAGCGAAGCGCTCGACGCCAGCCTGGTGAAGAGCCTGGCCAAGGGCCTGCGCCGGCTCGATGGCGATATCGCACTTCCCGCTACTTTCGCCGAATTGCAGCCGCTGCTCGCCGCCAAGGGCGTGGCACTGGCCAGTGACACCCAGGACTATATGATCCCGATCGCGGTCGAGGCGAACCAGGTCCAGGACCGGCTCGGCCTGTTCAGCGCCGTGCTGACCTTCGCGCTGTCGGTCGCCGGCGCCTTCTATGCGCTGAGGCAGATCGCGCCGCGCGCCAGGGCGCGCAACAACGTCGAGAAGCTGATGCTGTGGGGGCTGCTTGCGGCCTCGACCATCGCCATCCTGACCACGGTCGGCATCGTGCTGTCGATGCTGTTCCAGACCATCACCTTCTTCGAGAGCGTGTCGCCGATGAGCTTCTTCTTCGGCACGGTGTGGGATCCGCGTTTCGCCGCCGCCGGTTCCGGCGGCAGCCAGGGTCAGTTCGGCCTGATCCCGCTTCTCGCCGGCACGCTCTACATCGCCGCCGTCGCCCTTCTGGTGGCAGTGCCGGTCGGGCTGATGTCGGCGGTCTACATGTCCGAATATGCCTCGCGCGGTGTGCGCTCGGTGGTCAAGCCGGCGTTGGAACTGCTGGCCGGCATTCCGACCATCGTCTACGGCATCTTCGCCGTTGTCACGCTCGGACCGTTCTTGCGCGACCTGTCGGCGGCACTCACCGGCGGCTCGCCCTTCATCCAGGGCCAGAGCATCTTCACCGCCGGTCTGGTGATGGGCGTCATGCTGATCCCGGTCGTGTCCTCTTTGTCCGACGACATCATCACCGCGGTGCCGCGCGCAATGCGTGACGGCTCGCTCGGCCTCGGCGCCACGCGCTCCGAGACGATCAAGCGGGTGATCCTGCCGGCGGCACTGCCCGGCATCGTCGGCGCCATCCTGTTGACGGCGTCGCGCGCCATCGGCGAGACGATGATCGTCGTGCTGGCGGCGGGCGTCGCCGCCAATCTGACGGCCAATCCGTTCGAGGCGATGACGACCATCACCGTCAAGATCGTCAACCAGCTGACCGGCGATCTCGAGTTCAACTCGCCGCAGACGCTGGTCGCCTTCGCGCTCGGCCTGACGCTGTTCGCGCTGACGCTGGTGATGAACATCGTCGCCCTCTACATCGTGCGCAAGTACCGGGAGCAGTACGAATGACCGACATCCCCCTGGACACGATGGCGGGTGCCGTCGCGCGTCCGCGCCGCGACATCGGGCTGAAGGCGCGCTATGCCGCCGAACGCCGGTTCCGCATCTATGGCGTGATTGCGATCTCGGTGGGCCTGGCGTTCCTGGCCATCATGCTGATCACCATCGTCTCGAAAGGCTACACCGCCTTCTGGCAGACGACGGTGACGCTTCCGATCACCTTCGATGAGAAGGTCATCGACCCCTCGAACAAGCGTGCCACAGACCCGAATGTGCTGATCAAGGCGAACTATCCCAAGCTCGCCGAAAACGCGCTGGTGGCCAAGCTCGGCATCGATCCGGCCAACAAGCCGATGATGCTGAAGCTCAAGGGCTTCCTGTCGGAAGGCGCCCGCGTCCAGCTGCGCGACATCGTCTCCGCCGATCCGTCGGTGATCGGCACGACGCGTGACGTCGACATCCTGGCCGCCGCCAATCTCGACTCGGCCTTCAAGGGCCAGATCGACCTCGGCGTCGATGAAGCGCGCCGCAAGGTGTCCAACCAGCAGATCGACTGGATGAACAAGCTTAAAGCCGACGGCGTGATGGCCGAGCATTTCAACACCGGCCTGTTCACCTATGGCGCCTCCAGCCGGCCCGAAACGTCGGGCATGGGCGTGGCCATCATCGGTTCGTTCTACATGATGGTGATCGTGCTGTTGCTGGCGCTGCCGATCGGCGTCGCCGCCTCGATCTATCTGGAGGAGTTCGCCAAGAAGAACCGCTTTACGGACCTGATCGAAGTCAACATCAACAATCTCGCGGCGGTGCCGTCGATCGTCTTCGGTCTGCTTGGCCTTGCCGTGTTCATCAACTTCCTCGGCATGCCGCGCTCGGCTTCCTTCGTCGGCGGCCTGGTGCTGACCTTGATGACATTGCCGACCATAATCATCGCCACGCGCGCCGCCCTTGCCGCGGTGCCGCCGTCGATCCGCTCGGCGGCCCTAGGTCTCGGCGCCTCCAAGATGCAGATGGTGTTCCATCACATCCTGCCGCTTGCCGCCCCAGGCATCCTTACCGGCACCATCATCGGCCTGGCGCGTGCGCTCGGCGAGACAGCACCGCTGCTCTTGATCGGCATGGTCGCTTTCGTCGCCGATTATCCGACGACGCCTTTCGATCCGGCGACCGCGCTGCCGGTTCAGATCTATATGTGGGCAAACGAGGCTGAGCGCGCTTTTGTCGAGCGCATGTCCGGCGCCATCATCATCCTGCTCGTCTTCCTCATGGCCATGAACATCACTGCGATCGTGCTCCGGCGCCGGTTCGAGCGGCGCTGGTAGAAAAAAGGCAATTTGGTATGAACATCATGACCGAACAGTCCCTTGAGAATGCAGTGGGCGACAAAATGAACGCCAAGTCGAACGAAGTCATCAAGATGCGCGGCGACAAGGTCGGCGTGTTCTATGGCGACAAGCAGGCGTTGTTCGACGTCAATCTCGACGTCCGCCAGAACCAGGTGACGGCGCTGATCGGCCCCTCCGGCTGCGGCAAGTCGACCTTCTTGCGCTGCCTCAACCGCATGAACGACACCATCGATTCGGCGCGGGTGACCGGCAAGATCACGCTCGATGAAGACGACATCTACGACAAGAACATCGATGTCGTCGAACTGCGCGCACGCGTCGGCATGGTGTTCCAGAAACCCAACCCGTTCCCGAAGTCCATCTACGAGAACGTCGCCTACGGCCCGCGCATCCATGGGCTGGCCAAGCGCAAGTCCGACATGGACCAGATCGTCGAGCAGAGCCTGAAGAAGGCGGCGATCTGGAACGAGGTCAAGGACCGCCTGCAGGAGCCCGGCACCGGCCTGTCCGGCGGCCAGCAGCAGCGCCTGTGCATCGCGCGCGCCATCGCCGTGTCGCCGGAGGTGATCCTGATGGACGAGCCCTGCTCGGCGCTCGATCCGATCGCCACCGCCCGTGTCGAGGAGCTGATAGACGAGCTGCGCCAGAACTACACGATCGTCATCGTCACCCATTCGATGCAGCAGGCGGCGCGCGTCTCGCAGCGCACGGCGATGTTCCATCTCGGCTATCTCGTCGAGGAGGGCGCCACCGACAAGATGTTCACCAACCCCGACGACAAGCGCACCCAGGACTACATTACCGGCCGCTTCGGCTGAGCCGTCCGGCGGGTGAATTTTCAGGCACGAGGACCAAGATCATGGGTGAACATACCGTCGCCTCCTTCGATGAAGAGCTCGGGCAGATCAGCAAGCTGATCCGCGACATGGGCGATCTGGCAGGCTCGATGGTCAGCGGCTCGACCAGGGCGCTGCTCAATTCGGACAATGCGCTGGCACAGCGTGTCGTTTCCGACGACGCCATCATGGATGCGCGCCAGCGCGAACTGGACGACCGCGCCATCACGCTGATCGCCAAGCGTCAGCCGATGGCCAACGATCTGCGTGCCGTGGTCGGCTCGATCCGCATGGCGGGCGACCTCGAGCGCATCGGCGACCTCGCCAAGAACATCGCCAAACGCGTCGGCACCGTGGGCTTGAGCGTCACGCCGCGCGACCTCTCGCACTCCATCGACGCCATGGCGCAGCTGGTGCTGATCCAGGTGCAAGGCGTCGTCGAGGAATATGCCGCCACCGATGCGGCAGCGCTTGCAAAACTCAGGAATGACGACGAGCGCATCGACGTCAAATACACGTCTGTGTTTCGTGAGCTCTTGACCTACATGATGGAAGACCCTCGCAACATCACCGCCTGCACGCATCTCTTGTTCTGCGCCAAGAATCTTGAGCGCATCGGCGATCATGTCACCAACATCGCCGAAAATGCGTATTATGTGCTGACCGGCCAGCAACTGCCCGCCAATCGTCCGAAGCAGGACGAGACGGCGATGGCCATGCCGGCCTGATGAGGGTGAACTGCCGATGATCGCGCCACGCATCATGGTCGTGGAGGACGAGGAGCCGCTAGGCGTGCTCCTCCGCTACAACCTCGAATCCGAAGGCTATCACGTCGAGGTGGTGACACGCGGCGACGAGGCCGAGATCCGCCTGCAGGAAAACGTGCCCGATCTCCTGGTGCTCGACTGGATGGTGCCCGCTGTTTCCGGCATCGAGCTCTGCCGGCGCCTTAGAGTGCGGCCCGAAACCGAGCGGCTGCCGATCATCATGCTGACCGCGCGCGGTGAGGAAAGCGATCGCGTGCGCGGCCTGTCCACCGGCGCCGACGACTATCTGGTCAAGCCATTCTCGACGCCGGAGTTCATGGCGCGCGTGAGGGCGCTGCTGCGCCGGGCCAAGCCGGAAGTGCTGTCCAGCGTGCTCAAGGTCGGCGACATCGTGCTCGACCGCGAGTCGCACCGTGTCTACCGCAAGAAGAGCGAGATCAGGCTCGGACCGACCGAGTTCCGGCTGCTCGAATTCATGATGCGCCATCCCGGCCGCGTGTTCTCGCGCAGCCAACTGCTCGACAATGTCTGGGGCGAGACGATCTATATCGACGAGCGAACCGTCGACGTCCATGTCGGGCGCTTACGCAAAGCGGTCAACAACGGCCGCATGCCGGATGTCATCCGTACCATTCGCGGCGCCGGCTACGCGATCAGGGAAGACTAGGATGCTGCGCGTCGCGCCGTTGCCGGCCATTCAGACGACATGCTTGCCGGATTTGGCCTGAATGCCCGGCGCGAAAATCTCCTGATCGACGAAGCCGAGCGCGCGCATGGCACAGCCTTCGCGGATCAGCGGCAGCTCGTTGGGCTCGGTGTCGAAGGAGATCGATTTCGAGTGCTGGCCGCCGGCGGTCTGGGCGATCGCTTCGCGCAATGCCGGTTCGATCAAGTCGAAGGCGGCGGCGCTGACGCCTACCATGGCGACGGGTGCCGGATCGATCAGCGCAAACAGGCTGCCGAGGCCGAAGCCGAGCGCCTCGCCGGCCTTGCGATAGGCTTCGCGCTCCGGGCCGTCGGTTTCGCGGGCGCGCGCGGCGAGTGCGCGCATATCAGCGTCGCCGATATCGACCGGCTCGGCATCCTCGCCCATCATTTTGGCGCTGCGCCAGATGGCGTAGTTTCCGGCATAGGCCTCGACGCAGCCGCGCCGCCCGCAGCGGCAGAGCGCGCCGCCCGGACGGTGGATCATGTGGCCGAACTCGCCGCCCGAGGAATGGGTGCCGGTGAAAAGTTCGCCTTTCAGCACCAGTCCCATGCCGATGCCGTGCGACAAGAGGATGGCGATAAAATTGTCGCGGTAGCGCTCGGGCTGGCGCCATTGCAGCGCCACCGCCATCATATTGCAGTCGTTCTCCATGGTGGCCGGAATGCCGAATTCCGCTTCCAACATGTCGGCGAAGGCAATGTCGGTCAGTGGCGTGATTGGCGACCACAGCATGGCCCGCGCCTGCGAATCGGTGATGCCCTGGATGCCCATGGCAATGCGGGCGATGCTCTGGACGTCCAGGTCCGGGTCCTCGAGACGCCGCCGGACGATTGCTACGCATTCGCCGATCAGTTCGTCGCGCGGCATGGTCAGCGTGTCGAGCCGGCGCTGTTCTTCCGCGACCACCTGGCCGGCATAGTCGATGACGGTGACGGAGAGGAAGTTCAGCGACAGCACCACGGTCATCACCGCCGCCGCTTCCGGATTGAGGCCAAGGCCGACCTGCGGCCGGCCGCGTTTCAGCGAGCCGGTCTCGCCAGGCTTGCCTTCAATCAGGATGCCTTCTTGAATCAGATCAGACGAGATTGCCGATATGGTCGAATGGCTGAGGCCGGTGGTCGCCGCAATCTCGGTCCGCGACGGCTGGCCGGCCCGGCGCACGGCCGAAATCACCATCGCGCGGTTGCGACGGCGCAGATCGTCGTGGCGGATTCCAACCGACATTTGTTTCCTCCCGGCCTCCTCGCGCCTCATGATAGTGAAGGCGTTCGACGGCACCAGCCAAATATTGGCAGACGCCGGCAGCCCTGTCATTGTTTATTGCGGAGCTCGAAAAAATTCGGCAAGGCCATCAGAAACCATGTTGACAGCGCTTTATCATTGAACCAGTGTTTTTTCGAGGCTCGAAAAAATGGAGCCTCTGTGTGCAGGCCTTCGGGCCGGTTTTGTCGCGCCGTGCGCGGCGCAGGGAGGGTTATAATGAACAGATTTGCAGCCGCCATGCTGGCGGGCGTCGCCATGTCGCTGGCGCTGGTCTCGGTCGCGCAGGCGAAGGACAAGGTCATCGGCGTGTCGTGGTCGAACTTCCAGGAAGAGCGCTGGAAGATCGACGAGGCGGCGATGAAAACGGCGATCGAGGCTGCCGGCGACAAGTACATTTCCGCCGACGCGCAGTCCAATCCCGGCAAGCAGCTGACCGACGTCGAAAGCCTGATCTCGCAGGGCGCCAACTCGCTGATCATCCTGGCGCAGGACGCCTCGGCCATCGGCCCGGCGGTGCAGAAGGCGCTGGACGAAGGCATTCCGGTCGTCGGCTATGACCGCCTGATCGAGAACAAGGACGTCTTCTACCTGACCTTCGACAACAAGGAAGTCGGCCGCATGCAGGCCCGCGAAGTGTTCAAGGCGAAGCCCGAGGGCAACTATGTCTTCATCAAGGGCTCTGGCTCGGATCCGAATGCCGATTTCCTGTTCTCGGGCTCGATGGAAGTGCTCAAGGAAGCCATCGACTCGGGCAAGATCAAGAATGTCGGCGAGGCCTATACCGATGGCTGGCTGCCGGCCAATGCCCAGAAGAACATGGAACAGTTCCTGACCGCCAATGACAACAAGGTCGATGCCGTGGTTGCGGCCAATGACGGCACAGCCGGCGGCGTTGTCGCCGCGCTGACGGCGCAGGGCCTTGCCGGAACGGTTCCGGTCTCGGGCCAGGACGGCGACCATGCCGCTCTGAACCGCATCGCGCTCGGCACGCAGACGGTGTCGGTGTGGAAGGACGCGCGCGAACTCGGCAAGAACGCCGCCGAGATCGCCTCGCAGCTTGCCGATGGCAAGAAGACCGGCGACATTGCCGGCGCCAAGGACTTCACCACGCCTGGCGGCAACACCGTCAAGTCGCTGTTCCTGACCCCCGTCGCGATCACCAAGGACAACCTCAACGTCGTCATCGACGCCGGCTGGATCAAGAAGGACGAAGTCTGCACGGGCGTCGCCGCCGGCAGCGTCGCGGCTTGCAACTGATCTCGACGACTTGAAGAAATGAGGCGCCGCCGGGGGGGAAACCCCGGGGTTTTTTTAAAAAAAAATTTTTTTTTAGCCCAACGGCGGCAACAAAAAAGGGGTTGTGGGGGCGAACCCCCCCACCCGCACCCCCCGGGGGGTGACAAACTCGCCCCACGGGGGCCGGGGGGGCCGCCCCGGCGGGGGGGGGGGTTCAAACGTACCCCCCCCTTTTTCAAAATTCGGGCCGCGGGGGGGCCACCGCGGGGGCGTTTTCTCTACGAGAATTGTGTGTTTCCGCCATCGGCGGCAAACTTCTAGGCTGTGGTCCGGCATCCGCGCCAGACGGCAAGCCGCTGGAGGACATCATGACCGACACGACCTCAAATCCGCAGGCCGATACGGCACGAGCGTCTGAACTCGGCGCGGCCGCCCGGTTCCTGAAAGCGACCGAGCTCGACACGCGCATGCTCGGCATGGTCGGCGCGCTGCTGGTCATCTGGGTCGGCATACATATCCTGTCGGGTGGGCTTTTCCTGACGCCGCGCAATCTTTGGAACCTGTCGGTGCAGACGTCCTCGGTCGCGATCATGGCGACCGGCATGGTACTGGTCATCGTCATGCGCAACATCGACCTTTCGGTGGGCTCCGTCGAAGGCGTGATCGGCATGATCATGGGCGTGGCACAGGCCGAATTCCTGATTCGCATCATCGGCCTCCAGCTTGGAAACCCCTGGCTCTGGGTCGTCGCGCTTGCCGCCGGCGTGGTGCTTGGTCTGCTGATCGGCGCGTTCCAGGGCTTCATCATCGCCTATATGCAGGTTCCGGCCTTCATCGTGACGCTTGGTGGCCTGCTGGTCTGGCGTGGCATGGCATGGCTCATCACCAGCGGGCGCACGGTCGCGCCACTCGACGCCACCTTCCAGCTGATGGGCGGCGGACCACGCGGCTCGATTGGCGCCGCTGCCAGCTGGATCGTCGGCATCGTCGCCTGCGCGGCGGTCGCCTTCGCGCTGCTCAACGGTCGCTCGCAGCGCAAGCGCTTCAGCTTTCCACTGCGCCCCGTCTGGGCCGAGACCCTGCTTGGCGTGGTCGCTTGCGCGGCCATCCTCGGCGCCGTGTGGATCGCCAATTCCTATCCATGGCCGATCGGCATCGTGCGCCAGTACGCACAGCAGAACGGCATCACCGTTCCCGAAGGCGGGCTGTTCATCGCGCATGGCATCGCCATACCGGTGCTGATGGCGGTGACTGTCGGCATCATCATGACGTTTATCACGAAGCGCACGCGTTTCGGCCGCTATGTCTTCGCCATCGGCGGCAATCCGGAGGCAGCGGAACTCGCCGGCATCA
This sequence comes from Mesorhizobium sp. M1078, assembly GCF_040318615.1. Taxonomy (NCBI): domain Bacteria; kingdom Pseudomonadati; phylum Pseudomonadota; class Alphaproteobacteria; order Hyphomicrobiales; family Phyllobacteriaceae; genus Mesorhizobium; species Mesorhizobium sp. M1078. The sequence goes on from NZ_JAMYMP010000014.1 coordinate 97,920, forward strand.
ACACGCGCTGGGTGACCATGAAGGTGTTCATGATCATGGGTGTGCTAGCTACAATCAGCGCGGCGATCTCGTCGGCCCGTCTCAATGCGTCGACCAATGCGCTGGGCACGCTGGACGAGCTTTTGGTGATCGCGGCCGCTGTCATCGGAGGCACGTCGCTCGCGGGCGGCGCCGGAACGGTGATGGGCGCCATGCTCGGCGCGCTTCTGATGCAGTCGCTGCAATCCGGCATGGTGCTGCTCGGCATCGACTCGCCGCTGCAGAGCATTGTCGTTGGCGCTGTCCTGGTCATCGCCGTCTGGCTCGACACCGTCTACCGCAAGCGCGTCTAGGGAGGAACGATTATGGAAAAAACTGCTCCCACCGGTACGCCACTGATCGACATGCGCAACATCTCGATCGCGTTCGGTGGCATTCGCGCCGTCGACGATGCGTCCATCGATCTTTTCCCGGGCGAAGTGGTGGCGCTGCTTGGCCACAACGGCGCCGGTAAGTCGACGCTGATCAAGATCCTGTCGGGCGCCTACAAGCGCGATGCCGGCCAGATCTTGGTCAACGGCCAGGAGGCCTCGATCTCCAATCCGCGCGACGCCAAGAAATACGGCATCGAAACGATCTACCAGACGCTTGCGCTGGCCGACAATGTCGACGCTGCCGCCAACCTCTTCCTCGGCCGCGAACTGATGACCGCGTGGGGGACACTCGACGATGTCGCCATGGAGGCCGAGGCGCGCAAGGTGATGGGCCGGCTCAATCCGCGCTTCCAGCGCTTCAAGGAGCCCGTGATCAAGCTATCGGGCGGCCAGCGCCAGTCGGTGGCGATCGCACGCGCCATCCTGTTCAACGCCCGCATCCTGATCATGGACGAACCGACGGCCGCGCTTGGGCCGCAGGAGACGGCGCAGGTCGGCGAACTGGTAAAGCAGCTCAAGGCCGACGGCATCGGCATTTTCCTGATCAGCCACGACATTCACGACGTGTTCGAGCTTGCCGACCGAGTCTGCGTAATGAAGAACGGCCAGGTCGTCGGCACCGCGCTCACCACCGATGTGACGCAGGACGAAGTGCTCGGCATGATCATCCTGGGAAAGTGTCCGCCCGGCGCCATTCCCGGTCCGGGTGCGCTGAAGATCGCGGCCTGAGACCACGATATCATCGGCTCTCATCTTCACCGATGTTCGACCGATAAGCCGGCTAAATATACGTGATATGCCAGCCGTCATTATGGCTTGGCCGCGCCATTGTCTTGCCGCCGCGACTTGCCCATAAAGGTTCCCGAACCGTCCGTGGGCCTGCGTTGAAGAAGTTTTTCCCGATCCTTGCCTTCATTGCCGTTGCACTGATCAGCCTGACGATGGCGGGCTTCGCCTATTTCGCCACCCAGGAAGCGGCGCGCATCAAGTTCGAGGCGACGGCCGACGACGCGCTCAACCGCATCGAAAGCCGTATCGATCTGCATCTGTCACTGCTGCGCTCGACGCAGGCGCTGTTCGACGCCCGCAATGGCGAGATTTCAGGTAGCGAATTCAAGGCCTTCTTCAGCGCCCTCAATGTCGATAACAATTTCGCCGGCCTGCGCGGCATCGGCTATCTCAGGCTGGCCAAGACCGGTGACGAAGCGGCGGTCGAGCGCGACATGTTGCGCGACCGCGGCGCCGCCCACACGGTCTATCCGGACACGACACAGCCATGGCGCACGCCCGTCGTGCTGTTCGAGCCGCTCGACCCTGCCAACGAATCCACCATCGGCTACGACATGTTCACCGAGCCGGTGCGGCGCGAGGCGATCGAAAAAGCGCTGGCCGATGACGCACAGCACGCAAGCGGTCTGGTCCAGCTCGGCCAGGATACTGGCGCGGCGCAGACCTTTACCGGCTTCCTGGTCTTCGTCAGGCTCAATGTAGAAACCGCGCCGGATGGTATCAATGCGTCCAGATCATCGACATCAGGCCTTCTCTACGCGGCCTTCCGCGCCCGCGACCTGCTCCAGACCGCGCTCAGCCGCACGCCTTTGCTGCCGGTCAACACCGCGGTCTATGACGGCACGGCGGACGCCGACAATCTTCTGTTCCAGTCCGAAACGCCGCCGGCCGCGAGCTTTGGCGACAGGCTGTTGGTGACGCGCAAGATCATCGTCGCCGGTCGGCCGTGGACGGTGCTGTTTCGGCCGACAAGTGCATTTTCGCAACCGTCCTCGCGCGCCATTCCGGTCATGCTCGGGCTGTTCGGCCTGCTTCTGGCCGGCGCCATCGCGTTGGTGGCCCGCTACCAGGAGCGCGCCTACGACGCCAAGTCGCTGCTGCATGAAACGACGGAAAAAAGCCTGCTCGAAAAGGATTTGATGCTGCAGGAGATGAAGCATCGGATCAAGAATTCGATCACGCGGGTGCTGGCGATTGCGCGCCAGACGGCAGCGCAAGCAACCGACGTGAAGGAGTTCTCAACTTCCTTCTCGGCCCGCCTCCAGGCAATGGCGGCTTCCCAGGATATGCTGACGCGTTCGCGCTGGCAGAAGGCCGATCTTGGCGACCTGCTGCGCATCGAGCTCGGCCAGGTGTTCGGCAAGGAGCTTCCGGAAGGGATATTGTCAGGGCCTCAGGTGCTTCTCGACGAGAGGACGACGCAGGCGCTTGGCCTGACCTTTCACGAGCTGGCGACGAATGCGCTGAAATATGGCGAGGCCGGCAATTCCGTGGGTGCGCTGAAGGTCAACTGGTCGTTCGAGGGGCGCGGGTCCGAGCGGATGCTGGTTCTGAACTGGCGCGAGGCCGGGCAGAAGGAACTCGAAGCGCCGGCGAAGACCGGCTTCGGCACCAAGCTGATCGACCTCAATGTCACGCAGGAATTGCGCGGCACGATTGCCCGAGATTTTCGCGTCGATGGGCTTACGGTGGAAATCAGGATCCCGCCGCCTCATGCAGGCAAACAAACGGAGACCGGCTGACCGGTCTCCGTCGCGATTGTCTGACGCTTTTGAAGCGAATCAGCAGCGAGCGGTGTAGAGCCGGCCGCGATTGTCGCGATACTGGCAATAGCCGTTGCGCAGGTTGCGCACCAGCAGGCCGGAACCGGCGCCAACGGCTGCGCCGATCAGCGCACCCTTGCCGCCGCCGATCAGTCCGCCGGCCAAAGCACCGACACCGGCGCCGACACCGACATCCTGCTCGGTCGTGCTGCAGCCGCTGACGGCGACCACCGCAACCATGGCAATAATCAATTTCCGCATAGAATCTCTCCTCACTTTTGTCCTCACTTTAGTAAGCTCCAGCCGCTATTTAGCACAAAACAGCAGCCTTTGCCCGCTCGATCTTATTGTTGGCTAAGAGAGTCTTTTTCGCGGCGCGTGGCGTTCGACGCGACCACGACACTGGAAATCTGCAAAGACGCGTCGAGGGTGCCGTCCGGGCGCACGTTCCAGACGATCTGGTCGTAATCATCTTCCAGCGCGGGGTCGACCGTAAGACATTTGGCAACGACGTGCTCGGCCTGACCCTGCACGTCGCCGGCAGCGAATGGACGTTCTGCCGTGCATGCTTCGGCGGTTTCGAAAACACTGACCGGCACCGGCAGTTCACGGCATTCGGTCATGTTGTTCGAACAGCCAATTACCAAAAGCAAAGCGGCGATGTGTTCCACGGCGACACGTCCTCTCGCCATAAGAACGGTCCACAGCCGTCAAAGTTCCTGTGCCGAAAGGGGCGTTAATAATTGGTCGGCTACGAGCTGGACAGTTTCTGAGCCAGGCTGCTTGGGAGCAGCGTGAACCTGAGCATCTGGCTCAGACCAATTGCGACGCCACGATCAGCACAACAGCGGCGACGAGCGCGACAGCGGCGACGCGAAGCAAGGGATGCCAGGCGTGCTGCAAAGGCGAGGCTGAAGCGTCAGGATCCTGAAAGCCGCTCATCGACACCCGGGCGGCCTGCTCCAGCCTGTTCATATCGGCAACCGTCATGATCATTCCTCCCATACTCGCGTTGCAGGCTGCGGCCGAAACATCGGTTGAATCGGTCAAGATCCAGCAATCTCTGGGAACCACAGCATCGGATTTTATGGTGAACAGCCGGTTAAGGAATCCCGCCGCTCATTCGGTTTCGAAATTGCCGTGCGGAACGACGAGGCGATATTCGAGGCGGTCACTGGTGATCTCCAGCGTCGCCGTGCCGTTCAGCGATGCCGGCACGACACGTTCGAGGGCAACGCTGCCGAAGCGTTTCTCGGTGCGCCTGTTATCATTGGCGACAATGGCCTCGACCCAGGTCAGCGACAAAGCCGGCTTGTCTGCGGCCTCTGCGACGTTCGACAGATCGGCGGTTACCTCGACAAAGCCGTCCGGCCGCGCCAGGGCGCCGTAGCTGAATGAATTGACGGCGAGTTCGTGCATTGCCAGTCCAATATGAATGGCCGCGTTGGGATTGAGGTAGGGGTTGACGCCATTGAAGCGCAGGCTCTGCGCGGGATCGGCGCCGTAGCGAACGACCTGGCCGCGGATAAGCTCGCGAAGTGCTGCACCCCGCCAGTTCGACGACGTTACCAGATCCTGGGAGGAAGCCAGTGACTGCAGGCGGCCGCGAAAGCGCTTCAGGAAATCGTCGGGTGTCTCGGAATAGCGGCCGGTCTGGGTGGCAATACTCTGGATGATGGCCAACAGGTTCTTGGAGCGGTGGCTGACTTCGCGCAACAGCGTCTTCAGCGTCTGTTCGCGGCGTTTCTGCTCGGTGGTTTCCACCATCGTGGTGACGACGCCCTGCACGTCGCCGCGATTGCCCCGATCGGCATCGACCCATACCTGGAACCAGCGCATGCCATCACCGGTGGGAACACTCAGTTCAAGGCGTTCCGGATTGCCGGAAGCGATCACATTGCTTTTGGCGGCGGCGATTTGCTCAGCTTGCGCCGGTGGCAACGCGCCGTTGCTGTCGGCTGTGTCGGAGACCCACGGCGCACGCATGTTGCGGGCCCATACAGTCTTCAATTCACGATCCTGATAGAGGACGGAAATGCCGGCATTGTGCAGAGCGTGAAGCAAGGCCCGGCCAAGCTGCATTCCGCTTTCAGCCGGGTGCAGTGCGATCACCTCGTCGCCCTGTCCGCTCTCGCCTCCGCCAATGGAACGCATCAATCACCTGTCCACCTGATCAGGACCGAACGATTCACTTGGACTCAGTTCCTGAGTAGGTCCCCAGAAAAGGTCCGCCGGACGATGTCCCGTTGGAGGACATCGCCCGGCGGTGGCTGGAAACCGTTTGAGGGGTGCGGCTTCCAGTGTTCGCCCGCTCCTACGATGCCCGTCTGAACAGGCCGGCCAGAAGCGAGATGACGAGGAAGGCGAGAAAGATGAAGAACAATATTTGCGCGATACCGGCCGAGGTACCGGCGATGCCGCCGAAACCAAGCGCGCCGGCGATGATCGCCACGACGAGAAATACGAGCGCCCAGTAGAGCATGATCTGTCTCCTTCCGATACTGAATCAAGAACGTGAGTGATTGCTGTTTGTTCCACCATTTGCCGAAAAAGAAGGTCTTTGGAAGAGGCCCGGATGCGAATTGATTCACGCGCGTGCGCCCCATACGGAGCGACGGGCAGCCGCCGATCGCCGGGCTAGGCGATCGCCAGTGCCGGCAACGCTGCGAGGCGGCGAAAAGTTGGAGATTGAAGGCCCTACTTCACGCGGCGGCCTTGGCCTGCCGGTCGAAGAACAGCGCTTGGCTGATCAGCGCCTTGACCATGTCGGGATTGAACGGCTTGGTGACGAGGAAGGCCGGTTCAGGCCGCTCGCCGGTCAGCAGACGTTCGGGGAAGGCGGTGATGAAGATTACCGGCACCGAAGTCGACGACAGGATTTCGTTGACCGCATCGATACCCGAGCTGCCATCGGCAAGCTGAATGTCGGCCAGCACCATCTTCGGCCTTGTCTTGCCGAACATCGCCACCGCCTCGGTATGGGTGCGCGCGGTTCCGACCACGTGGTGGCCGAGGCTCTCGACCATTTCCTCGATGTCCATGGCGATCAGCGGCTCGTCCTCGATGATCAGCACATCGGTCGCCACCTGGCGAGAGATCTCGTTGCTCGCCTGGGCAAGCAGTTCGGAGAATTCCTTGGCGTCGACATCGAGAATTTCAGCTGCCTCGTCTTCACCGAAGCCTTCGACCGCGACCAGCAGGAAAGCCTGGCGTGGCCGTGGCGCAATGGCGTTCAGATTGGCGGCGGCGCGCTGCTCCCATGCCGATTGTGCCTGCTCCTGCGGAACGCGGATGGCAATGGAGGTGAACAGTTTGGCGAATACCTTGTAGAGCGCGATGCGGTCGCTTGACGCTTGCGGGAAGATGTCGACGTCGGCGATGATGGCTTCGAGCATCGCGGCGACCAGCGCATCGCCACTCTCCTGCGATCCGGATACGGCGCGTGAAAAGCGGCGCAGGAACGGCAGGTGCGGAGCGATGGTTGCGGAAAGGCTCATGGTAGACGTCTCCCTCAGATGACGTGATTGCATAGATTGCAGGTCAAGCTGATTGCAAGCCCCAACACCCAAACGCGGGTTTTGCGAAAAAGTTCCGAGACTTGTGGAACGAAACCGTACGGGCGACGTTTGTGGTGCGATGGGCAACCAGACGAGGGGGCCGCTTTGCGTTGTGTAATGGGGCGGCTCGGGGCGCTGGATTTAAGGGCGAAATGAAGGACATGAATAAAGAAACGCTGGCTGGCGCCGCTGACAGGCGCCGGGCCAATTCCGGCGACCCGCTCGGGGCGAATTCGGAAATCGGCCGCAAACTCAAACAATATTATGACGAGCTGGTCTCGGACAATGTGCCGGATCGCTTTGCCCAGTTGCTCAGCCAATTGGAAAAGGCCGAACCTGCACAGAAGAAGGACTGAGGCATGGCAGCTGTCTCACAAGGGTTCAAGACCGACCTGCTCGGCTCGATCCCGAGCCTGCGGGCCTTTGCCGTGTCGCTGACGCAGAATGCCGACAAGGCCGACGATCTGGTGCAGGAGACGCTGGTCAAGGCTTGGGACAAGCATGAGAGCTTTCAGCCCGGCACCAATCTCAAGGCATGGCTGTTCACCATCCTGCGCAACGAGTTCTATTCCCAGATGCGCAAGCGCGGCCGCGAGGTGCAGGACAGCGACGGCATCATGACGGCCAGGCTTGCCGTTCATCCGGCTCAGCACGGCCAGCTTGACCTCAAGGATTTCCGCGGCGCGCTCGAGCAACTCCCCGAGGACCAGCGCGAAGCCATCATCCTCATCGGCGCTTCAGGCTTTTCCTATGAAGAGGCCGCCGAAATCTGCGGCTGTGCGGTCGGAACGATCAAGAGCCGGGTCAGCCGGGCCCGCACGCGGTTGCAGGAGATCCTCAAAATCTCCGGCGAAGACGAATACGGGCCGGACGCGATCTCGTCCCAGGTGACGGGTTCAAACGCTGCCTGACGGCGGAGGCCCCGTTTGCGGGCCTGGGCTCTTTACACGTACGCATCGAAGATATCTCAGACTGGCGCGCGGCCGCAGGCCGCCGCCAGAGCCTCGACGAGATCGGTCCCCGAATAAGGCTTGGTGACCAGGCGGATGCCGGGAAAAGACCCTTTGATCTCATCGGGGTCCGAATAGCCGGAGGCAAAGACAAACGGCAGGCCCGATTGGCGCAGCCGCGCGGCGAAATCGAGTGTGGACGTTCCGCCCAGCATGAGGTCCACGATAGCGGCGTCGAACTCGCCAACGACCTTCTGCTCATCGATCTCGGCCAGAGCGCGGGCAATCACTACGTCGTTCGCGCCATGGTCGCGGCAAAGCTGCTCGACATCCATGGCGATCAGGAATTCATCCTCCAAGACAAGAATTCGCAATCCCTCAAGCAATGGCGGCACTTGGCAATCTCTCCTCAATTCTTGCAGCATCGGGTACAGTGACTCCAGTCAACCGCATCGCGGACCTTGGGGGATCGGTCAGGCCTTAATCCGAAAAGTTCGCCCACCGGCTCTACTCCACAAGCGAGCTTCGAATTCGCCTCAGTGGAGTGTAGCGAGTCATGATCGCTATTTGCCATCCTGTCATTTAAAAAAGACATGCCATCGGCAGCGGAACCGCGGCCTTGCAAAGGCGTAGCACTCAGTCTCTGGCAAGAGACTTTCGAAAGAGGGATCGAAATGTCTGGCCAGAATGGTCGTTCGTTTTCCAGCCGTCAGTACCCATGCGAGATCTGCCCGCTTCGGCCATTGCCGGTGTTCCGGGAATTCGAGAAGCAGGAGCTTGCCTATGTCAGCATGTTCAAGAAGGGCGAACTGGCCGTCGACAAGGGCGCCACAGTGCTGGTCGAAGGCAGCCAAAGTGCTCATCTCTACACCGTGCTTTCGGGCTGGGCCTTCCGCTACAAACTATTGTCGGACGGCAGGCGCCAGATCCTGAACTACTCCATGCCCGGCGATCTTATCGGGCTGCAGGGCAGCCTGATGGGCGAAATGCAGCACTCGGTCGAGGCGCTGTCGCCCATGCTGTTGTGCGTCTTCGAGCGTGAAAACCTGCACGAGCTCTACCGCAACCATCCGGGCCTTGCTTACGACATTACCTGGCTGGCGTCGCGCGAGGAGCGCATGCTGGACGAGAACCTGCTCAGCGTCGGTCGGCGCACGGCGGTCGAGCGCACCGCCTATCTCATTGCCTTCATCGCCAGCCGCGCGGCGGCAGTCGGGCTCAACGGCAAGGCGCCGGTGCAAATCCCGATTACCCAGCAGCATGTCGCCGATACGCTCGGCCTGTCGCTGGTCCACACCAACAAGACGATCCGCAAGCTCATCGATCGCAAGCTGATCGCCTGGCGCGACGGCGGTTGCGAAGTGATCGACGGGGAGGGGCTGAAGGATCTCGCGCGCTGGGAGGGCCTAAGCGAAGGCCGTCGGCCACTGATCTGACAGGCAGGCCTCCATCTGGGGCTGGACTCGCACTTGCAAACACCCTTTCATGGATACGGTCTCCGATTTCGGAACCATGACGTGTGTCGGGCGTTTGAAGCCAAGCAAACGCAAGGAGTTTAGAATGGCAACTGCCGCAGGAAAAACCGCCAACGAAAGTCAGACGAACGCCGACCTGGAAGCCGACATTCGGCAGTTGAAGGCGGATATCGAAAAGTTGACCAAGCAATTGGCCAAGACCGGCGAACATGGTTACGGCACGGCGCGGCGCGCTGCTGCCGAAGGCGTCGACCAGTTGCGCGCGCAGGGCGAAGCCGTCTTCGACAGCCTGCGTGGCAACGCCAAGGATCTTGAGGCCCAGATCACGGCCAATGTGCGCGAGAAGCCGGTCACTTCACTGGCGATCGCGGCCGGCGTCGGCTTCCTGTTTGCGCTTCTTGCCCGGCGCTAGTTTCGACAGAGATGGGCATGCTGGCACCGCTTATCTCGGCCTTGGCCTCGGGTGAAGCCATTGCCGCCATGCGCCGCGCGCGCACGGCGGCAATTGTCTACGGGCTCGCCGCCGTGGCTGCCCTGTGCGGCCTCGGGTTTCTCCTGGGGGCGGCCTACATCTGGGCGGCTGACCGTTATGGCTCGATGGCCGCCTGTCTTGGCTTCGCCGCTGGTCTCCTGGTACTGGCCGGGCTTATCGTGCTCATTCATCAACTTGCGGCTGGAACGCGTGCACGCCGACGTGCGCGAAGGCGCAATGCCGACCTGAAGGCGCTCGGTATCACCGCGGCGCTTGCCGTGCTGCCGGCCTTGCTCAAGGGGAAAGGCGGGAAGGGCGTCATTCTCGGCCCGATGATCGCGCTCGCGGCCTATGCCATCTACCGTGAGAACGTCAAGCCGGATCCGGGCGATCCAGACAGCGAAGCCGACTAAAGCGCGTCGCGCTGATACGCTGTTCCCGGGAAAACCGCTTCGCACTTCTGGAATCGCTTTTAATGCATGTCGCCCAGAAGTGTGCCGCGGTTCTGGGACAACGACATGCATCAAAACAAAGACTTAAAGCGCGTCGTATGAATCCGTTTCAGCGTGACGCGCTTTAAGCCGGCAGATCTTCAAGCGGCATCGATATTTCGGCGAACACGCCTTCGCTGCGGAATTCGTGGGTCACTTCGCTCGATAAAACCTTGGCGAGGCTGCGGCGGATCAGGATAGAGCCGAAGCCCTGGCGTTCCGGCGGGTCGACTTTCGGCCCGCCGCTTTCGCTCCAGGTCAGCACAAGGCGGCGCGCGCCTTTCTTGCCCGCCGCCTTCCAGTCGACATCGACCTTCCCCGAGCCAACCGACAGCGATCCGTATTGCAGCGCGTTGCTGGCCAGTTCGTGCATGATCAGGCCGAGCCCCACCGCCTGGTCAGGCGAAAGCAGCAGCTCCGGACCGGAGATCACGATGCGCGGCCGTTCTGCCGAATCGAACGGCTTGACCTCGATCTGCATCAGTTCGCGAATACCGATGCCGCGCCATTCGCGATCCGACAGCAGGTTATGGGCAGCGCCCAGCGCCTGCAGCCTGGCGCCGAAGGCTTCCAGGAATTCGCTTGGGCGGCGAGCGTGGCGAACGGTCTGCGTCGCCAGCGCCTGCACCGTGGCCAGCGTGTTCTTGACCCGATGGTTGAGCTCACGCAGCAGCAGCCTTTGCCGGTCCTCGCCGAGCTTGCGTTCCGAGATGTCGTAGTTGACGCCAAAGATAAGCGTCGGCTTGCCTTCGCCGTCGCGCTCGATGACGCGGCCGCGGGTGACTATCCAGCGCGGCGGATCGAAGCCTTTGACCCGGTATTCGCCGAAATAGTCGTCGCTGCCGGTCAGGGCATCGCGAAAGCGCGTCTCGGTCTGGTAGACGTCGCGCGGGTCGATGGCGGCCAAAATGTCGCGCGCCCGCAGCCGGTTCGAACGCGGCAGGTTGAACAGCTCCGACAAACGCACGTCGCATTCGATCATGTCGGTGCGGATATCCCAGGCCCAACTGGCGAGCGAGGCGGCATCGAGCGCTATGGCTCGGCGCTTTTCCTCCTGCGCCAAAGCAGCCGTGGCAATGGCGCCGCTGCGGGTGGCGTCCTTGAGGGTAAACAGGCTGGCGGCGAGGCTGGCCAGCGATTTCAAATGATCGAGCGCGGCAGCGGACGGAAATTCATGCGGCTCACGGTCGAGTACGCACACCGTACCGACGCGCGCGCCGGCGACCACCATCGGCGCGCCGACATAAAAGCGGACATGGTGTTCGCCGGTGACCAGCGGGTTGCCGGAGAAGCGAGGGTCGATGCTGGCATCCGGCACCACCATGGGCTCGTCGCCGGCGGCAATGGTATGGGCGCAGAACGATATGTCGGTCGCGGTTTCGGTCTCGTTGAAGCCGACACAGGATTTGAACCACTGTCGTTCGGTGTCGAGCAGCGTGACGAGCGCGATCGGCGCCTGCATCACGGCTGCGGCAAGGCCGGTGATGCGATCGAAGTCGGGATCGGAGTCGGTGTCGATCGCGTCAAGCCTATGCAGTACGGCAAGCCGCTCCGGCGCCGCCACGGCGCGGCGGACCTCAACCGGCAAACCAGCCTGCTTCGCCACCTTGCTATCCACCAAGCCCCCTCGCTTGCAGGCCCCACCTGCGGTGGCGCGCATCTCGCGCGGCCGTCGTCGCGCGCCGGAACTTTTGTAGCAAGCAATCGTTACCCCACCATGTTTCGCTTGCGATGGTTTTATCAACCATCCCGGTTGCGCGATAGGAACGTCGCCAATGATCAAGATCGCCCCTGAAAACAAAGCCCGTCAGGGGCGCTGGGGTTGGCACGGCCTGCGCATATTGGTCGCCGCGTTGCTCCTGGCTTTCATTGCTTGGGGAGCGGCCGAGATTTATGGCCAAAAGATCGATCCAGATACCCCTGAAGGCCAGGGGCAGCCCACCGGCCAGAGCGCGCCGGCCAACCAGAGCGCGCCAGCCGGCGAGGGGCAGTCGGGCGGCTAGGGTTTTCCGCGTCATCCGTAATCGCATCAGGCGGCCTTCGCCTGGGCGGCTTGCGCCGGAACCAGGACGTTCAGTGCGCCAGGGTGGATCTGGATTGTCGTTTCGCGCTCCAGCTTGACCAGTTCGCCGTCGATGACGGCGCCGAATTTCTTGCTCCCGGTATGGATCTTCACGATTGCCTTGTCGGCCTGATGAGTTTCGACATGATCGCTGTCGCGCCACCTGCCTCGAGCCATGTCGAAGAGCGCCCTGACCAGCTCGCCACGCTGCCGCGCCACGGTGACATAGATGCCGAGCACGCCGCCGGCAGGATTGTCGGCATAAGGCAGATGGCCTTCGCCAAACAGATTGTTGGAAATGCCGATGCCACTGATGCGGGTCACGATCTCGGCTTCGCCGACCGTCAATGTCACCTTCATGGCGGGAGGATTGTTGATCGTAGTCCAGGCGGCCTTGGCCGAAGCGCGAATCTTTCCCAGGCGCGAGGCGAATTCCATATTGTCGCGCAGCTTCACCATCCTGGCGTGCAGTCCGATCGAGAACTGATGCACGAACGGCCGGCCATTCGCGCTCGCGATATCGACCGCCATGATCTCGCCGTCGGCAAAGGACTTCAGCGCGCCATCGATGGTCTGCGGAATTCCAAGGCCGCGGGCGAACAGGTTCATTGTTCCTGCAGGCAGGACGGCCAGCGCCTTCTTGCCATTCATCAGCCGCCCCGCGGCGGCCGAAATGGTGCCGTCGCCGCCACCGGCCAGCACGACGTCGAAGTCGCGCCGCGCGGCGACCTTGTCGAGCGCCGCGACAATCTCCTTGCCGGCGACGATGTCGATCTCGATGGAGTGACCAGCCGCCTCGAGCGTCTGGCGCATCCGGTCGGTTAGCGCTGAAAGATCGGTGGTCCGCAAGGTGCCGCCGTCCCGGTTCAGCACCGCTGCAAATCGCATGCCCCACTCCGTATTCTTTTTTAGCGGCCGGAATGCCAGCCGCAGGCTGAAACGGGCAAGCTTGGCAAAGGTTCCATCGGCCGGGCGGGAATGTCGGGCGATTCCGCGGACTTGCCCAGGGTATTTCGATGCTCCCGTTTTTTCGGAACAAGCGCCTTGTCACAACGTTGTGATCCCATTGGAGGCGCCGCCTTCGGTCTCCCGGCAAGTGGTTTGCCGATTGCGGCGCGCACGAGATCACGCAAGAGGAGACTTAATCATGATCCGCACACTGTTCGCGACGACCGCACTCGCAACGCTGATCGCTACCGGTGCGTTTGCGCAGTCAACGACGACCCCGGCGACGACCCCAGCGCCGGCTGAAGCCCCTGCCACCATCGCGCCGGCGCCGCAACAGGCCGACGGCGCGCTGATGACCAATATCATCGGCGAGTCGGTGTACAATGGCACTGGCGACGATGCGCAGAAGATCGGTGACGTCAGCGACGTCGTCCTCGATGAAAACGGCCAGGCGAAATCCGCCATTATCGGCGTTGGCGGCTTCCTCGGCATAGGCAGCAAGAACGTCGCCTTCGACTACGGCAAGTTGCAATGGGTCGAGAGGAATGGTGACCGCTGGCTCGTCGCCGAGACGACGAAAGAAGCGTTGACGGCGCTGCCCGATTTCGACCGCAAGCCCTACGATCCGGCCCCGGCCACTGCTTCCACGGCGCAGAACGACCCGCAGAAGCCGGTTGATCTCAACGCCGCGCCGTCAGAACCGGCGGTGAAACGCGCTGACGGCAATCTCGCAACCAACATCATCGGCGAGAATGTCTACAATGGCACTGGCGACGATGCCCAGAATATCGGCGACGTCAACGACATCGTGCTGACCAAGGATGGCAAGGCGCAGTCGCTGGTGATCGGCGTCGGCGGCTTCCTTGGCATGGGTGAAAAGAATGTCACCTATGATTTCGCCAAGGCGCAGTGGGCCGAAAAGAACGGCGATCGCTGGCTGGTGGCGCAGACCACCAAGGAGGAACTGCAGGCGCAGCCTGATTTCGACCGCAAGCCCTATGATCCGGCGCCGGTGACGACAACGTCCGACGCGACGCAACCGACTGCTCCGGCTGCCCCGACGGCCGTTGCACCGGCTGACAATGCTCAGCCCGCGGACAAGACCGCGGAAGCTCCGGCCGGTACAAAAGCCACCGATCCGACGCAAACGGCAGCGATCGACAAGTCCACACTGACAGAAATGCCGGTCGGTAACATCAGAGGCGACGACCTGAAGGGCACCACCGTCTATGGCGCCAACGACGCCAAGGTCGGCGAGATCGGCGACGTCGTGCTCACGCCCGACAGCAAGCCGGATGCCGTCATCATCGATGTCGGCGGCTTTCTAGGCATCGGCGCCAAGGAGGTCGCGGTCGGCATGGACAAGCTCAAGTTCATGACCGACAAGGACGGCAACAATTATCTCTACACCAACTTCACCAAGGAGCAGCTGCAGGCGCAGGCCGCCTATGACAAGGGCAGCTATGCCGAGAAGCGCGATCAGCAGCGGATGATGGTACAGTAAGGGAATAGGCAGTAGGGATTGGGCAGTAGGCGAAACCGAGTGACGAGGGCATCAGGCCTCCAGAACATTCTACTGCCTACTGCCTACTGCCTACTGCCTACTGCCTACTGCTACTGCCTACCCACATACCCACATACCCACCACCCCTTCGTCCGTCAGCTCTGCAAGCGCCAACGACTGGTCAAGATGCTCGGCGCGCCACGCAAGCAGCCGCTCGGCAAATTCAAGCCGCACGCTGAGGTAGGCCGGGTCAGCGGCGACGTTGATCAGTTCGCCGGGATCTTTCGCCATGTCGAAGAGCAGCGGCGGCAGGCCGCCGCCGCAATGTACGTATTTGAATTTTTCCGTACGGATGACGGCGAGGTTGCACTGGCGCGAGCCGATGCCGAAATGCCGTTCGGCCTCACCGCTGGCAATCGAGCGGAAATCGAACTCCCAATGCGCCGCGTCGCGCCAATCCTTAGCCGGTTCATCTTGCAGGAACGGTTTTAGCGAGCGGCCGTCGAGATGCAGATGGGCGTCGGCGTCCAGCAGATCGAGCAAGGTCGGGAAGATGTCGACGGCCTCGGTGAAGTGGTTGACGGTCGAGCCGGCTGCATTGCCGTGACCCGGGTCGCGCACGATCAATGGGATGTGATAGCTGCCGTCGAAGAAGCCGCCTTTGCCCAGCATGAAATGGTCGCCCATCATCTCGGCGTGATCCGAAGTCAGCACGATGATGGTGTCATCCCATGCATTCGCCCTCTTGATCGCTTGCCAGATGCGGCCAAGCTGCGCGTCGATCTCCGAGATCATGCCGTAATAGATCGCGCGGATGGCCCGGATGTTGTCGTCGCCCCAATCGCGCACGTGGCCGTCGGTGCCGGGGCGGAAGCTTCTCCGCTTCTGGCGACCAAGGTCGTAAGCCAGATAGGGATGCCTTTGCGCCTCTGCCTGCCAAGTCTCGGCACGGCGGAAGGGCGGTCCGTCCGCCGGATCATACAGCGTGTTGTAGGGCTGCGGCACGACAAAGGGCGGATGCGGGCTGATGAAGGAGACATGCGCGAACCATGGCGCATCCTGTTCGTCTAGCCAGCGAATGAATTCGCCGGCAAGAAAAGCGGTCGGCGTCTCGTCCCTGGAATAAACAGGCGGCGCATTGGTCACGGCGTCGCCCGCTTCCCCGCCCACGGGACGGTGAATGCCGGGAGAGCCCGCGCTGGTGTCGACGCCACGTGCCTTCAGCCATGACAGCCATGGTTTCTGATGCTCAGGCAGGAACTGGCGCACGCTGAAGCCGGGCAGCACGCCCTCATAGCTTTTCAGCCGGGGATCGCCCGGCGCCATCGTGCGCGGATCGGGCGAGACGTCGGTGTAGCCGAACAAAGTCGGATCATAGCCGAGGGCGCGGGCCGAAAGCGCCATGTTGCCGTGGCGGGCGTCGAGCGGCGTGCCGTTGCGGCAAACGCGATTGTTCATCTGGTAAAGGCCGGTGTAGAGGCACGCGCGGGCCGGCGAGCAGGGAGCCGCGCCGCCGTAATGCCGCTTGAAACGGACGCCTTCGGCGGCGAGCGCATCGGCATTCGGCGTCTTCACCACGGGATGGCCGGCAGCCGACAGGCAATCGCCCCGCCATTGGTCGCAGGAGATCAATAGGATGTTCGGGCGTCTGCTTTTCGCGGCCAATGCTCTATCCTGTCACGTCGGGAAGACGTTCAATGAACCGGAATTTGGCTGCGGCGCAAGCCTGTCGGTCTTGCTTAAATGGTGAACGAAAATTTCCTGCTGTTCACTATTGGGATACAGTCCATTCTGAGTTTGCCGCCTTTGCCATTGTTGGGCGGCCCCTCATATAGGCGTGGACAGCGGCAAGGGCCGCAAACCCAAGGGAAGGAGCAAGACCAATGCTCGACCAGATCAAGGGCCTGCATCACGTGACGTCGATGGCCGGCGATGCGCGCCAGAACAATGATTTCTTCACGCACAAGCTCGGCCTGCGCCGGGTCAAGAAGACCGTCAACTTCGACGCGCCAGATGTCTATCACCTCTATTATGGTGACGAGCACGGTACGCCCGGCTCGGTGATGACCTATTTTCCGTTCCCGGACATTGCCAGGGGCCGCCACGGCGTCGGCGAGGTCGGTACCACGGCCTATTCGGTGCCGGCCGGCACGCTCGGCTATTGGGAAAAGCGCTTCGCCGATGAAGGCGTTGCGGGTGTCTCCCGCGAAGAGACGTTCGGCGAGAAGCGGCTGGCCTTCGCCGGTCCCGACGGCGACGGTTTCGCGCTGGTCGAAGACAAGGCGGACAGCCGCGCGCCATGGTTGAAAGGCGGCATTCCCGCTGATGAGGCGATACGCGGCTTCCACTCGGTCTCGCTCAGATTGAAGGATGGTGGCGCCACGGAAGAGCTGTTGAAGTTCATGGGCTATGAGCAAGTGGACAAGTCCGGCAGTGTCAGCCGGCTCGCCATCAAGAACGGCAACGGCGCTGATGTCGTCGATATCGAATCGCTGCCTACCGCGGGCTTTGCCAATCTCGGCGCCGGCTCGGTCCACCATGTCGCCTTCGCGGTGGAGAACCGCGCCCAGCAACTCGAAGTGCGCAAGGCGCTGATCGATACGGGTTATGGCGTAACGCCGGTAATCGACCGCGACTATTTCTGGGCGATCTACTTCCGAACGCCGGGCGGCGTGCTGTTCGAAGTCGCTACCAATGAGCCGGGCTTCGACCGCGACGAGGACACCGCCCATCTCGGCGAAGCCCTGAAACTGCCGACGCAGCACCAGCATCTGCGGCCCTATCTTGAAGAGCATCTGCAGAAGCTGGAAGGCTGAGACGATGAGCAAGGAAGCTTACATCCATAAGGCGCTGCCGGGTTCGCCCGGCGGCCCGCTGCTCTTCGTCTTTCACGGCACCGGCGCGGACGAGAGCCAGCTGCTGTCGCTCGGGCGCGACCTCGCGCCACAGGCGACGATCGTATCGCCGCGCGGCGATGTTTCCGAGCATGGTGCGGCGCGTTTCTTCCGCCGCACCGGCGAGGGCGTCTACGACATGGACGACCTCGCGCGGGCGACCGGCAAGATGGCCGGTTTCATCAAGGCGCAGGTGGCAGCGGCAAGGCCATCTTCGGTCTTGGGTCTCGGCTATTCCAACGGCGCCAACATCCTGGCGTCCGTAGTGTTCGCCGCGCCCGAGCTGTTCGATGCGGCGGTGCTGATGCACCCGCTGATCCCGTTCGAACCGCAGGTGCAGGGCAGCCTTGCCGGACGCCGCATCCTGGTCACCGCCGGCAAACGCGATCCGATTTGCCCGCCCAATCTGACGTCGCGGCTGGAAGCCTATTTGCGTGCCGATAGCGCCGATGTCACAGTGGAGTGGCACGATGGCGGCCACGAAATTCGGCCAAACGAGATCGAAGCGGCAAGGCGGCTTTTCGCTGCCGTGCCGGTTGAAGGAGCAAGCGATGCCTGACGAATTGCCTGAGATCGAACTCGAGGACCGCGGCTCGAAGGGACGTTATGTGCTGCGCGGACCCGGCGGCGCCGAGGCGGAGATGACCTTTACCAAGGTCGGCGAGCACCAGATCATCATCGATCACACCGAAGTGCCGGACGTGTTTCGCGGCCAGGGCGCCGGCCTTCGGCTCGTCACCCGCGCCGTCGAGGATGCGCGGGCAGTGGGCAAGAAGATCATCCCGCTCTGCCCCTTCGCCAACGCCCAGTTCCGCCGCCATCCGGAATGGGCGGATGTGCTGAAGCAATAGACCTTTTTCCCTTCTTCCCTTGTGGGGTGAGTTGCCGGTCGCCGAAGGCGAATTCATCGTGCCAGTGGCACGATGAAAGGCCGGCGAACGCCGGGACGCTGCGAAGCAGCGGGGACCCGGCAGGTGGTCGGAGTCGCTCAGCCACAAGAGCGAACACCTCTCTGGCATTTGCGCAGTTCGGCCTTCTTGCCTAAGTACACAGTTCGCCGCGGTTCGTCCGCTCCTGCCAATTGACCGAATGGCTTCCTAATGACCGAACCCGATCTCGTCCCCGTCTTCGACGGCCACAACGACACGCTGCTGCGACTGTACCAGTCGAAAGACACAGACGTCGAAAAGCTGTTCATCGAGGGGACGCAGGGCGGTCATATAGATCTGCCGCGCGCCAAGAAGGGCGGCTTTGCCGGCGGCATGTTCGCGATCTTTCCACCGCCGGTCGAGAAGAGCAAACGCTCTGCGGTGCCGCCGGCGCCGAGCGACAATGAGCCATTGCCGCCGGAACTGCCACGCGCTGATGCGCTCAATTCCACCATCGGCATGGCCTCGATCCTGTTTCGGCTGGAGCGAGCGGGGGCGCTGACCGTCTGCCGCAGTGCCGGCGACATTCGCGAGGCGATGGCGAAAGGTTCGATCGCGGCGGTGTTTCACATCGAAGGCGTCGAGGCGATCGATCCCGAACTTACCTTGCTCGACGTGCTCTACGAAGCCGGCCTGCGCTCGCTCGGCATTGTCTGGAGCCGACCCAACGCCTTCGGCCATGGCGTCCCGTTCCGCTTTCCGTCGTCGCCCGATACCGGACCGGGGCTGACCGATGCCGGCAAGGCGCTGGTCAAGGCCTGCAATCAGCTCAAGATCATGGTCGACCTGTCACATCTCAACGAAAAGGGCTTTCGCGATGTCGCCGCGCTCAGCGATGCGCCGCTGGTCGCCACTCATTCCAACGTGCATGCGCTGTGCACCCATTCGCGCAACCTGACGGACTGGCAGCTCGGCGCTATCCGCGAGACCGGCGGCATGGTCGGGCTCAACTTCGCCACCGGCTTCCTGCGTGAAGACGGACGGACGAATTCGGACACCAGCCTCGACATCATGGTGCGCCATGTCGACTCGCTGCTGCAGGCGCTGGGCGAGGACGGCGTCGGTCTCGGCTCGGATTTCGACGGGGCGATGATTCCGGCCGTCATCGGCGACGTTGCCGGTCTGCCGAAGCTGATAGATGCGCTGGCCGCGCGCGGTTTCGGACGCGCGTTGATCGAGAAGATCGCCTATCGCAACTGGCTGAGCGTTCTCGAAAGAACCATAGGCTGAGGCTTAAGCGCCCATGCGCTTCAGCCAATCCTGGCCGCCGCGATCCCTGATCATCGGCAGCGGGTTCTCCCAGTCCAGCCGCGCGCAGATGCGGTAGACTTCGAGCGTCTCGGCGCTCATTTCGCCGCGCTTGTAGAAGTACAAGGCGGCGGCATAGCGGGTGCGACCCGACCATTTCTCGCCGAGCGGCGTGTTGACCAGCTGCCACTGTTCTGCGGCTTCCGCCGCATCATCTTGTTGGTCGGCCATAGTCAGAAATCCGCCGGTGGATTGGCGGTGCGGCGGTCGAGCTTGATGAAGGGACGGGCCACCACCTTGGCCCGCTTCATCAGCTTCTGATACTGCAACTCGCGCATGGCGTAGATCTCGACCCAGAGGTCTTCCACCATCGTATCACCATAGGGACGCGTCAGCGAGGCGATGGCAATGTTGCGCTTGGCCATCGGCGACCACATGGCGGCGCTGACCAGGCCGACATCCTGATGCTTCTTGTGATAGACGATGGCGTGTTCGGCCGGGATGTTGCCTTCGATCTCCAGCCCGACCAGCACGTAAAGCAGCTTGCGTTTGGCACGGGCTTCGAGCATGGCGCGGCGGCCATTGAAATGGCCTTTTCCCAGGGCGACCATACAGCCGAGACCGATCTCGTCCTGCATGCGCAGACGGTCGGCGCGAATGGCATGGTCTGCGGTGGTGAAGTCGGCATTGGCGACGATCAGGCCGGCTTCCAGCCGGGCGCGGTTGAGGGCGGCGTAGCCGATGGCGCGGATGCCGCGCAGTTCGCCTGCCGTCATCAGGCGGTCCCAGAGGCTGAGCGCTTTTTCGGCCGGCACGAACAGTTCGTAGCCGAGATCGCCGGTGAAGCCGGTGCGCGAGATGGTGATAGTGCCGCCATCGTGCGGGAATTCGGCGAGATCGAACACTTTGAGTTTTTCAACGCCGGCGAAACCCGCCTCGTGCAGCACGGCGAAGGAGGTTGGGCCTTGCAGAGCGAGACCAGCGACGCTTCCAGTCTCTTCCTCGACTGTCACCTCGAAGCCGGTCGCGCTGTCCAGCAGCCAGGGCAGGTGCCGCTCCTGCGAACACAGGCGGAAGCGGGTCGGCGACAGCCGGAACAGCGTGCCGTCATCGAGGACAAAACCTTCGTCGTCGCACCATGCGGTGTAGTGGACGCGGCCCGGTTTCAGCTTGGTGACATCGCGCAGCGTGACGCGATCGAGGAAGGCTTCGGCATCCGGCCCCTCGATGCGGTATTTGGTCATCGGCGAGATGTCGAACAAAGCCGCCTGGCTGCGGATGGCGAAATATTCGAGTTCCTCGTCCCACAGCGAATGCGGCGCGCGATAGCCGGCCCAATTGTACCAGTCCTGAGTTTTGGCCAGCGCATCGATGCGCGGCTGGAACGGCGTGCCGAGACGCAGTGTGCGGAAATGCGACTGCGCTGTGGTGCGGGCGGCGTTGTTGATCGGACTCGTCATGACGGCATTCCTTCGCCGTAAAGTGCGGCGTTGACTGGCTGAAACATCAGATCATCCCTTCATCGCGATGATGCGCCGCGCCGCATTCAAACCGGGAGCACCCGAAACGCCGCCGCCCGGATGCGAACCGGCGCCGGCCAGGAACAGCCCCTCGATCGGCGTGTCGTAGCCTGACCAGCCGGAGACGGGCCGCGACATCAACATCTGGTCGGCCTGCAATTCGCCGTGGTGCCAATGGCCGCCCGGCATGCGGCAATTGGCTTCGATATCGGCTGGCGTCAAAAGCTCGGCATGCAGCACGGACTTGCCGATACCGGGGGCGTACGCTTCGAGCTGCGCCATAACAGCCTTGAGGAATTTCGGCTTGCCGGCATCCCAACCCTCTTTCAGCGCATAAGGCGCGTATTGCACGATCGCCGACAGCACGTAGGCGCCGCTTGGCGCGAGCGACGGGTCGGAGAGCGACGGCAGTGTGATCTCCATCACCGGTTCGGCTGAGAACTCGCCATATTTTGACGGGTTGAAGGCGCGCTCGACATGGTCGGCCGAGGGCGCGATGACCAGACGGCCCTTGTGATTATCGGCGCCGACGCCGGAAAATTGCGGTTGCCGTTCGAGCGCCAGATGGAGCTTCGCCGCGTCGCCCCTCATGCGGATGTTCTTTACCTTGCGCACGAAACCCGTGTCGATCTCGCGCGGGCCGACGAGATCGAGCATGGTCGTCGCCGGGTTGATGGCGGAGACGATCGTTCTGGCGTGCAGCACCTCGCCGCCGTCGAGGGTCACGCCGAGGGCGCGCCCTTTGTCGACGACTATTCTGGCCACGGGCGCTGCCGTGCGGATGGTGACGCCGGCTTTCTCCGCCGCCGCGCGAATGGCGGCAACGACCGCACCCATACCACCTTTCGGCAGCATCTGTGCCCCGGCCGCACCGTCAGTCTCGCCGGCCAGCCGGTAATAGAGGCCAAGCAGCGAGGTCGGCGAACGCGGGCCGAGGTGGCTGCCAAGCGTGGCGTCGAAGGCAAGCAGGCCCTTCAGCCTGAGATCGGCAAGCTGTTCGTCGAGCAGGTCGGCGACGTTCAACAGGAGCACCCGCAGGAAATCGCGCATGTCTTCCTTGCCGAGCTTTTTCAGCGCCACGGCCGTCTGGCCGAGCGCTGCGGTTTCAAGCAGGGACATGCCACCGAGATCGGGCGGGCGCCGCGACAGGAACGGTTTCAGGATGCCGGCATAGCGCATGAGTTGCGCGCGCAATTCCTTCCAGGCGGACTGCTCGGACGGAGTGGAGCCGGTCAGCACTTCGCCATAGGCGCCATGGAGGACAAGCGGCGGGCCGTCCCTCGCCAAGGCGACCGACGGAATGAAGTCTGCGCGGGTGACCTGCAGCCCGTGTTTCTCCAGCTCCAATGTCTTCACCACGTCGGGGTGCAGGCGGTTCAGCACATGCGCGATCGAGGAGACCCGAAAACCTGGCGCAAACTCTTCGGTGCGCGCCGCGCCGCCGACATCGCCGGCCGCTTCCAGCACCAGCACCTTGCGGCCGGCTTTCGCCAGAGTGGCGGCAGCGACAAGGCCGTTATGGCCGCCGCCTATGATGATGGCATCAAATGACGTCATGGGCCGGGCTCATATGGGAGGTCGATTTGGCGAGGTCGCGCAGGATCTCGGCTGCCGCATTGCGGCCCGGTGCGCCCATGACGCCGCCGCCGGGATGTGTCGAGGAGCCGCACATATAGAGCCCGCCGACCGGCGAGCGGTATTGTGCGTAGCCCGGCACCGGGCGGTTGAACAGCAGCTGGTCGAAGGTCAGCTCGCCCTGGAAAATGTTGCCTTCGGTGAGGCCGACCTCGGCTTCGATCTCGCGCGGCGTGCGCACCTCCATATGGACGATGCGGTCGCGGAAGCCTGGCGAGTATTCGGCGATCTGCGCAACTACGCTTTCGGCGAAACCGTCGCGGTCGGCATCGGTCCAGTCGCGGCCGTTCACCTTGGGCGGTGCGTACTGCACGAAGCAGCTCATGAAATGCTTGCCCGGCGGCGCCATGGTCGGGTCGAGCGTCGTTGGGATGACCATGTCGAGGAATGGGTCGGCCGACCAGCGACCGGCCTTCCAGTCGTCATAGGCGCGCTCCATACGCTCCATGGAATCGGTGAAATGCATGTCGCCGCGATAAACGGGTGAATCCTTCGGCAGTGCCGGGAATTCCGGCAGAGAATCCAGCGCGATGTTGACCTTGCCGGAGGAGCCGCGGATCTTGAAGTTCCTGACCCGCCGCAGGAAAATGTCGGGCAGTTCCTTCTCCTCGACCAGTTTCAGGAATGTGCGTTTGACGTCGGCGTTGGAGACGACGAGCTTGCCGTAGACCTCCTCGCCGCCGGCCAGCACCACGCCCTTGGCCTTGCCTCGGCTCACCAGCACATGGTCGACCTCGGCGCCGGTACGGATAGCGCCGCCGGACGCCTTGAATGAAGCGGCGAGCGCCTTGGTGACGGCGCCCATGCCGCCGCGCGCATAGCCCCAGGCGCCGACCGAGCCGTCGACCTCACCCATATAATGGTGCAGCAGCACGTAGGCTGTGCCGGGCGACATCGGCCCGAGCGCGGTACCGATAATGCCGGACAAAGCGAAGTTCGCCTTGATGACATCGGTCTCAAAATATTCGTCGAGGAATTCCGAGATCGACATGGTCCAGAAGCGCAGCGTCAGCGCCATTTCTTCTGATGACAGGCCGACGAATTTCTTGCCGAGATAGAGAAGCTCTCCGAGGTCGCGCGGCTTGAGACTGGCCGGGTCCGGTGCGGTGCGCATCAGCAGCGGCTGGATGAAACGGCACTGCCGCGTCACGTCGCGCGAATAGCGGTCATAGGCCTCCGCGTCGCGCCTGGAGAAGCGGGCGAATTCGCGCCGGTGCGCATCGTGGTCACGGTAGTTGGCGAGGTAGTCGCCGTCGCGGGTGAACACGGCGCCGCCTTCATAGGAAATAACCTGCAAGCCGAAACGCGGCAGTTCGAGGTCGCGCATGATCTCGGGGCGAAACAGCGAGCAGACATAGGAGCAGTTGGAGTAGAGGAAGCCCGGCGTCAGCTCGCGGCTGGTGGCGGCGCCGCCGACCCAGTCGTTCTTTTCCACCACCAGCACGTCGAGCCCGGCGCGTTGCAAATAGCAGGCGTTGACCAGGCCGTTGTGTCCGCCGCCGATGACGATCGCATCCCAAGCTTTCATTCGCGCCCAGCCTTCATGGTGCTCGACCCTTCATTTTCGCGTGATTTGTCGCCGAATGCGCGGAATTTGGCACGGCAGCGGCTATTCTGTCCAGCCATTCTGAATGAATGTTCAACAAATGATATTGCGTTTTCCTGTTAATACGCTACGCTTTGCCGGCATTCGAACCTGCGCAATTCGGCTGATGGGACTTAAGGTCTGATGATCGAAACGGCAGATGGCGAGCCGGAATATGACGACGCCGCGATCCGCTTCCTCGAGGCGCTGTGGGGCGAGGGTTATCTGTCGCCGGGCGGACCAGACGAGGTCGACCGGGTGGTCGAAGGGCTGTCGCTCAGGGGCAAGACGATCCTCGACATCGGCTGCGGCTCCGGCGGCATCGCGCTGCATCTGGTCGAGCGCCACGGTGCCGCTCATGCCACCGGCTTCGACATCGAGCGGCCGGTGATCGAGGCGGCCAGAAAGCGGGCTGCTGTACGAGGGCTTTCAGACCGCGCCAGCTTCGTCCAGGCGCCGCCCGGAGCGCTGCCTTTCACCGATGGCGCCTTCGATGTTGTGTTCTCCAAGGACGCGCTTTTGCATGTGCCCGACAAGGACGCGCTGTTTGCCGAAATCTTCCGCGTGCTGAAACCGGGCGGCGTCTTTGCCGCCTCCGACTGGCTGATCGGCCATGACGGCGAGCCGTCATCTGAGATGAAGGCCTATGTCGCGGCCGAAGGCCTGTCCTTCGCCATGGCCTCGCCGGCACGCTATGCGCAAGCGATGCGCAGCGCCGGCTTTGCCGATGTCGCCGTCAGAGACCGCAATTCTTGGTATCGCAAGGTCGCGCGCGGCGAGCTGGAAAGGCTGAAAGGCCCGCTCTACGAGACGGCGGCAGCCGCGGTCGGAGCGGCCTATATCGACAAGAACATCAAGACCTGGGAGGCCATGAAGAAGGTGCTTGACAGTGGCGAGCACCGTCCCACTCATCTTCGCGGGTGGAAGCCGGCTGTCGTGGGATAGCCGGCAATGTGGAGCATGACGGCACCGATGAAAGCTGCGCGCGAAGAGCGATCCTCCGACACGTCTGGAGAAACCGAACCGGAAAAACGCGGCCGCAAGGCGTCGAAGGAGGTCAGGCAACAGCAGCTGATCGAAGCGACCATCGATTCGCTGGCCAAGCGCGGCTACGCGGAGACGACGATGGCCGATGTCGCCGATGGCGCCGGCCTGTCGCGCGGCATCGTCAACTTTCATTTCGAGAGCAAAGAGAAGCTGCTGATCGCCACCCTGCAGTATATGTATGACGAGTATTCGGCACATTGGCGTGCTGCCCTGCGGAAAGCCGGTGATGACCCAGCCCGCCAATTGCAGATTCTGGTTTGGGCCGACTTCGACCGCTCGATCTGCAACAAGCGCAAGCTCGCCGCTTGGCTCGCTTTCTGGGGCGAGGCCAAGTCGCGGCCGGTCTATCAGGCGCTGAGCAGTTCCCGCGACGCATATTACCAGCAGGTCTTCATCGACCTCTGCGCGACGCTCAAGCAGAGCGGCGGCTATGCCTATGAGCCGCAGGTGATGGCGCTGGCGCTGTCAGCCATGTTGGAAGGCCTGTGGCTGCGGTTGATGATGGGAACCGAAGACACCACGCGCGAAACCGCGCTGCAAGCGGCCAACGCGTTCCTCGCAGCCGCCTTTCCCAAGCACTACGGATAACCAGAAGCCGGCCAGTCGAGTCGGCAATGCAATGACAAAGAGGATGGAACAGCATGAAAAGAATAACCCGACGCCTGACACTGACATTGGCGCTGACGGCGACGCTGGCTGGTTCGGCCGCGGCGATTGCGGTCGCCGCCGACAAGGACCTGATCGTGTTCGACTGGTCCGGCTATGAGGACCCGAGCTTCCACCCCAAATATGTCGAGAAGAACGGCGACTCGCCGACCTTCGCCTTCTTCGGCGACGAGGACGAAGCCTTCGAGAAAGTGCGCTCCGGTTTCAAGGCCGATCTTGGCCATCCCTGCTCGCAGAGCGTGACAAAGTGGCGTGAGGCGGGGCTGCTGCAGCCGCTCGACACCTCGAAGATCACCGGCTGGAAGGATCTCAATCCCGGCATCATGGCGATGAAGGATCTGGCCACCACTTCGGACGGCAAGGCCTGGTTCATGCCGTGGGACTGGGGCAACACCCAGCTCACCTACAACTCCGACAAGATCGACGCGAAGGATGTGCAGTCGCTGAAGGCCTTCGCCGATCCCAAGTTCAAGGGGCGGGTCTCAATCGGCGACAATGTCGACGACGCCTATGCGCTGGCCAGCCTTGCCATCGGGCTTAAGGACTGGACCAAGATGACGGACAACCAGTTCAAGCAGGCTTCCGACTTCCTGCGTCAGGTGCACAAAAATGTCCGCTCCTACTGGACCGATACCACCGACGTCGTGCAGTTGCTGAGCGGCGGCGAGGTCGATCTCGCCTGGGCATGGAACGATGCCACGGTACAATCCGTCGCTGCCGGTGTGCCGATCAAGTCCAAGAAGGATACGGACGAAGGCATCTCGACCTGGGTCTGCGGCTACGTGCTGTTCAAGGACGCACCCGGCAATGTCGACAAGGCCTATGACTACCTCAACGCGATCAACGATCCCGAGACCGCCAAGGTGCTGGTCAAGGACTGGGGTTATGGCCAGGCCAACGCCAAGGGCATGGCCGGCGTCGACCCGGCGATCCTGAAAGAAAAGGGCTATGACGACGTGCAGAAATTCGTCGACAAGACCCTGTTCCAATCGCCCGTGCCGTCGTCGCTCAAGCTCAAGATGATCGCCGAATTCGAGAAGATCAAGGCAGGCTACTAAAGCTCTGTCCGGCCTCCTCCGTCTGCCTGTCAGTGCGCCGGGCAGACGGTCTCGCCAAGGCCGCTGAAATTCCGTAACGTCGCCCGGCCGCTTTTCGCGATGAGGAGTTTCGCGCCATGAATTCCATGCTTCGCCGCCTCGCCCTTGCCGCTGCTCTTACAGTCGGCGCCGGCGCCGTGATTGCTTATGCCGAAGGCGGCGGCGACCTCGTCGTGTTCGACTGGTCAGGCTATGAAGATCCGTTGCTGCACCCCGACTACACCGCCAAATACGGCGCCGAGCCGACCTTTGCTTTCTTCGGCGACGAGGAGGAAGCGTTCCAGAAGATGCGCGCCGGCTTCAAGGCCGACATCGCCCACCCCTGCTCGCAAAGCGTGACCAAGTGGCGCGCGGCCGGCATTCTGCAACCGCTCGACACCTCCCGGATCGCCGGCTGGAAGGATCTCAATCCCGGCATCATGGCGATGAAGGATCTCGCCGTCACCGCCGACGGCAAGGCCTGGTTCATGCCGTTCGACTGGGGCAACACTTCGCTGCTCTACCGCACCGACAAGGTCACGGCGGAGGAAGCGCAGTCGCTGAAGATTTTCGCCGATCCCAAATTCAAGGGCCGCGTCACCATCGGCGACAATGTCGATGACGCCTATGCGCTGGCCAGCCTGGTCATCGGCCTCAAGGACTGGACCAAGATGACCGACGCGCAGTTCCAGGAGGCGTCCGCCTTCCTGCGTGACGTCCACAAGAACATCCGCTTTTACTGGACCGACGACACCGACCTCAACCAGGCCTTTACCGGCAATGAGGTCGACCTCGTCTGGGGCTGGAATGAGACCTTCGTGACGCTCAAGGGCCAAGGCATGCCGATCGCCATGAACCGCGACACCAGGGAAGGCATATCCACCTGGGTGTGCGGCTATGTGCTGATGAAGGACGCGCCGGGCAAGCTCGATCAGGCCTATGATTTCCTCAGTGCGGTCAACGCGCATGCCGTGTCCGATTACTTGGTCAAGACCTTCGGCTACGGCCACGGCAACAGCGCCGGGATGGCCGCGATCGACCATCAGGTGCTGAGCGACCGTGGCTTCGACAATCTCGACAAGTTCTTGGACAAGACGCTGTTCCAGCAGCCGGTGCCGCCTGAGCTCAAGCAGCGCATGGTCACGGAATTCGAGAAGATCAAGGCCGGCTATTGAGCGACAGGACTGAAAGAACCGATGTCGTCATCGTCGGCGCCGGTTTCACCGGCCTGTCGGCTGCGCTTGAGCTGAGAAAGGCCGGCATCGATGTCGTGCTGCTCGAGGCACGCGACCGCGTCGGCGGCAGGGTCGAGGCTATTCGCAACGGGCTTGGCGAGCGCATCGACAGCGGCGGCCAGTTTTTCTGCGAAGACATGCCGGAGGTGACGGCGCTGGCCGCGTCCCGTGGCAAGGCCTTCGTCGAAACCTATGTGAATGGCGATTTCATCACCCATCCATCGCTGTCGGTCGAAGAGGCCGAACGGACCTATCATGGCGCGATGGCAATCCGCGAGCGGATGAATGCGATCGAGCCGGACGATCCCTCGATCGCCGGCATGAGCGCTGCCGCCTGGCTCGAACGCCAGCATGATCCCACTGACGCCAAGACGGCTTTCCGCTCGATGATCGAAGGCCTGTGGTGCTTGGCGATGCACAAGGTGCCGCTGTGGTACCTCATCGACAATGACCGCCGCATCACCAACGAGGTGCCGGAGCTGCAGTATTCGCTGCTCGAAACCATGCAGTCGCTGGCCGACGACATGGCGGGAGATCTCGGCGACAGGGTTTGGCTGAACGAACCGGTTACGCGCATCGAGCACGGGCCGCAACGGGTTCGTGCCGTCTCGGCGAGCAACTCCATCGAAGCGCGAAAAGTGCTGGTCGCGCTGCCGCCGGCGACGGCCGCGAAGCTGGATTTCGCGCCCGCTCTGCCGCCGGCTCTCGCAAAGGCGCTCGGCGTCTGGGAAAGCGGTGCGGTGATCAAGATCCTGGTGCGCTATCCCACGCCGTTCTGGCGCGAGCGCGACCTGTGCGGCATGGTGATGTGGCGCGACCTGCCGGGCCTGTTCGCCTGTGACGCCAGCAAGGATGCGCAACATGCCGCGCTGGTCGTCTTCGTCGGCGGACCACTGGCGTTGCGTTGGCGTCCGCTCGCGGACGCGGCGCTGCGTGCGGAGGTCACGGCAAGGCTCGTTGATGCCCTTGGCCCGGAGGCGGCCGATATTATCGATTTCAGCCAGCGCGACTGGATCGATGACCGCTGGAGCGGCGGCGCCTACAGCGACCTTATTGTCGATGTGACGGCAAGGGATGCCGAGCGCACGATCCGTGCCGGCGCAGATCCTGTTCATTTCGCATCGTCGGAACTGTCGCCGTCATTCCCGGGTTATGTCGAAGGCGCCATCGTGATGGGGCGGATCGCAGCCAAACAGATCGCGACGGAACTTAAAATTCTTAGTTGAGCATGATCTTATTCCGAAAACCGGTTTCCACTTTTCGGGATCATGCTCAGTCCGCCATCGCCACCAAGGCCTCCGGATCGTAGCCGAGGCGGATCGAAGTGCCGACGGGGATATCGTCGGCGCCGAAGTCGTTGGTCTCGGTGACCGACAGTGGCTTTTCCAATCCGGGTATCTCGACGATGAGATGGGTGATCTCGCCAAAATAGTGGCGTTCGACCACCTTGCCGGCCACTTCGAATTTCGCCGTCGCGTTGTCCCACAGCACGCGCAATCGCTCCGGCCTGATGCCCAGCATGGCGCCGCCGCCATTGCGCACGAAGGCCTTCGGCTTGTCGGTCCTGACCCGGCCGAAGCCCAGCGTGTCGACGACCAGCGAGGCGGCATTCTCCTCTATGATCTGCGCTTTTACGAAATTCATGCCGCCGAGGAAATCGGCGACCTGGCGGTTGACCGGCCGCTGGTAGATTTCCTTGGGCGAGGCGACCTGGGCGATCTTGCCGCCGAACATTACGGCGATGCGGTCGGACATAGCGAGCGCCTCATACTGGTCATGGGTGACCAGCACGAAGGTGATGCCGACCGCCTGCTGCAGGCGGCGCAGTTCGACCTGCATCTGCTCGCGCAATTTCTTGTCGAGAGCCGACAGCGGCTCGTCGAGCAGCAGCACCTTGGGCCGCATCACCAAGGCGCGGGCGAGCGCCACGCGCTGGCGCTGGCCGCCGGAAAGCTCGGTGGCGAGGCGTTTGCCGAGGCCGGTGAGCGACACCTGCGCCAGCCCTTCCTCGACGCGGCGCTTTTCTTCCGTTCCTCCCAGCCTGAGCCGTTTCAGCCCATAGGCGACATTCTGCTCCACATTGAGATGCGGGAAGATGGCATAACTCTGGAATACCATGTTGGTCGGCCGGCGGTTGGCCGGGATGCCTTCCATCGACTGGCCGCCGACCGAGATCGAGCCGCTGGTCGGGTTGTCGAAACCGGCAATCATGCGCAGCAGCGTGGTCTTGCCGCAGCCGGAAGGGCCGAGCAGCGAAAAGAACTCGCCCTCCTTGATGGTCAGCGAGGCGTCGTCGAGCGCCTTGAACGCCCCATAGCTGCGGGTAACGCTGCGGATTTCGATCATTGCTCGGTCGGTTTGGGGTCGATCAGATTGGGCCCGCTCGGACTTATCTTGCTTGGATGGCTCATCCTGAGGCCGTTCGGCCCGGGACTGCTCAGGCATAGAGGCCTCCCTCGCTCTGGGTGCGTCTGGCCGCATGGCGGCGCAGGATCTCGGCAACGGTCATCAAAACGAAAGAGGCAACCAGCAGCAGCGTGCCCAGCGCCAACACACCCGGCAGCTTGGCGGCAAAGCGCAACTGGCCCCAGATATAGATCGGCAGCGTCGTCTCGGTGCCGGTCAGGAAGAAAGCGATGACGAACTCGTCGAGCGAGATGGTGAAGCAGACCAGGAGGCTGGAAATGATCGCCGGCGCTACCATCGGCAGCGTCACCCGCCGGAAGGTGCCGAAGGCACTCTCGCCGAGATCGGCGGAGGCTTCTTCGAGGCTGCGGTCGAAGCCCTCGAAACCGGCGGTCAGCACCGTCATCGAATAGGGAATGCAGATCAGGACATGGCCGAGCACGACGGTGAACAGCGACAGGCTCAGGCCTAACTGCAGCATGACCAGCAGCATGGAGATGGCGAGGATGATTTCCGGCAGCACCAGCGGCGCCATGATCAGGCCATTGATTGTGCGGCGGCCGGGATAGCGGTAGCGGGTGATCGAGCGGGCGGCGAGGATGCCGAGCAGCGTCGACAGCACCGATGCCGAGATACCGACGA
The DNA here is from genome assembly GCF_040318615.1 of Mesorhizobium sp. M1078. Classification (NCBI taxonomy): domain Bacteria; kingdom Pseudomonadati; phylum Pseudomonadota; class Alphaproteobacteria; order Hyphomicrobiales; family Phyllobacteriaceae; genus Mesorhizobium; species Mesorhizobium sp. M1078. The sequence continues at coordinate 129,227 of NZ_JAMYMP010000014.1, forward strand.
TCAGGCTGTTCCAGGCGGCGTCAAGCAGCGCTGGCGTCTTCGGCAGGTCTTGGTACCATTTCAGCGTATAGCCGGTGAGAGGAAATTTTGGCGTCGGCGCGGTGTTGATCGAGAAGATCGGCAGGAAGATCACCGGCAGATAGAGAAAGACGACGTAGAGGAGGGCGTAGGCGGACAGCCAGCCGCCGGGGAAAAGGCGCCGCCTCGCCGTCATCGCGCCAGCCTCTGCAGCGCGCGGATGATGAGCACGGTGGCGCCCGCCATCAGCGTCACGACCAGCATGGTGGTCACGGACAATGCCGCGCCGAGTGGCCAGTTGGAGGCCTTATGGAACTGCGACTCGATGGCATTGGCGATCATCACGCCATCCTTGCCGCCGACCAGCCTTGGGGTGACGTAGTCGCCGACGGTGGGAATCATGACGATGAGAGCGGCCGAGATGACGCCCGGCGCCGACAGCGGCAGCGTCACGCGCAGGAAGGAGCGCAGCGGGCCGTCGCCAAGATCGGTGGCAGCCTCGACCAAGGTGCGGTCGACCTTCTCGAGCGAAACGAAGATCGGCAGGATGGCGAAGGCCGCCCAGGCGTGTGTGAGCGTGATGATGACGGCGCTGGAATTGTAGAGTAGCGCGGTCGATGGTTCGTCGATGATGCCGAGGCCCATCAGGCCGGAATTCAGCACGCCATTATAGCCGAGGATGACTTTCCATGACATCACGCGCAGGAGATAGCTGGTCCAGAACGGGATGGTAATCAGGAACAGCCACAGGCTCTTGTGGCGACCGCCATGGAACGAGATGAAATAGGCGATCGGATAGGCGAGGATGACGGTGAAAAAGCTCACCGTCAGGGAAATGTAGAGCGAGCGCCACAGAAGATCGCGGTAGATCGGCTCGGTCAGCGCGATGCGATAATTCTCCAGCGTGAATGTATGGTCGATGGTGAGGTAGTTCTGCGTCCAGAAGGAGTGGGCGAAGACCACCAGGATCGGCATCAGCAGCAGGATCAAAGCGTAGACCAAGGTCGGGCTGATCAGGGCAAGGCCCTGGACGGATTCGGACTGCAGAAGGGCGTTTCGCCTTGCTCGCGTCATGCGTCGCGTGGGCACCCCTTCGGCAGCTACCGTCATTGCAGCGACCCGGGCGTGATCTCGGTTGCTGGCTCGAACTGTTCCGCCATGATGCTCCCATTGACCGGGCCGGCTGCCTGTTCCCAATTTTTGCGGAGCGCGCTTTGCTGGTTGCGCTCCAAGCTTGCCGGCTTTCTTTCATCATGAGCGCATCCGTGCATTGAAATCAAGCGCTATTTCTGTAATATTGATTGAACGGACATTCAAAATGAAGTGAAGAATGCCGGCTTTCCTGCCCTTGGCGCTTCGCTTTCTGTCCGGTGAAATTACGCTCAGACGATGCGAGGCAATGATGGCGGCTGCAAGAGACCTAAGAGCGATGGAAATGGCTGACGGTGGCGATGCGGTCGAGCTGGCCAAGCGCCATCTCATCCAGCCCTGGCCTTATGCCGGCTCGGTCGGCAATGAAGCGCGTGCGCTGATTGGCGAGGGCGATGGCATCTACATCACCGATGTAACAGGCAAGCGACTGATCGACGGGCCGGCCGGCATGTGGTGCATCAATGTCGGCCACCGCCGCGAGGAGCTGGCCAGGGTGATGTACGACCAGGCGATGATGCTGTCCTACAACACGCCCTGGTATACGATGAATGCGCCGTCGGCCGAGCTCGCCAAGCGCCTCGCCGATCATGCGCCGGGCGATCTCAGCCATACCTTCTTCACCACCGGCGGATCGTCGGCTGTCGAGACGGCACTGCGCTTCATGCAGTTTTACAACAATGTGCGCGGGCGGCCGGAAAAGAAGCTGATCCTCAGCCGCGGCGGCGCCTATCACGGCTCGACCTATCTGTCGGCCTCGCTCAACGGCCGGCCGCGCGACCGCGACTGGATGGACGGCGCCGACGATCTGGTCGTCAAACTGTCCTCGCCAGACCCGTTCCGGCGGCCGAAAGGCATTGACATCGCCGCCTTCTGCGATTTCCTGGTCGATCAGTTTCGCGATACGGTCGCCCGCGTCGGCGCAGAGAAGATCGGTGCTTTCGTCGGCGAACCGGTGCAGGCATCCGGCGGCGTCGTCGTGCCGCCGGATGGCTATCTCAAGCGCATTCGCGAAATCTGCAGGGACAACGATATCCTCTATATCTCCGATGAGGTGGTGACCGGCTTCGGGCGGCTCGGCCATGTCTTTGCCTCCGGCGATGGCTTCGGCATCGACCCCGACATGATCACCTTCGCCAAGGGCGTTACATCAGGCTATTTCCCGCTTGGCGGCGTCATCATCTCGGAGCGGCTGCTTCAGGAAATGCGCCGTTCCAACCATCCCGATGCGATGTTCGGCCATGGCCTGACCTATACCAGTCATCCCATCGGCTGCGCGGTGGCGCTGAAGAACCTCGATATCCTGGAAGACAGCGTGCTGGCCCACACGCGCGATGTCGCGCCCTATTTCCAGGCGCAGTTGAAGACGCTGGAGGAACTGCCGCTGGTTGGCGAAGTCCGCGGCATGGGCCTGATGGGCTGCGTCGAGTGCGTAGCCGACCGCGAAAGCAAGGATCCGCTGCAGCTCGACAAGGATGTCGGCAAGCGCATCGACGCGCATTGCCACGAACTCGGCCTCCTGGTCCGGCCGCTGATCAACATGTGCGTGATGTCGCCGCCGCTGATCATCACGCGAGAGCAGATCGACGACATGGTGGCGATCCTGCGCGAAGGCATTTCGCGGACCATGGACGATCTGCGCAAAGAGGGCGTGTGGCAGGGGTGACTGGCAGTTCCGCCCCTACACCTGCGAGCGCATAGCCTCATTGAGGTTCCACATGTCCTTCTCCTCCGGCGCCGTCTCCAGGCCCAGCACCGGGATCTGCTTGCGCAGATGGTCGTGGTGGGTGCGCACACCGTATTCGAGGTCGGAGAGATAAAAACCCTCGAAGGCCTCCGAGATCATGGACTCGTTTGACCAGACGGAAAGCTGCACGTCCTCGTTCATGGTATCGCGGTCGATGCGGTAGGCGAGATAGCGGGCGACCGCCTGTTCCCGGGTCTCGTCGGGGTAGCGGTAGATGGCGCCGCGCAGCAGCGTCTCGCCGGTCGACAGCGGGAACTCCTGATAGAACTGCACCGATTCCGGCATGATCGACAGCGCGTTGTTGGGGAAGATGCCGTAATAGATCCAGGCCCTGCGCAGATGCTCCGGCAGGTGTGAGGCATCGGGCGTGAGCTTGATGTATTCGCGCACGCTCCAGCGCCGGCCGGCATGCGGATTGTAGGTGGCAAACGAGCGCGACACGCCGTTGATGAACGGCTCATCGAAATAGGTCGAGCCGTAGAGATCCTGCAGCGCCGGATGCGCCATGGCGACGTGGTAGCCTTCATTGTCGACGTCGCGCACCGACTTCCAGTTGACCGGCGTTTTCTGTGTCCAAATGCCCCAGGACGGCACCATCTCGGCCGCATTGTAGTGGGCCATCTCGGCCTCGATCGGCTTCAACAGTTCGGCCACCGAAGGCTGCGGGCCCCCCTTGCGAAAGCGGACAAAGATGAAGCCCATCCATATCTCAAGGTCGAGCGGCATCAGGCCGAATTCGGTCTTGTCGAGCTCGGGGAAGGAGCGCGGCCGGGCGGCGCCGCGCAGCGTGCCGTCGAGATTGTAGACCCAGCCATGGAACGGGCAGACTAGCGCGTTCTTGCAGGTGCCCTGGCCGTCGGCGACGACGCGGCTGCCGCGATGCCGGCACATGTTGTTGAAGGCGCGCAAGACGCCGTCCTTGCCGCGCACGATGAGCGCCCGCTCGCCGACCACGTCCATAGTCAGATAGTCGCCGGCATTCGGCACGTCGCAGACATGGCCGGCGATCTGCCAATGGTTGCGGAAGACGTATTCCTTCTCAAGTTCGAGAAGCGCGTCGGAGTGATAACTCCAGCCCGGCAGACCCCGCCGGTCCCAATCATTGGGGATCGCCACGTCACGGAGATGCGGGTTCATAAAAAAGCTCTTCTTTTATTGAATACTCATTCAATAAAACCATATTTTGCGTTGAAATGCAATGGCTTGTAGAAATCTCAACTTTTCAAGTCGGCACAACAGGGCCGGCTGAAAGCCAGAAAATCCCGGAATATCCGGGCGTTAACCGGGGTCGTGAAATAGCTGTCCGGCATGCGGATTTGGCCGTGCCGAGCTTGCAAACACGGCTCGCTCCGAGACGAAAAATACCTGGCGTCCGCAAATTCGATCCGCAGTGTGAGCTTGTTCATAGTGCGGCCGACAGGAAGCGGGCTTGGTGCGTTCGCGGCCCGCCTGTCGTCAACATTTGATTGCGCGCATGAAACAGCTTCGCAAATGCATCTTGCCGTCGGCACATGACCGGATCTGTCCGGATATGCCCGAATTTCTTGTTTCAAACCTGTTACGCGGGCAAGCCAAGCGCATCATTCGCCCGTTACCAGGCGCGCTTAGGTTCGTTTCATAAGAAAACGAAGGGGAGCAGCAATGCATACGAAAATCGAGATCACCAGCAACGAACGGCGCGCCAAACCGGCACTGCGTCAGCGCGCCAGCGACCATCCGGTTGCGATGTTCTCCATGCTGGGCGCCTGCGCTCTGGCCGTCATGTTCCTGACACCGGCTTCCGGTCCGGCCTTCGCTTCGCTCAACCCGCCGGCCAATGTCGTCCAGGGCGCGCTGACCACCATCAAGACCGCCCGGCTGCCGGAGCCGGAAATCGATTTAGCCTGCCAGGGCCAGGCCTGGGGCGCCGAGAGCGCGGAGTGCCTGCGCGTCATCGCCGCCCAGTCCGGCGTGCACAAGGCGCGTGCCGTCCGCATGATCGCCAACGCAGCGCCGCTGACCACGACACCCAACGTTTTCTGAACCTCCCGAGCGCTTCCTCCCGCGCTCGTTCTTGGCTCCCGCCGCTTCCCTCGGTCGGGAGCCTCTTTTTTAGGGTCTATCGAGATTCGGGTGAGGCCGGCCTGCGCATGGAGGTTCCCTGCGCTTCCGGTGCTCGCGTACTTCAAGTACGCTCCGCTCCGGTTCTCGGGAACCACCATTCTCGACTCGGCCTGACCCGAATCTCGATAGACCCTACGTGGGTGCTTCGAAAACTTAGCCGGCGGCGGCGACCTGGTCGGCTATTGCCGAGAGTACGCCGCGGACGTCCAGCGTCGAGAACGGCTTTTCCAGGATTTGCGGGCGCTGCGGCGCCGGCAAGGCTTCGATCTCGGCCTTGGCGCCGATCAGGTCGCCGGTGACCAGCACGAAGCGTTTGGCCAGCGCCAGGTTGTCGGCGAGCAATTCGCGGTAGATGGCAATGCCGCTGGTGCCGGGCATGCGCAAGTCGGAAAAGACGATGTCTGGCGGCATGTGGCCGGTCAAGGTCGCCGCCGCCGACGTCCAGGCCGGCACAACCCGCGACTTGATACCCATCAGTTCCAGGATGTCGGAGAGGGAGCCGGCGACGTCGGGTTCGTCGTCGATGATCAGCGCATAGCGCAAGCCGCTGGAACGAGCCGGGCTGTCGCCGGCTGCTGCCGCGCCGCCGGTGATTACCGGCAGCTGGACGACGAAGCGCGCGCCGCGCGGCAGCACCTCCTCGAACCAGATATTGCCGTTGTGGCGCTCGACGATCGATTTCGAGATCGACAGGCCGATGCCGGTGCCGACGCCGACCGGCTTGGTGGTGAAATAGGATTCGAAGATGCGGCTGCGGATCGCCTCGGGAATGCCCGGTCCGTTGTCCTCGACCGAAAACCCGGGGTTGCCGCGATCGCTGCGGAATGTCCGCACCTTGATCAGGCGGTCGCCGCCGATACCGGCCAGAGCGTGTTGGCTGTTGATCAGGAAATTGGCGGCCACCTGCGTGACGTGGTCGGCATCGGCCATCGCCAGCAGCGGGCCGGGCGCGAAATCGGTGTCGATGATGATGCCGCTCGAGCGTGCGCCATAGGCGGTCACTTCGAGTGCCGCGCGGATCACCTGGTTGAGATCGGTCTCGGCCTGCGCCGCCGGATGCAGGCGCACCATCGACAGGAAGCTTTTGACGATGCGGCCGCAGCGCTCGGCAGCGGCGCGCACTTTCTCGGCGCGAACCTTGGTCTGCGGGTCGGTGGCGAATTCATGCAGCAGCGTCGACTGAGCAACGACCACGGCGAGCGGATTGTTGAGCTCGTGCGAAACACCGGCCAGCAGCGAACCCATCGCCGCCATCTTCTCGTTCTGGTGCAGTTTTTCGCGCTGGCGGTTGATCTCTTCTTCGGCGCGCAGCTTATCGCGCAGATCGCGGATCGAACCGAAGATGAGCTGACGGTCGGCCACCCGCATCTCGGTCGCCGTCAATTCGATGGGAAACACCTCGCCGGCCGCATTCTGTGTCACGGTCTCAAGCCGCTGGCCAACCATCGGCGCGCCGCGGCCAGACATGTATTCGGCGCCCGAGACATAGCCCTTGCGGTAATATTCCGGCACCACGGTATCGAGCAGGTCCTTGCCGAGGATGTCGCTGCGCTGATAGCCGAACATCTTTTCGGCGGCCGGATTGAATTCGATGATCGAGCCGGTCTCGTCGATGACGATGATGGCGTCGAGCGACGCCTGCAGCATGGTGCGGCGGATGACTTCGCTGGCATGGGCGTCGGACGGCGAGTGCTCGATGGCGTCGCCGATGGCGAGCGCGATGATGTGCATCGTCGCCTCTTCCTCTTCGGTCCATTCGCGCTCGTTTAGGCAGTCATTGACCGCGAACGTGCCCCACAGATGACCGTGCGCGAACACCGATACCGACAGGAACGACTTGATGTGCTGCTTTTCGAAATCGGCCCTGAGGAACCCGTCGAGATCGCGCGTATGGCCGGCGAAGATTTTGCCTTGCCGCTCGTCCTCTCCAATCCGCTCCAGCAGCGGATCGGTATCGACGATCGACTGCATGATCACCGTCGGCGAAGCCAGTTCGCCGCCGAAGCGAGGATCGATCCAGTAGGCGGCGACCGATTGGGCGAAGCCCTGGCCGGGCAATTCGCGCAGCCTGAACAGGATGCCGCGCTGGCAATTCATGGCGCTGCAGAGCGTTTCGAGGATGGTTTCCATCTCGCGCTGCCAGTCGCCGGCATCGCGCAACCGGCGGACGACTCGCACAGCCGTCATCGCGGCGCTCTGGCGAGCGCCTTGCGGGTCCATGCGTGGTGCTGGTTCAGCGGTCATGTCAGCCATCAGTAAAGGGCCGTCGGATTAGGCAGCTATGGAGCATTTCACGAAAAAGGTGAAACGCTCCATGTTTCAATGCAATCCCGAACGGAAAATCGCTACGTACTGTTCCTGGAATTGCTAGAGCGTTTCACCGTTTCACGGAAACCGAGAAGCGCTCTATCTCTTTGTTTTTACGCAATTCCGGGCGGAAAAACCGCGTACACTTTTCCTGTAATTGCTCTAGTGCCCGTCACCGGTCGGCAGCGAGAAGATATAGCCTTCGCCGCGCACTGTGCGCAAAAATTTCGGATTGGCCGGATCGGTTTCGATCTTCTTGCGCAGCCGCATGATGCGAATGTCGACGGCGCGCGACGATTCAGGATCCTCAACAAAACCAATCGCCTCGGAGATCGCCGATCGCGTCAACAGCCGGTTGGCGCGGGTCAGGAAAACCTCCAGCACATCGAACTCGCTCTTGGCCATGTCGATGACGGCGCCGTTGGCGCCGGTGACAAGCCTGCCGTCGAGGTCGGCCTGGAACGGGCCGAAGGTCAGGCGGCGGCCGCCATCGGCTTGTGTCTTCGCCGCCTGGGGCGGGCTCGGCTGCGGAACGCGGCGCAGCACGCTGCGCACACGAGCCAGCACCTCACGCAACTCGTAGGGCTTGACGATGTAGTCGTCGGCGCCAAGCTCCAGCCCGACAATGCGGTCGAGTGCGGTGCCGGCAGCCGTGGCATAGATGATGCCGACCGGTATTTTCGAGCGCAGCCAGCGGCCGAGCGACAGTCCGTCCTCGCCCGGCATGGCGATGTCGAGAATGGCCAAATGAAACGGTTCCGTCTCCAGCAAGGCGCGCGCCTCAGCCGCGCTTCCGGCCTGGGTCACATCGTAGCCGTTGGCGCCGAGATACTCGGCGACCGCGTCCCGGAGATCGGGCTCGTCCTCGACGATGACAATCCGTGCCCGCACTATGGCCTCGCTCCCGCTTTCAGCGGAAAGTAGATTGGGTATAAACATGATGTCCAGCACTCATATCCGGTTGCGGGGGAACGGGAAGAAAAACATGGCTGCACGATCCGTCATCGCGCTGGTTTCCGTCGCCGATGTGGTGGCCGGCGATCTTGCCGATCATCTCGACCGACGCGGCCATGACGTGCGCGAGGCGCGGCAGCCCTGGGAAGCTGAATCCCTGCTTTCGGCCGGAGGCATCGATATCGTCATCGTCGGCGACAGCCTCAGCCAGGCGGAGGGGCGGGACCTGCTCAGGCGTTATGGCGGCGGCCAGAGCGCGGACGGGAAGGCGGGGCCGGATTTCATCCTGATCTGCCGGCCGGCCGATCTGGTCGACAAGGTGCTGGCGCTCGAGCTTGGCGCCGCAGATGTCGTCGAAAGTCCGCTCAATGTCAGGGAGCTTGCCGCGCGCATCGGCGGCCTGCTGACGCGGCGCGGCAGGTCCGCCCAGGAACTGATCGTGCTGGAAAATGCCACCGTTGATTTGCGGTCGGCCATCGTCATGCACCGTTCGGGTACGGAAGAACAGCTGTCCCCGGGCCAGGTGGCGCTGCTCAGGCTGTTTCTGGCCAGCCCGCGCAAGGTGCTGACGCGCGACGACATCATTGCGGCGGCGCCCGCCGAAAATGCCGATGCCTTCGACCGCTCGATCGATTCGCGCATCGTGCGGCTGCGCCGCAAGCTCGACACCGAAACCATCACAACTATACGCGGCGCAGGCTACCGGTTCGACCCGCCGACGCAGCGCGCCGACTGAGGGTCGGGAGGCTGGATTGTTCCTCGGCTCGCCCAAAAAAGCTGCGCAATCTCGGGCGCCATGCATAGGCGTCAGCGCACCACCAGAAGCGATGGTCCCGACGGCAATTCGCTGGCGACTACGATTTCGCTGGCGGCATGCGCGCGGTCCTTCAGAAGAACCGTGGCGAGACCGGCAAAGCCGAGCAGGCCTTGTGCATAGAGCAGTACCGAAAGCACGGAGGCTGCAGATTTCGTCTTCATCGGTTGTCCCCAAAAATTCAGAACCGCGGGTGCTTCAGGATAAACCCGAAGTGCCCGCGTCGCCCACGGAGCCCCCCGTTGCGACGCGGGCCTTCGGTCCTCTCGGCAGCAAGTTGCCGGAGGGGCCGCGCATCCACTTCAACCCGAGGCCGACCCGCCAGAGGGCCCTGAGACGGTTGATGCGCAGACTGGAGACAATCCAGACCAAGGCTATGAACAGCGCGGCATGCAGCGTCGAAATCTCACCCGAATTCATCACCGCCAGTTTCGTCATCGGGGTGCCGGCTACTGTGCCGATGCCGCCGACGACAAATGCGGCGATGCTTATCCTGAAGAGCCAGGACAGGGTTGTCGATTTGATGCTCATTTTTCGTTGGCGCCGGCTGTTCTCGTTGGGATGACTTTGCCGTGAGCCTGTAACCAGATCATGCCGCCCAGGCCGCGCTTTGTTGCAAGTCGGTTTCGAGCGATGCCAATCTTCTTTCATATAAGGACATCAGCACTTTCGTTTGGGGGGCGGTGCGTGATCGGGAGTGCGCAGCGAAGACGGGAGCACGCTCCTTGTCCACCTTGCTTGTTAACCAGAGGAAACAGATTCGAAACACAAACGAGCCTCAGCGAAGTCAGTCTGAAACATGGCGCAGGGATAAGGCGGCCACCGAATTGACGCCGGCAGGACCGGCAAAGAGGAGCCATCATGTACAAAGCCATTTCCGCCAAACTCATCAACGTCACCGCCGCAGCCGCCGGCGCCGCGCTTCTGCTTGGCGCCGCCAACAGCACCGCCCATGCCGCGGCAAACCAGATCGTCGCGCGTGTTTCGCTGTCGCAGCAGACCATGGAAGTGCTGGTCGATGGCCGGCCGACTTTCGCCTGGAAGGTCTCGACCGGCGACAGTGCGCATGTCACGCCGACCGGCTCGTTCAAGCCGACCCGCATGTACGAGATGTGGCATTCGAAGAAATACGACAACGCGCCGATGCCGCATTCGGTCTTCTTCAGCGGCGGCTACGCCGTGCATGCGACCAACGCCATCAAGCGGCTGGGACGGCCGGCGTCGCATGGCTGCGTGCGGCTGCATCCCTACAATGCCGCCGACTTCTACCAGTTGGTCGAAACCTTCGGCCCGACCAACACCAGCATCGTCATCGTCAAGTAGCAGACTGCGTTTGGAGCGATGGTGCAGCGCAGCCGGACAGGTCATGCCGCACCGCAAGTTCCCGCCTTGGAGCTCCATCGGGCTTCGCGGTAAATCAATCCAGTCAAAAAAAGAGGCCGGGATTTTCCGGCCTCTTTTCGTTTGTTCGCTGACGCCGTTCGCAGCTCAGTCCGCGTGCACCGGCATCAGCTTCGGGTCTGGCTTTTCGGCGTGGTGCGGCAGGTCCTTACTGGCGATGAAGGTGTAGAACATCGGCACCACGAACAGGGTGAACATGGTTCCGACCAGGATGCCGGTGAAGATCACGAGGCCCATCGAATAGCGCGCCGCCGCACCAGCACCACTGGACACGATCAGCGGCACGACGCCGAGCGCCATCGCCGCTGTCGTCATCAGGATCGGCCGCAAGCGCACCTTGGCCGAGGCGACGATCGCATCGCGCCGCCTCATGCCATGCAGCTCGCGCTGCTGGTTGGCGAACTCGACCAGAAGAATGCCGTGCTTGGTGATCAGACCTATCAGTGTGATCAGGCCGACCTGCGTGTAGATATTGAGCGTTCCAAGCCCCAGATTGAGCGGCACGATGGCGCCAAAGATCGACAGTGGCACCGCCATCATGATGATCAGCGGGTCGCGGAAGCTTTCGAACTGCGCCGCCAGCACCAGATAGATGACGATTACGGCGGCTGCGAACGCGATAAGGATCGTGTTGCCCTGCTCCTTCTCCTGCCGGGACTGGCCGGAATAATCGATGAAGAAGGTATCGGGCAGGCTCTCCTTGGCAAGGTTCTCCAGGGTCTGCAGCCCGTCGCCCGTGGTGACGCCGGGAAGCGGCAGCGCTGATATCGTCGCCGAGTTCAGCTGGTTGAACTGCTCGATCGCGGCCGGCGCGGCGTTGGTCGAAATCTTCACCACCGCTGAAAGCGGCACCATTTCGCCGGTCACGCTACGCACGAAATATTCGCCGAGCTTCTCGGGATTGTCGCGGAATTCCTTCGGCACCTGCGGGATGATGTCGTAGCTGTTGGAGTCGCGGTCGAACTGAGCCACTTCGGCGCCGCCGACCAGCAGCGTCAGCGTCTGGCCGATGTCGGCGATCGGCAGGTTGAGAGCCGCCGCGCGGTCGCGGTCGATGGTCACCGTCACCTGCGGAGCGTCAAAGGACATCGAGTTTTGCACGACGATGAAGCGGCCGGAGGCCTGCGCCTTGTTCTTAATCTGCTCGGCCGCCTCGTAGACCTCGGCGGAACCACCGGTCGAGCGCACCACCATGGAGATCGGCAGGCCGCCGCCGGAGCCCGGCAGCGTCGGCGGCGCGAAGACGAAGGCCTCGACGCCGGCCACCTTGCCGAGGCGTCCCTGGATATCGGCTTGAAGCTCCTTTGAGTTGCGCTGGCGCTCGGCCCAATCCTTGAAGGCGAAGCCGACAAAGGCGCCGTTGGTGGCGCCGCCAAAGGCAACGGCGGAGAATTGCGCCCTGGTTTCGGGAATGTCCTTCACCAGGCCGAGGATCTGGTTGACGTAGGTCTCGGTGTAGTCCGAGGTCGCGTAACGCGGTGCCGTCACGATCGACAACAGGAAGCCCTGGTCCTCTTCCGGCGCCAGTTCGCTCGAGGTCTTGGTGAACATGAAGCCGGTGAGCGCAACCAGCGCCACGACCATCAGCAGCGTCACCGGTCGATTTCTCAAGGAGGCGGTGACCGCCCGCTCATAGACATGCTCGACACGGCTGAAGGTTCCGTCGACGACGCGCTGGAAGCGACTGTGCGATCCCGCCTTGAGCAGACGCGCCGCCATCATCGGCGTGATGGTGACGGCTATGAGGCCGGACAGCACCACCGAACCGGCGAGCGTCACCGCGAACTCGCGGAACAGCGCGCCGGTCAGGCCGCCGGTGAAGGCCAGCGGCGCGAACACGGCGGCGAGCGTGATGGTCATGGCCACGATGGCGGAGAAAATCTCGCGCATGCCGTTGAAGGCCGCCTGCATCGGCGACATGTGGTCCTCCTCCATGTGGCGATGGATGTTCTCCACCACCACGATAGCGTCGTCGACGACAAGGCCGATGGCCAGCACCATGGCCAGCAGCGACAGAAGGTTGATCGAATAGCCGACCGCAAACAAAAGAAAGCAGACGCCGACCAGCGACAGCGGGATGGTCACGATCGGCATCATCACCGAGCGGAATGAGCCGAGGAACAACAGGATGACCACGACGACGATGGCGACGGCTTCGGCGATGGTCTTGAACACTTCATCGATCGAGGCGCTGATCTGTTCGGTGGAATCGTAGACGATTTCGATGGTCATGCCTTTCGGTAGCGTCTCTTGAATCAAAGGCACGATCTTGTGGATCGCCTCCGCCGTTGTCAGGGGGTTGGCGGCCGGCGTCGGGAAGATGGCGAGGAAGGTGCCGGGCTTGCCATTGAAGCTCACCCTCGTGTCGGTGCTCTCGGCGGCAAGCTCGACTCGCGCCACGTCGCGCAAGCGCACCACCTGGCCGTCCGTCGAGCGCAGCGGAAGCTCGGCAAAGGCCTCAGGCGTCTGCAGCGTCGAGCGAACCGTGATCGAGGAGACGACATATTCGTTCTCGGTGTTGCCGGGCGCCGACAGGAAGTTGGAGTTGTTGATCGCCGCCAGCACTTCGGCGGCGGTGACGCCACGCGCAGCAAGCTTGACCGGGTCGATCCAGACCCGCATCGAATATTCCTCGGCGCCGAAGATCTGCACGTCGGCGACACCTTCGACCGTCGACATGCGCGGCCGCACCACCCGCTCGATATATTCGGTGAGCTGCTCCTTGCTCATGTTCGGATTCTGCATCGAGATGTACATCATCGCGAACTCTTGGCCGGTGCCCTTGACGATGACCGGGTCCTTGGATGCATCCGGCAAGGTGCCGCGTACGCCCTGCACTTTCGACAGGACCTCAGTGAGCGCGACATCCGGATTGGAGCCGAGCTTCATCTGGACGACCACGGTGCTCGAAGACGGCCGGCTGGACGAGGTGACGTAGTCGATGTTCTCGGTCGAGGCGACGGCCCGCGCGATCGGGGCGGAGATGAAGCCCTGGATCAGGTCGGCGCTGGCGCCGGGATAGGCGGTGGTGATGGTGATCGCCGTCTCGTCAACCTTGGGATACTGCCGGATCGACAGGTTGAAGATGCCCTGGAAACCCAGGAGAAGGATCATGCAGGCGAGGACGGTGGAGAGGACCGGCCGGCGAATGAAGATGTCGGAAAAGTTCATTGCTGAGCCTGCTGGTTAGCCGACTTGCTGGGGTCAATGGTGTTGTCGACAGCGACGGACATGCCGTTGAAGAGACGGTTCTGACCGGCGGTGACGACCTCGTCACCGGCCTTGATGCCCTCGATGATCTCGACCATGCCGTCGTTGCGGCGGCCGGGCTTCACGAACACCTGCGACAGCACGAGCGCCGGCTTTTCCGGTTCTGCCGCGGGCTTCGCGGGGTCGACAGCCGGCTTGTCCGCGGGCTTCGCCGCGGCGTCTTCGGCAGCCGGTTTCGCGTCTGCCGGCTTTGCATCTGCCGCCGGCTTTGCTGCGTCGGCCCCTGCAGCAGGCTTTTCCTCGGGTTTCGCGGCTGGGGCGCCTTCCGCCGGCTTCGCCGGAACGACGACGAAGACGAAGTCGCCATAGAGGCTCGACGTCAATGCCGTCTGCGGCAAGGACAGAATGTTTTTCTCCTGCGGCAGCTCGACGCGAACCTGGACGAACTGGCCGGGCGTCAGCTTGCCGTCAGGGTTGGCGACCTCGCCGCGGACGGACACCAGGCGGCTTGAAGCGTCGATCTTGGGATCGATGCCGCGAATGGAGCCGGCAAACGGCATGTCGGCGCCGCCGCCGGTGCCGCCGAGGCCGAGCCGCACCGCCTGGCCTATCTTGAGCAGCGGCAGCTGCTGTTCGGGTACCGAGAAATCGACCCGCATGGTGTCCAGATCCTGCAAGGTCACCACTGCGTTGCCGGGCGAGAGATATTGGCCGAGGTCGATCTTGGGGATGCCCACGGTGCCGGCGAACGGCGCCGTCAGCTGCTTCTGATCGAGCACGGCCTGCAGCTTGTTGACCTGCGCGGCGGAGGCCGATGCAGCGGCTTGAGCGGTGTCGAGCGTGGCATCCGTTCCGACGCCGCGCCGCTGCAGCTCCAGCGCGCGTTCGAGCGCCGTCTTGTCGGACACGGACTGCGCCTTGGCCGCGACCAGATCCGCGCGTTCGACGGCATCGTCGAGCTGCAGCAGGACCGAATCGACCGGCACCTTCTGGTTGGCATGGAAAAGGATGTCCTTGACGATGCCGCTGGTCTCGACGGTAAGGTCGACACCGCGCACGGCGCGTACCGTGCCGATCGCCTCGACCCCCGGCGTCCAGTCGGAAGGCTTGACGACAACCGTCGATACGGTCGTCGCCGGCGGCTTCATGGTGGCGAAATACTGTTTGATAGCGTTGTCGCGGAACAGGTTGAAGCCGACAACGCCGACGCACACCAGAGCGAGCAGAAGCAGAATTGCGGTGATAGAGATGAAGCGCTTCACGAACTGTCCCCTCGGCCGATGTCCGGCAAAATAGCCGAATAGCGGGACACTTATCGACGCCAGGTCCCGATTACAAATGACGGCGAACTTACTGTACCGTCTGGACGGTCTTGTCAATTCCGCCTAGGCTGGTGCGGGGGAAGGGATCGATGAAGACCCAAAGGGCAAATTCGCGCGACAAGATACTCGCCGCCGCCGCCGATGTCGCACGCGAGACCGGTCCCGGCAGCCTGTCGCTTGACGCCGTCGCCAGCCGCGCCGGCGTGTCGAAAGGCGGCCTGTTATATAACTTTCCGACCAAGGCCAAACTGATGCAGGGCCTGGTGGAGAATTACCTGCGCGCGTTCGAGCTGGCGCTGGAATCGGGCCGTGTCGCCGGAGCCAGCGGCGAGAGCCTGCTCGCCACCTATATCCGGCTCTCGGCGGATGATTGCGAGGAGCCGAAGCCGACGGCTTCGTGGATATTCTCGGCGATCGCCGAGGATCCGGATTTCCTGACGCCGATAAAAGCCTTCAAGTCGCAGCTGCTGCAGCGGCTGAAGAGCGAGACGCCGGACCTGAAGACGCTGCTGGTCTGCTTTCTGGCCATCGAAGGGCTGCGCAGCATGAACCTCTTCGATTCCGACGTGCTTTCCGCCGACGAACGCCGCTTGCTGGTATCGGCCCTGCTGGAGATTGCGGGATAGCTCAGGGCGTCGGATCGAAGAAGCGATACGGGCCGGGCGGAAAGGACGGTTGGTGAGCGGCATGGCATAGGTACGCATCACGACATCGGCGATTTCAAGCTACAGCCCCCTGATTCGTTGGATTGATGGTTCAGGAATGACTGCGCGAATGCGCGGCCGACTATGTTGCGCCGCGCCATAACACTGCCGTGTCAGCCTTGAAACGGCGCTCGGCGAGGCCGGCAAAGCGCGTTTTAGGGCTGTGATGGCGCCGACATATGGTTATGGCATTGTCATGTTGCGGCGCACAAACTATGTGCCTTTGTAGTCCTCCCAACAGTCGCGAGATCTCCATGGGTTCCCTGTCTTCGAAGAATGCGCTCGTCACCGGATCGACCAGCGGCATTGGTCTGGCCATTGCCCGCGCCCTCGCCGCCGAGGGCGCCAACGTCACGATCAACGGCCTTGGCGAAGCCGCGGCGATCGAACAGGAGCGCGCCGGCATCGAGAAGGATTTCGGCGTCCAGTGCCGCTACTCCGGCGCCAGCATGATGGACGGCGCAG
Organism: Mesorhizobium sp. M1078; assembly: GCF_040318615.1. NCBI lineage: Bacteria > Pseudomonadati > Pseudomonadota > Alphaproteobacteria > Hyphomicrobiales > Phyllobacteriaceae > Mesorhizobium > Mesorhizobium sp. M1078. The sequence goes on from NZ_JAMYMP010000014.1 coordinate 145,421, forward strand.
CGGTGACCGCCATGGTGCGCGAAGCCGAGCAGGCCTTGGGCAGCCTCGACATTCTGGTCAACAATGCCGGGATACAGCATGTCGCGCCAATCGAGGAGTTTCCCGACGACAAGTGGGAAGCCATCATCCGCATCAATCTGCTTGCCGCCTTTTACGCGATCAAGGCCGTGGTGCCCGGCATGAAGGCGCGCAAATGGGGCCGCATCATCAACACCGCGTCGGCGCATGCACTGGTCGCCTCGCCGTTCAAGTCGGCTTACGTCTCGGCCAAGCACGGCATAGCGGGTCTGACCAAGACGGTAGCGCTGGAAGTCGCGCAGGACGGCATCACCGTCAACGCCATCGCGCCCGGCTATGTCTGGACGCCACTGGTCGAAAAACAGATCCCCGACACGATGAAGGCGCGCGGCATGACCGAGGAACAGGTCAAGCACGACGTGCTGCTGGCAGCGCAGCCGACGAAGCAATTCGTCACCGTCGAGGAGCTCGCCGCGCTGACTCTGTTCCTGTGCTCTGACGCAGCCAGACAGATCACCGGCACCACCTTGCCGATGGATGGCGGCTGGACGGCGCAGTAGGCGCGGTCCCCCGGCGCCGCTCTTTCCTTGACAAAGGCGAAGGATCAATCCAGCATTGTGGCAAGGGGTTCCTTCGCGACGACCCCGTGAGGCGTCAGCCCAATGATCGCGTCCAAACTCTCACGCTGGAGGTGGACGCCATGCCGTCAACAACCGCAATCACCGTAGCGCAGCTTTCCCGCCTTGTCGGTCTGTCCGACGCGCCTGTTCTTGTCGATGTCCGCATCGACGAAGACTACGACGCCGATCCGCGCCTGCTTCCGGCCTCGTGCCGGCGCGACTTCAAGTCTGTTTCGAACTGGGCTGCCGAATTCACGGGGGCTCATGCTGTCGTCATCTGCCAGAAGGGGCTGAAGCTTTCGCAAGGCGTTGCCGCATGGCTGCGCCATGAGGGCATTGCTGCCGAATCCCTTGAAGGCGGCTTCGAGGCGTGGCAGGCGGCCAAGGGGGTTCTGGTCAAGGCCGACAAGATACCGCCCCGCGACGACAAGGGCCGCACGGTCTGGGTGACGCGTGCCCGCCCCAAGGTCGACCGCATCGCCTGTCCCTGGCTGATCCGCCGCTTCGTCGATCCCTCGGCGGTGTTCCTGTTTGTCGAGCCGTCTGAAGTGCTGGCGGCCGCCGATCGGTTTGGGGCGGTTGCCTTCGACATCGACGACGTGTTCTGGAGCCATCGCGGCGAGCGCTGCACCTTCGACACGATGATCGAAGAGTTCGGGTTGCGGTCCGAAGCGCTCGATCGCCTTGCGCTGATCGTGCGTGCAGCCGATACGGCGCGCCTCGATCTCGTACCGCAGGCGGCCGGGTTCCTCGCTGCATCGCTCGGGCTGTCGCGCATGTTCCGCGACGATCTCGAACAGCTTGATGCCGGCATGCTGCTCTACGATGCGTTCTTCAGATGGTGCCGCGATGCCACTGACGAAACCCACAATTGGCCCAGCGCGGGCAAAGCGCCATGAGCGCCCTCGCCGCGGACGACGATGCACAGGCTACCGAGGCTCCGATCGTCCCGACCTTCCGCCAAGCCGCGAAACTGTGGGCAAGGATCGGCCTGCTCTCCTTCGGCGGGCCGGCCGGACAGATCGCGCTGATGCACAAGGAATTGGTCGAGGATCGCCGCTGGATCGGCGAGCAGCGGTTCCTGCATGCGCTCAACTACTGCATGCTTCTGCCAGGCCCCGAGGCACAGCAGCTCGCCATCTATATCGGCTGGCTGCTGCACCGGACCGCCGGCGGCCTCGTTGCCGGCATCCTGTTCGTGCTGCCCGGTGCGTTTGTCATGCTGGGCCTCAGCATCTTCTACGTGCTTTACAATGATGCGCCCGTCATCGAGGCGCTGTTTTTCGGCATCAAGGCGGCGGTGCTGGCCGTCGTCGTCGAGGCGGTCCTCCGCATCGGCAAACGGGCGCTCAAGAACCGGGTGATGATGGCGATCGCGGTGGCCGCGTTCCTTGCCATCTATGTCATCAGGCTGCCGTTTCCGCTGATCATCCTGGTTGCAGGGCTGACCGGCTGGATCGGCAACCGCCTGGCACCGGCGCGTTTTTCCGGAGCCGCACGCGGCAAGGACAATTTGCCCGATGTCAGGGGCGCCGTCGACGTCATGTTCGAACGCGGCGACCTCGCTCACACCAAGCCGACGAAATGGCACGCGCCGCGCACCATCGCGATCTGGCTGCCGATCTGGCTCGGGCCGGTCGTACTGATCCTGGCGCTGACCGGCCCTGCCAGTGTTTGGGCACAGCTTGGCGGCTTCTTCAGCCTGATGGCGGTGGTCACATTCGGCGGCGCCTACGCTGCGCTCTCCTATGTCGCGCAGGCAGCGGTGACCTCGTTCGGCTGGCTGGCGCCGGGTGAAATGGTCGATGGGCTTGGTCTGGCCGAGACGACGCCGGGACCATTGATCCTGGTGCTGCAGTTCGTCGGCTTCGTCGCCGCCTATCGTCACGCCGGTGCGATGGGACCGCTTGTGGCCGGATCGCTCGGCGCATTGCTGACGCTCTGGGTGACGTTCGTGCCGTGCTTCTTCTGGATCTTTCTGGGTGCCCCCTACATCGAGGCGCTGCGCGGCAACAAGGCGCTGTCGGCGGCGCTGAGTGCGATCACGGCGGCTGTGGTCGGCGTGGTGATGAACCTTGCGCTGTGGTTCGCACTGCATGTCGTCTTCGGCGCGGTGCACCGTTTTGGTCTTGGGATGGAGCTACCGGTGCTGTCGTCGCTGGATTGGCGCGCCGCGCTGCTGGCGGCGGCCGCCATGGTCGCCATGCTGAAACTGAGGATCGGCATGCTGCCGACATTGGCCGGCTCGGCGCTGGCCGGACTGGCGCTGCTGGCCTTGCCTGCGTAGCGTCCGAAGGCGCGACCAGCCATCATCACAGCCGGATTTTTGAGGTATGCCGGGCCGGCGCACAACGGTCGCGGGCGCTGGTAGGATCAGCGCTGGCCCCGGAGATACGCTTTACGTCGAACCCGATCCGCCAAGCTGAACCTGCTCGACGCGGAGAGCGGCGCGCTGGCGAACTGATTTGACGAGGTTGGCCGAGCTGTTCAAAGTCGATCCTGGATCGCACAACGGGATATGACATGGTGGATTCCGATCGGATCGACAAGCTGATCGCAGGGGTGCCCCCCGCCTTGGCGCTTCGTGCCGGGCTGGACCTTGGCATCTTCACCTGGCTCGGCGGCGATGCTGCGACTGCCGACAGCCTTGGGGCAGCGCTCAAAGTCGAGCCCGCTCGTCTGTCGCGGCTCCTCTACGCGCTCGCCAGCATCGGTCTCCTCGACGTCGAGGATGGTCAGTTTCGCAACGGAGCCGAAGCGTCGGAGTTTCTTGACGCGTCCAAGCCGACCTATCGCGGCGGCGATCATGTGCTGCTGCGCGAACTCTGGGGAGCCGACCTTTTGACCGCAGAGTCGCTGCGGCAGAATCGGCCGGCCGCGCTGCACGACTTTTCCGAAGCGGGGCCAGAATCCGCAGCGGCCTTCAGCCGCATGCTCGCACCGGGAGGGGTGATTTTCGGCCGAAATCTCGCCCGTGAACTGGACTTCTCGGCGGTCAGTTCGGTGATCGACATCGGCGGCGGCGCCGGGACCATTCTGGTCGGTCTTCGCGAGCGATGGCCGCATATTGCAGCGACTTTGATGGAACTCCCGACGGTCGCGGCGGTCGCACCAGCGATCCTGTCGGAATACGGTGCCGGCGATGTGGTTGTCGAAGAAGGCGACATAACGGTCGCGCCATCGACCGGCCGGCATGACTTGGCAATCCTGAAGGCTGTCGTCCAGGTCCTGCCGCCGGACCAGGCGCGCAGTTCGATCCTGAACGCGGCGCGTTGCCTCACCCAAGGAGGCGAGATCGCAATTGCGGGGTGGGGTGTCGTCGATGACGACCGTCTCGGCCCGCCTGAGGGTGTCTTTCTCAATCTCACCTTCCTGAACCTTTACCGCGCGGGCGAATCGTACACGGAAGGTCAGTATCGCGGGTGGATGGCCGGGGCTGGGTTCCGGGATATCTCCAGGTCGCAGCTGACCGACGGCACCACGTTGTTTCGTGGGCGCCTCACGGACTGATCGTGGCTGGAGTGGTTGGTTTCGGGCGTGTGTGGCCCTCAGAGCCAGCCCCGGACGGATTGCACAAAGTTCCTGAGGCGGCGTGAGCCGATCTTTCCCCTTACCGGCAGCGCGGTGTCCCCTGTCTTCTCGATAGCTTCTTCGCAGAGGGGGCATTTAAATGTCACTTGGTCGACAACAAAGTTCGGGATAGCGGCATATTTCGCATTCGTCGATTGGGGCGGAACCTCCGACAGGATGTTGCGCGGTCGCTGCAACTTGCGCCTAGCTAGCCCGTTCGACTACGTCGAATCGGAATGGAGTTTTTAGACATTCGTTTATCTATTCGTGGTTTCTAATACATATGGCATCCAACGCGTTCACCCGGATTTGGTTTGCTTTGAGCCGCCTAAGGCGCGCCACGAACGGTAACGTTGCCGTCATCGTTGCCTTCACCTTGCCGGTCGTGGTCGGCGGCGCCGGCCTCGGTGTGGAGACATCCTTCTGGTATTACAGCAGCCTTAAGCTGCAGGCCGTTGCCGATGCCGCGGCCTATGCCGGTGCGCTCGAGAAAGTCGCGGGTTCCGATAACCCGACCATCATTGCCGCCGCCACGCAGTCCGCGACCTCGAACAATTTTGCCACGCCGGGCACGATCCAGGTCAACACGCCGCCATTGTCCGGCCCGAACACCGCGAAGAAGGCGGTAGAGGTCATCGTCAAGCAGAATCTCGATCGCTACTTCACGGCGATTTTCAACCAGGCGCCCGTTGCCGAACAGGCAAGGGCGGTGGCGCTGATCAATGACGCCTCCAAGGCTTGTGTGCTGGCGCTCAGTCCCTCGGCCTCCCAGGCTGCGCTCTTTTCCGGCAACACCACCGTCAACCTCACCGGCTGTTCGGTCATGTCGGACTCGATTGCCTCGGACGCCATAAAGACGCAGGGCTCGGCTGTGCTCAAGGCCGACTGCCTGATCACGGTCGGCGGCATGGTGCTGAACAATCCAGCGACCACGGTCTGCAAGTCCAACATCACCCGAGCCTTGCCGGCAGCCGATCCTTTCTCCGGCTTGGCGACGCCGACAGCAGGCAACCCTTGCAAGAATGTCAACGGCAACAAGACGTCGCAAACACTCCAGCCTGGCACCTACTGTAGCGGCATGAGCCTCAGCGGCAACGTCACCCTGCAGCCCGGCGTCTACGTCGTGCAGGGCGGTATGAAGGTCAACGCCAACGCGGTCGTCGCCGGCAGCGGGGTAACCATCTTCATGGCCGGCAGCAACACCGTCAGCATGAACGGCAACGCCAAGGTGACGCTGAGCGCGCCTACCTCCGGAGCCTATTCCGGCGTGCTGTTCTACGGCGACAGGACCGGGACTGCGGCACAGAGCACCTTCAACGGCACAGCGGACTCGCTTTTGACCGGCGCCATCTATTTTCCCAGGCAGCAGGTCAACTACCTTGGCAACTTCTCGGGGAACGGTGGCTGCACTCAGGTCGTCGCCGACACTATCCAGTGGTCAGGCAGTACGACGATCAAGCAGAACTGCAAAGGCCTCGGGATGGACGACATTCCGGCGGCACTGTCCGTTCAGCTTGTCGAGTAGCGGGATGGGTGGGCGGACCTTGCGCATTGTCCGGGACAAATCCGGGATAGCCGCCGTGGAGTTTGCCATGTTGCTGCCCGTCCTGTGCTTGGTCTGCCTCGGCATCGCCGATGGCTGGTCCTACGTGACGAGTTACCTGCAGATGCGCGCGGGCGTCAAAACCGCGGCCAATCTCGTGATGGCCGGCGCGTCCAATGACACCGGGACGCAGGCGGTCGCGCTTTCGAGCTGGAACGACAAGCCCGAGGACGCCGCGGTCGTGCTGGTCCGCTCCTACTTGTGCGGCGCCACGGTCGTGGATGAGACCACCATCTGCGGCGGAAAGAAAATCTTCGTCCAGATAACGGCGACGGGCACCTGGGTGCCCCCGTTTAACTTCGGTGTCTTCCCGGACCCGCGCGCGATCAGTCATCAGCAGGTGATCCGTGTCCGCTGAAAGGATCGGATCCAGGTGGCGCCGTGACTGCTCCGGCGCAGCCGGGCTGGAATTCGCCTTGATCGCGCCTTTCCTGGTGATGCTTTTGTTCGGAATCTTCGCCTTCGGCTGGGCCATGAATGCCGTGTCGACCGTCCGCTATACACTGGAAACCTCTTCCCGGGCGCTGCAGCTGAACAACACGCTTTCGCAGAGCGACATCCAGGCCATCGCCACGCAGAAATTGGTGAACCTGGGTCTGAAGAACGTCATTGTGACGATCGCGACCGACCCTGCCAGCGGCGGTTTCAAGATGGCGCATCTGACCGCCAGCTATGCCTTCGTCATCGCTTTCCCGTATTTCGACCAGTATCCGATAAATTACGCCACGACCGTCACGGTGCCCCTGGTTGCCAGCTAGGATACGGCCGGCTTCGTTGAGTTGGCGGCGCCGAACTCAGACCGTAACGGATCGACTGGGAACCATCGCTCGATCTGGAATTGTACTTGCAAGAGGTCGATTCTCTTCGCGGCTGTAGATGCTTAAAGCTCGCTCCTGAGACCCTCAGGGATGGACTTTTTCTATGGAACTAAAGTCGGGCTGCTTGCTTGGTCGCGTCCGTGAAAATCACCGAAAACCAGTCCATCAGTGCTGCAACATGCCGACAGGCTATCTCAGTCACCAAGCCTTTGATCTTGCTGGTGATCCCGACAGGAATCGAACCTGTGACCTACAGATTAGGAATCTGCCGCTCTATCCTACTGAGCTACGGGACCACGCGGCCCGACACATAGCCGCTTCCGATCGTTTCGCCAAGAGGCTCGCCGAAGGCAATGAAGAGGCCGGCCGAAGGCTAATCGGCCGGCCTTTCGTCGGGGCAGGTCAGGCTGCCAGCGCCGTTTCGGCCAGTTTCACCCAGTAGCTCATGCCGTGCGGTATGACTTCGTCGTTGAAGTCGTAGGCCGGATGATGGAGGCCGGCGGTCTCGCCATTGCCGATGAAGATGAAGGCGCCAGGTCGGGCTTCCAGCATGTAGGAGAAGTCTTCGCCGCCCATCACCGGCTGGATGGCGCGGTGGACCTGGGTGTCGCCGGCGACATGTGCCGCGACATCGCCGGCAAAGACCGTTTCTTCCGGATGATTGAAGGTCACGGGATAGTTGGCGTCATAGTCGACAGTGATCGTCGCGCCGAAGGCGGTGGCTATTCCTTCGCAGATGGTGCGGATGCGCTCTTCCGACTTCTTGGCTATCTCTTTCTTCAGTGTGCGCACCGTGCCGGCAATCTCGGCGGTCTCGGGAATGACGTTGTAGGCGTCGCCGGCGTGGAACTTCGTCACCGAAACCACCACCGCCTCGACCGGATCGGTGCTGCGCGAAGCGACCGTCTGAAGGGCGCCGACCAACTGGCTGGTGATGACGATCGGGTCGATCGTGCCGTGCGGCATCGCCGCATGGCCGCCGCGGCCCTTCACGGTGATGGTGAACTCGGCGGTCGCCGCCATGATCGGGCCCGGCCGGATGGCGAACTGGCCCACCGGCAGGCCCGGCATGTTGTGCATGCCAAAGACGCGCGAAATATCGAAACGCTCCATCATGCCGTCCTTGACCATCTCGTTGCCGCCGCCGCCGCCCTCTTCCGCCGGCTGGAAGATGACCGCGACCGAGCCGGCGAAATTGCGCGTTTCGGTCAGATATTTGGCGGCGCCCAAAAGCATCGCCGTATGGCCGTCATGGCCGCAGGCATGCATTTTGCCGGGAATGGTCGAGGCATAGGGCTTGCCGGTGATCTCGTTGATCGGCAGCGCGTCCATGTCGGCGCGCAAGCCGATGGTCGCGCCTTGCCCCTTGCGGCCATGGATGATGCCGACGACGCCGGTCTTGCCGAGGCCCGTCACCACGTCGTCGCAGCCGAATTCCTTCAGCTTCTCGGTGACGAAGGCGGCGGTCTTGAAGACATCGAAATTCAGTTCTGGCGTCTGGTGCAGATGGCGTCGCCAGCCGGCAACTTCATCCTGCATCTCGGCGGCGCGGTTGAGAATCGGCATAATGGTTCCATCTCGCTGTTGGAGCAGACGATCTGGCCTGCTTGATTGCAATTGTGATTGCCATGCTTGTTGCCATCTTGGCACTTTGCCATCTTGGCGTCACATAGGGTAAATAGCACCCCAGACAATGTGATCCGGAAATTGAGGGCCGGATCAGGTCATGCTGGCCATCGCGTAACGAAATCTTACGGAGCCAGGGGCGACTACGGCAAGAGGCGATTTCGGATTCCATGATGCGGCACAGCCATATCCTCAAATTACTGCTAACGGGCGGCTTGGCGCTACCCATGCTGGCTGGGCCAGCTTTGGCCAATCCGGTGATCCTGTTCGACCTCAACAGCGGCAAGGTTCTGCAGCACCAGGACGCATTCAAGCGCTGGTATCCCGCTTCGCTGAGCAAGCTGATGACCGCCTATGTCACCTTCCGGGCGATTGCCGCCGGCGAGGTCCAGCTCGATTCACCGATCAAGGTGACCAAGCATTCGGCGGGCGAACCGCCGAGCAAGATGGGCTTCAAGCCGGGCTCGGTGATGCGGCTCGACAATGCGTTGAAGATGATGCTGGTCAAATCGGCCAACGATATCGCCATGGCCATCGGCGAAAACATAGGCGGCTCGCAGGCCGGATTCGCCGTTCGCATGAATGCGGAGGCGGCGCGGCTCGGCATGACCGGAACGCATTTCGTCAATCCGAACGGACTGTTTTCGCCGGAGCAGTATACGACGGCGCGCGATCTTGCCCTGCTGGTGATGGCGATCCGCAAGGAATTCCCGCAATTCGCCCCCTGGTTCTCGATCGAAGGCCTTGCCGTCGGCAAGAAGGCGATCTCCAACTACAATCTCTTGATCGGGCGCTATCCCGGCGCCGACGGCATGAAAACCGGGTTCGTCTGTCCCTCGGGCTTCAACATGATCGGCTCGGCGACACGCAATGGCCGCACGCTGGTCGCGGTCGTGCTCGGCGAAAAATCGGCGATCAGCCGTGCCGAGACCGCCGCCAGGCTGCTCGACCAGGGCTTTGCCACGCCCGACCCGAACTGGCTCACGGTCGCGGCCATGCCTTCCTATGGCGATACAATGTCACCCAACGACATGCATGATGAGATCTGCAGGAAGAAGGCGCCGCACGAGCAGTCCGAGGCGGCTCCGCCGGTGGCCGCGAAGGGTGCCGACGTGCCGAAATCGCCCTATCAGGAAAAGCTCGACCACGTGCCGACGCTGGTTGCCGTGGGCCTCGGCGGCGCCACCGGGCCGGCGCCGAAGGCGATGCTCGACCAGGGCGGCCAGGAATACGCCGATGTGCCGCTGCCGAGCTGGCGGCCAGACATTCCGGCGCCAAAGGGCGCCGAACCGGCCGTGGTGGGCCAGGCAACCGCAGTGCAGGGCGACCAGCTGGTCAAAGCCGCGAACTAGGCGATGGCTGGCTTTCCGATACCCGTCACGGTGGTCACCGGCTTCCTCGGCGCCGGCAAGACGACATTGCTCAACCGGCTGCTCAAAGATCCGGCACTGGTCGACACGGCCGTCATCATCAACGAATTCGGTGAGGTGGCGATCGACCACCTTCTGGTCGAGCAGGCCTCGGACGGCATCATCCAGCTGTCCGACGGGTGTCTATGCTGCACGGTGCGCGGCGAACTGGTCGACACGCTGGCTGACCTCGTCGACCGGCTGCAGACGGGCCGTATCGCCCGCCTTGCCCGCGTCGTCGTCGAAACCACCGGGCTCGCCGATCCGGCGCCGGTGCTGCAGTCGATCATGGCGCATCCCGCCCTTGTGCAGGCCTTCCGACTTGATGGCGTCATCACGCTGGTCGACGCGGTCAACGGCAATGCGACGCTCGACGGCCATGTCGAGGCGGTCAAGCAGGTGGCGGTCGCCGATCGCATCGTGCTGACCAAGGTCGATCTGGCCAGCGATCCCGGCGACGTCGATGCTTTGCGAACGCGACTCCATCAGCTCAATCCAGGCGCCGTGGTGCTGGACGCCGGCGACGGCCGAACCGGCGTCACGGCGCTGTTCGATTGCGGCCTCTACAATCCGGCGACCAAATCCGCCGATGTCCGGCGCTGGCTCGGCGAAGAAGCCGCCCATGAGCACCACCATCATCATGACCACGGCGAACATGAGCACCACCACCGCCACGATTCCCGCGTGCGCTCCTACTCGCTGGTCCATGATGGGCCGGTGCCGTTCTCTGCGATCGAGATGTTCCTCGACCTGCTGCGTTCTGCGCATGGCGACAAGCTTTTGCGGATGAAGGGCGTCATCGAGCTTGCGGAGGACCCGTCGCGGCCGCTTGTCGTCCACGGGGTGCAGAAGATCCTGCATCCGCCGGCGCGGCTGCTGGCCTGGCCGGACGGCCAACGCGGCACCAGGCTGGTGCTGATCACGCTCGATATGCCGGAAGATTATGTGCGCCGGCTGTTTTCCGCCTTCACCAACCGGCCGTCGATCGACACGCCGGATCGCGCGGCGCTGGAGAGCAATCCGCTGGCGATAGCCGGGGGCTGATTGTCAGGCTCGCTATGCGCCGCGTTCGACCAGGAAGCGGTGGCCGCCGCTGACGGCTGATGTTTCAACAAGCTGGTGGCCAGCGTCGGCGCAAAAGGCGGGGATGTCGATGACCGCCAGCGGGTCGGTGGTCTCCAGCCAAAGCCGGCTGCCCGGCTGCATTGCCGCCAGGCGTTTTTTCGCCTTGAGAACGGGCAGGGGGCAGTTCAGGCCCTTGAGGTCATAGATCGCGGTGTGATTTGTTTGTTTGTCTTCATGCATGTCTTTGTCCCAAAACCGCTGCGCACTTTTGGGCGACATGCATCGGCAAGGCGAAAAACCTCAGCCGCCGAACATGCCTAGCAGCTTGTTCTTGATCTTCGACATCCGGCTTTCGTCCGCCGGCGGTTCTGCAGGCGCCGCCTCGACGCTCGCAGTGGCGACCGGCTGCTGGGGGGCCTGCTTGGCTGCTTCCTTTTCGGCCAGCGCTTGGGCCTTTGCCGCTTGCTTTTCAGCCAGTGCCTGGGCCTTGGCGGCTTTCGCAGCCTCGATGGCAGCAACCCGCTGTTCCTCGGCCTTGCGCTTGGCTTCCTTCTCTGCGTCCAGCGCCGCCATCTTGCGGCCGGCGGGCGAATCGATGCGGCCCATGCGCGCCGTCTCGGTCAGCGTGCCGTCGGAATTCAGCGACGGCGGTTCGATCGGCACGCGCTCGCCCCGGGCGCGGCGCTTCGACCATTCGGAAACGATGGCGGCTTCCTTGATGCCGGCAATGGTCGGCTTGGGCGCCGGCACGCTGGCTTTGACCGCGCCGGTGAAGGCCGCGTCATAGCTGCTTTGATAGGCGTTGAGTGCGCTCTTCAGCGAATCCGGCTGCGTGGTCGCCGGGCAGGCGCCGGTCGGATCGAATGTCGTGCCCTCGGGCGCCACCTGGTTGAAGACATAGCGCTTGTCGCAGACATCGACTTTCGGCGGCACCTTGGTGATCTCGAAATTGTCGTAACCGACCTTCAGCATCTTCCAGAACTCATAGTTCGGGTCGTTGCGGTAGCGCGCCATGTTGGCGGCGGTCATGCGGAACGGGAAGGCCTGGATCTGGAACTCGGTCTGGCCGCCCTGGAAGGCATCGCGACCAAAAGCGTAGATCTGCTCGATCTGCGGGTCGGTCATCGAATAACAGCCCGACGACGAGCAGGCGCCATGCACCATCAGATTGGCGCCGGTGCGGCCATTGGCACGGTCATAGGCGTTGGGATAGCCGATGTTGAAGGACAGGTGATAGTTCGAGCGCGGATTCATCTGCGACGGGCGGACCGTATAGAAACCTTCCGGCGCCTGGCGGTCGCCCTCGGTGTATTTCGGGCCGAGCTTGCCCGACCATTTGCAGATGTCGTAGCTGGCGACCATCTCGTAGCGGCCGGTGGTCTTGGCCTTCCAGATTTCGAGCTTGCCTTCTTCCTTGAAGATGCGGGCCATCACCGACGAGGTGCGGATCATGCCCTTGGCCTTCATGTCGGCCAGGATCTTGTCCGGCAGCGGCTTGCTGGCTTCCGGCGCAAAATTCTTCATTGAGGAATCGTTGCAGCCGGCAACGCCAAGCGCGGCGATCAGAAGTCCAGTGCGGGCAAGCTTGGTAAACATGGATACGGCTATGTCTTTTTCTCGCGGCACGGCCGGATAGCGCCCGGGCCTGCATGCTGAACACTGACGGACCCTAAGCCCGTTAACCTTGAAAATTCCTTACCGCAAGCGTCGGACGGCGCCCCCCACGCAATTCGCCCGGTGTCACGGATTTTTTATTGAGCCGAATGCGGCGGCATTTTTGTGGCGAAATTGCTCCTTGACGCCACATTGCGGTGCGCTGCCGGCCAAAATCAGAGGCTGCGGCCCATCGCCAGATATTTTTCGCGGCGCTGTTCGCGAAAATCGGTGTTGGCGCCGGCAAAATCCTTCATCGTCTTGGCGATGAGGTCGCCGGTGGCGGCGATGACCGTTTCGGGCGCGCGCTGGGCGCCGCCGAGCGGCTCGGCAATGATGGCGTCGATGATCTTCATTTCCAGAAGGTCCTGGGCGGTGATCTTCATGTTGGTCGCCGCATCTTTCGAGCGCGTGGTGTCACGCCACAGGATCGAGGCAGCGCCTTCCGGCGAGATCACCGAATAGATGGCGTGTTCCAGCATGTAGACGCGGTTGGCGGTGGCGATCGCAATGGCGCCGCCCGAACCGCCTTCGCCGATGACAACCGAAATCGATGGCACTTTGAGGCCGAGGCAGGCCGAGGTTGAGCGGGCGATGGCTTCAGCCTGGCCGCGTTCCTCGGCGCCAACGCCGGGGTAGGCGCCGGCGGTGTCAACCAGCGTCAGAAGTGGGATCTGGAAACGGTCGGCAAGTTCCATCAGCCGCACGGCCTTGCGGTAGCCTTCAGGGCGCACCGAGCCGAAATTGTGCTTGAGCCGGCTCGCCGTGTCGGAGCCCTTTTCCTGGCCGATGACGGCCACCGGTTCGCCGCGGAAGCGGGCGAAGCCGCCGATGATCGCCTGGTCCTCGCCGAAATTGCGGTCGCCGGCGAGCGGCGTGAAATCGCTGAACAGACCCTTGATGTAGTCGAGGCAATGCGGCCTGTCGGTGTGGCGCGCGACCTGCACCTTCTGCCACGGCGTCAGCGCCTTGTAGATGTCGCGCAGCGCGTCGCGCACGCGCTTCTCGAGCCGGCTGATTTCGTCGCCGACGTCGACCGCCTCGCCATTCTCGGCAAGCTTCTTCAGCTCGAGGATCTTGAGTTCAAGGTCCTGCACCGGCTTTTCGAAATCGAGGTAATTGTACATTCTTGAGCGGACCGATGCGTCGGAAGGCAAACATCGCGCAGATGTAGGCTCCGCGCGGGCACGTTGCCCTCACATAGCGATATGAGGCCTAGTCGGCAAGCGGATGATGATCGTTGACCAGCCGCACCAACCGCTCTTCCAGCACATGCGTGTAAATCTGCGTGGTCGAGATATCGGCGTGGCCGAGCAGCTGCTGCACCGCCCTGAGATCAGCGCCGTTCTGCAGGAGATGGCTGGCAAAAGCATGGCGCAGCACATGCGGCGAAATTTTGGCCGCCGATATGCCGGCCCGCGCGGCAAGGCCTTTGAGGTCGCGGGCAAAGACCTGCCGGGAGAGAAAGCCGCTGTCGCCGGCGGCCGGGAACAGAAACGGGCTGTCGGCGAAAGCCGGCACCGACGCCCGGGCCGTGAGCCATGCCCGCATCGCCATGCGGGCCTTGGCCGACAGCGGCACCATGCGCTCCTTGTCGCCCTTGCCGCGCACCATGAAGAAGCGGTCGTCGCGCTGGGCGACGGTCACCGGCAGGCCGACAAGTTCGGAGACGCGCAGGCCGGTGGCATAGAGCACCTCGACCAAAGCGTGCAGGCGCAGTGCCGCCACCCGGTCGCCATTGACGCCATCGCCTGTCTCAAGCGCCGCACGGTCGAGCAGCCGACCGGTATCGGCCTCGCTCATCGTCTTGGGCAGCGGCCGGCCCTTTTTCGGACTGTCCAGCGTGCCGGTCGGGTCGTCGCCGCGCAAGCCCTCGGCGTAGAGGAACTTGAAGAACTGGCGGATCGCCGACAGTTTGCGCGCCTGCGACGTCGACGCAAAGCCGCGCGCCGCGATATCGTCGAGATAGGCGCGGATGTCGACTGCGGCGGCAGCGGCAAGCCCGCCGGCAATCTGCTGCGAAGCGTCTTCGAGATCACGGCGGTAGGAAGACAGCGTGTTTGCAGCGGCACCGCGTTCGGCGCTCATCATCTCGAGAAAGGCTTCGATGCGAGCCGCGCTGTTCATGTTCCAGGGGTCAGTTTTGGGTCAGTTTTTCTTGGGGTTCAGCTTTTCCGGTGGAATGCGCACGGTGATTTCGGCTTTTTTCGGCTCGACGAACATCGCCAACGCCACCATCGTACCATAGGCAATGCCGGCAAGAATCATCATCGTCACGACAAAGCGGAACAGTGTCGGCATCAATCTTCGCCCGTCTTCTTACTCTGCGATTCCAAGCCCTGTGTCCTTATGGGACGCTAATTCCGTCAATTCAAGGACGAAGGGCTCTGCGTGCGAAAGGCGCTATGCTTGACGCAAACGGGCTTTTGATGTCGATACGCCGGCAAAGACGGCTTAGAAACAGCATGGTCTCATGAACGCGTTACCAGCAAATCCTCCCGGCGATAGCCATGCCGCGCTGCTCGACAGGCTGGGCAGCCGCTCGATCGTCTTTGTCGGCCTGATGGGCGCCGGCAAGACGGCGATCGGCCGCAAGGTGGCGACGATGCTGTCGCTGCCCTTCGTCGACAGCGACCAGGAGATCGAAACCGTGTCGCGCATGACGGTGCCGGAACTGTTCGAACGCTATGGCGAGACCGAATTCCGGGCATTGGAGCAGCGCGTCATCCTGCGCGTGCTGGAGAGTGGGCCGCAGGTGCTGTCGACCGGCGGCGGCGCGTTCATGAATGCGCAGACGCGGGAAGCGATCGCCGGGCATGGCGTGTCGGTGTGGCTGAAGGCCGAGATCGACCTGTTGATGGAACGCGTGTCCAAGAAGCAGAACCGGCCGTTGCTCAAAAGCGCCGATCCGCGCGCCGTGCTCGAGCGACTGATGGGCGAGCGCTACCCGGTCTATGCCACGTCCAACATCACCGTGCCGACACGCGACGACCGCAAGGAGGTCATTGCGACGGAGGTTGTCGACGCGCTGTGCGGGCATTTCGGCATTCCGGCTCCGACTGCACCAGGCGAGGTGCGGCTGTGAGCGAACCGGTCACTGTCGAGGTCGGCCTTGGCGAGCGTGCCTATGACATCCTGATCGGCCCTGGCCTTTTGGCGCGCGCCGGCGCCGAGATTTCGCGCCGCCTGCCCGGCACGAGGGCGGCGGTGGTCACGGACGATAATGTCGCGGCGGCACATCTCGACGCGCTGAAGGCCGGTCTGGAAACACGCGGCATCCAGCCTGCCGTCATCACTTTGCCGGCCGGCGAAAAGACCAAGAGCTTTGCCCATCTCGAAGAGGTGGTCGACGGCGTGCTCGCCGCCAAGCTGGAGCGCGGCGATGTCGTCATTGCGCTCGGCGGTGGCGTCATCGGCGACCTCACCGGCTTTGCCGCCGGCATCGTGCGCCGCGGCATGAATTTCGTCCAGATTCCAACCTCGCTGCTGGCGCAGGTCGATTCCTCGGTCGGTGGCAAAACCGGCATCAACAGTCCGCGCGGCAAGAATCTGGTCGGTGTCTTCCACCAGCCGAAACTGGTGCTGGCCGATACCGAAGTGCTCGACACGCTGCCGATCCGCGAATTTCGCGCCGGCTATGCCGAGCTTGCCAAATACGGGTTGATCGACCGACCGGCGTTTTTCGCCTGGCTGGAAGCGAACTGGGAAAAGGTGTTCGCCGGTGGTGCGGAACGGGCGGAGGCGATTGCCGAGGCCTGCCGCGCCAAGGCCGATGTCGTCGCCCGCGACGAGTTCGAAACCGGCGACCGCGCACTGCTCAATCTTGGCCACACGTTCGGCCATGCGCTGGAAGGCGCCACACAGTATGACGGCGCCCGCCTCGTCCATGGCGAAGGCGTCGCCATCGGCATGGCGCTGGCGCACCGCTTTTCCGCAAGGCTCAATCTGGCCAGCCTGGACGACGCGGCGCGGGTCGAGGCGCATCTTCGCGCCGTCGGTCTACCCTGGCGGATGGCCGACATCCCTGGTGAGTTGCCCGATGCCGAGGCGCTGCTTGGCTTCATCACCCAGGACAAGAAAGTGTCGCGCGGCGCGCTGACATTCATCCTGACGCGCGGCGTTGGCCAAGCTTTTATTGCCAAGGATGTACCGGCGTCGGAAGTGCTTTCGTTCCTCAGGGAGAACCACCCGGGCCAGGAAAGCCGGCAGCGATGATCAACGAGCCCGGCTGGACCGTCGTCGCCGTCCTTGCCATCCTCATCCTGCTGGTCCTGGCCGTGCGCACGCGCCTGCTTGCCATGTTCGGCTATGAGTTGTCGCGCATCGAGCCGCAGCGCTCGACCCAGGACGAGTTGCGCGGCGCGGTCGACGATTTCCGCCGCGACGGCCAGATGGTGCGAGAGGACCGCGACCGCGTCGGCGGGCTGTTCGATCTCGCCGAGCTCGAAGTCTCCGACATCATGGTCCACCGCACCAATATGCGCTCGGTCAATGCCGACAATGGGCCGGAAGCGGTGGTACGCGAGATCCTGCAAAGCCCGCACACCCGCATGCCGTTGTGGAAAGGCTCTCTCGACAACATTGTCGGCGTGCTGCACGCCAAGGACCTGCTGCGAGCGCTGAACGAGGTCGGCAACGACTTTTCCCGGATCGACGTGATGAAGATCGCTTCGAAGCCTTGGTTCGTGCCCGACACCACCACGCTGCAGGAACAGCTCAACGCCTTCCTGCGCGCCAAGGCGCATTTCGCCATCGTCGTCGACGAATATGGCGAGGTCGAAGGGCTGGTGACGCTGGAGGACATTATCGAGGAGATCGTTGGCGAGATCGCCGACGAGCACGATGTCGACATTCAGGGCGTCAAGCAGGAGGCGGACGGTTCCGTGGTCGTCGACGGCACCGTGCCGATCCGCGATCTCAACCGGGCGCTCGACTGGAACCTGCCTGACGAGGAAGCGACCACCATTGCCGGCCTGGTCATCCACGAGACGCAGTCGATCCCCGAGGAAAAGCAGGCTTTCACCTTCCACGGCAAGCGCTTCGTGGTGATGAAGCGCGACAAGAACCGGATCGCAAGGATCAGGATCAGGCCGGCGGGCGAAGCCTGAGGTAACGAGCAGGCCCGCAACAGGACGCTCTTTGCCGAGCTTATGCCGCGATCTGGCTCGTAGACCGTTCGTGGATTGTCGCACCGGTTTGAGCGTCAACTGCGACCAGGCTGACCTCGTAGCCCCAGAGGCTGCGGACATGGCGGAGCGTCGCGTCACGGCTGGCCCCTTCGAGCACAACACCATCCTTTACCCTGTGTTGCAGCCGCAACTGCCGGTCGCCGAGCAGGTCGACATCAATCACCTGGATGTCCGGCCGATTCGCTCCAAGGTCGTAACTGTGGGCTAGCTGGGCGCGTATCTTGTGATAGCCACGTTCGTTGTGGATCGATGCGACTTCGAAATGCGGTTTGTCGGCTCCATCGCCAAGCACGAAGAACCGCCATTTTCGGATCAAGCTCGGGCTGAGGTACTGGCGGATAAAGGATTCGTCGCGGTGGTTGGCCCAGGCCTCAAGCAGGACCTCGCGCCAGTTGCCATGTCCCGCAATGTCCGGGAACCAGTCGCGGTCCTCCGCCGTCGGCTCGGTCGAAATGCGCTGTATGTCCTGCATCATGTCGAGGCCGAGGGCATAGGGATTGATGCCTGAAAACCGGGGATCGTCAAAGGCCGGCTGGAAGATCACGTTCGAATGGTTACGCAGGATTTCGAGCATGGCACCTTCGCCGATCCGGCCACGATCGAATAGCATGTTCATGAGCGTATAATGCACGAAGGTGGCGCAGCCTTCATTCATCACTTGAGTCTGTCGCTGCGGGTAGAAATATTGCGCGATGACGCGGACGATCCTGATGATCTCGCGCTGCCAGGGTTCCAGGATCAGGCTGTTCTTCTCGAGGAAATAAAGGAGGTTTTCCTCGGGCAGGTTGAGCGATCTCTTGCGCTCCGCCATCCCTTGATCCTCATTGCCGGACTTGTTTTTGTTCTGCGACGGCGGCAGCGTGCGCCACAGATCGTTGTAGGAGCGCTCTTCGTATTCGAGGCGCTCGCGAAGCCCTTCGCGCTGTCGCTCCGACGAGAGCTTTGGCGGCCGGTGGTAGCGGAACACCCCTTGTTCCATCAGCGCATGGGCGGAATCGAGAATGGCCTCCACTGCTGCAAGGCCGTGCCGCTCCTCGCACCGGGCGATGTAGCCCTTGGCGAAGTCCAGATAACCCAGGATTGCCCCGGCGTCGGTCCATTGCTGAAACAGATGATTGTTCTTGAAGAAATGATTGTGGCCAAGCGCCGCGTGGGCCGTCACAAGGGCCTGCAACGCCATGGTGTTTTCCTCCATGAGGTAGACGATGCAGGGATTGGAGTTGATGACCAGTTCATAGGCCAGCCCCCGACCACCCTTACGGTAAAGAAGCTCCTGGTGAAGGAAATGTTTGCCGAACGACCAATGCCGATACATCAGTGGCATGCCGATAGATGAGTAGGCGTCGAGCATCTGCTGGGAGGAGATTATCTCCATCTGGACCGGGTAAGTATCGAGATGCAACTCGTCGACCGCGATCGCCTCGATCTCTTCAAAAGCCCGCGATAATTTCTCGAAATTCCAGTCAGAACCGGAAAACAACAAATTCGTTTCGTTGGCTCGCCTGACCATCTCTCTCTCTCAAGCGCTCTTGATGGCCGCCGGCTGTCTGGCGAAGAGCCGGTGGAAGACCGGGTAAATATCCGCGGGAGCAGCGATGCGGCTCATCTGGAAGTTGGGCCATTTCAGCTCGATCGTACTGTAGGCGCGCCAAAGCGACGTCCCGTTTTCGGTAGCACCGAATATGTGGCTCTCGCGTTCGTCGATGATCTCGACATAGGCGAAATACTGGCACAGGCGCATGAGCTTGCCGTTCATGAGCTCTATGCATCGCTCGGAATCGGTGGTGAAATTGTCCCCGTCAGAGGCCTGCGCGGCGTAAATGTTCCACTCGCTGGCAGGATAGCGCTGGCCGATAATGCGGTGCATTTCGTCGAGCGCGGTGGAGACGATCGTACCGCCGCTCTGCGTGTTGTAGAAGAACGTGTCCTCATCCACTTCGTGCGCCTCATGGGTATGGCGGATGAAGACGATCTCCGTGCGTTCGTAGCGCCGTTTCAAGAACAGGTGCAGCAGCACGAAGAAGCGTTTGGCCAAGTCCTTTTCGCGTTGGCCCATCGATCCGGACACGTCCATAAGGCAGAACATGACGGCATTGGCATTCGGCACCGGCCGGGCGTCGAAGCGGTTGAATCGGATATCGACCGGATCGACAAAGGCAATTCGCCTGCGCCGTCGCTCCAGCCGGTCAAGCTCGTCGCGTAATTCCGCGATGCGCTGGCGCACCGCCGCGCCGGCCGGGGCCGACTCAAGCGTGACGATTTCCCGGAGGATCGCCTCCAGTTCCTGCTGCGTGGGGCGCCTCAGCGCAATGCGCCGGCCTAGGCTGTTGCGCATGGTGCGGCCGGCATTGATGTTGGTCGGGGAACCGGTCGCCGCGAAGCCGGCCCGGCGCGGCTTGAAGGCAAGGATTTCCTTGAGATTGAGCTTAACCAGGTCGGGCAGTTCGAGATCCTCAAAAAAGAGTTCGAGCACCTCCTCGCGTGACAGCACGAAACGAAAATCGTCTTCCGACGCCGTGTTTCCTGGCGACGACGCCGCGCCGCCCCCATGCGGCTTCGGGAGCAGGTCTCCAGGGGAAAAATGCCTGTTGCCCGGAAGGATGTGTCGGCGCCGTCCGCTGGCCCTGTCATCGTTGAAGCTCGGCTCGGCCGTTTTCCTTTCAGGCATGGGCACGGCGTGCTCGGTATCGACGTCGGCGATCCTGCCAGTGCGGATTTGATCGCGAATGCTCCGCTTCAACTCCTCGCGAGCACGCCTGAGGAAGCGCTGTCGATTGCCAAGGCTCTTGTCCTTGGGGTTCAGGCGACGGTCGATGAAGATCGGCATGGAACCATCCGGCTCTGTCAACCCGCCTTGTTCACCCGCATGTACCAGTCCACCAGCCGGCGTACCTGCCGTTCTGTGTAGCCACGCTCGATCATGCGCTGCACGAATTCGTTATGGCGCTTTTCCGTAACGCTGTCTTGCTTGGAGCCGAAGCTGATCACCGGCAAGAGGTCCTCGACCTGTCCGAACATCCGCTTCTCGATGACCTCGCGCAGTTTTTCATAGCTGGTCCATGACGGGTTGCGGCCGTTGTTTCTTGCGCGAGCGCGCAGAGTGAACTTCACCACCTCGTTACGGAAGTCCTTGGGATTGGCGATGCCTGCCGGTTTCTCGACCTGCGAAAGTTCGTTGTCCAGGATCTCCCGGTTGAGGATCTGGCCGGTGTCGGGGTCCTTGTAGTCCTGGTCCTCAATCCAGGCATCCGCATAGGCGATGTAGCGGTCGAAGAGGTTCTGGCCGTATTCGCTATAGGACTCCAGATAGGCCTTCTGGATTTCGTGGCCGATGAACTCGGCGTAGCGCGCCGCAAGCTCCGACTTGATGAATTCAAGATAGGCCGCTTCCGTTTCCTTCGGGAACTGCTCCCGCTTGATCGCCTCCTCCAGAATGTACATCAGATGCACAGGATCGGCGGCCACCTCCTCATTATCGAAGTTGAATGTCTGCGAAAGGATCTTAAAGGCAAAGCGCGTGCTGACGCCCGTCATGCCTTCATCGACGCCGGCGGCGTCGCGATATTCTTGGACCGACTTTGCCCTGGGATCGACTTCCTTCAGATTTTCGCCGTCATAGGCGCGCATCTTGGTGTAGAGCGGCGAGTTGTCGTGCTCGGCCAAGCGCGTCGAAACTGCAAAGCGGCTGAGGATGTCCAAAACTTCAGGGGCACAGGGGCTGGCGGCCAACTCGCTCTCACGCAGCAATTTCTCATAGATCTGCCTCTCTTCGGTGATCCGCAGGCAATAGGGTACCTTGACCACCAGGATGCGATCGAGAAACGCCTCGTTGTTCTTGTTGCTCTTGAACTGTTGCCATTCCGACTCGTTGGAATGGGCGACGATGATCCCCTGGTAGGGAAAGGCGCCGAAATTTTCAGTGCCGTTGTAGCTGCCTTCCTGTGTCGCGGTCAGCAGCGGATGCAGAACCTTGATGGGTGCCTTGAACATCTCGACGAATTCAAGCAGACCTTGCGTGGTCCGGTTCAGGCCACCGCTATAGGAATAGGCATCGGGGTCGGACTGGCTAAAATTTTCCAATTGCCTGATGTCGACCTTGCCGACCAGGGCCGAGACATCCTGATTGTTCTCATCGCCAGGTTCGGTCTTGGCAATGCCGATCTGGCGCAGCCGCGAAGGCATCAGCTTGACGACGCTGAATTTGGAAATGTCGCCAGACAATTCGTCGAGGCGCTTGGCCGCCCATGGCGAAATCAATCCGTTCAGCCGGCGCCGGGCAATGCCGTATTTATCCTCTAGCAGATCACCCATGTGATCGGGATGGAACAGCCCAAGCGGCGACTCGAAAACCGGGCTGATCTGGTTGCCGACCTTCAGCGTGTAGATCGGGCGCTGCTCCATCAGTTTCTTCAGGCGCTCGGCCAGAGAGGATTTGCCGCCGCCGACCGGGCCGAGGAGATAGAGGATCTGCTTGCGTTCTTCGAGCCCCTGCGAGGCATAGCGGAAATATCCAGCTATGCGCTCGATCGTATCCTCCATTCCATAGAAGTCAGAAAAATGAGGGTAGATCTTGAGGGTCCGATTCGCGAAAATGCGGCCGAGGCGCTCGTCTTTGCTGGTGTCAACCAGTTTTGGTTCGCCGATTGCGTCGACCATCCTTTCGGGCGCCGAAGCGTACATCGATTTGTCTTCCCGACAGGCAAGAAGATACTGTTGGATGCTGACCTCTTCGTCCGCCGCATTGGCATAAATTTCCGAAAAAAGATCGAAGACGTCGGATTGGGTTGCACGCATGATGTTCTGCCCTCGGAGCCGATCTGGATTCCAATCGCCTCATCACCTTCAACTGTCGGAAAGCATTGTTGGTTCCCTTCACATGAAGGAGAGTGGCTGCAATCCGGGTAGAAGGCTTGGGAGGAAACATTCGGAGTGGCTGGAATGGCGGGTTGCCCGGTGCTGCGGCGCTGATGGGCGGCGTTGTCGCCGGCCAGCTATCTCGATGGACACAAGCATCCGCCGACCTTCATCGCCTATTCGCGCGCCGAAGGCCGCGACGACCAATCGAAGGCTTTGCCAAACGCCTGCGCGCCATCGGCACTGAAGTGACGCTGTTCGACGGCAACGCCTACACGTACATGTCGATAAATCACGACTTCGGCGAGGACGGCGACGCGTTGACCGCCGCGATGCTGGCCTTCCTGAATGGACCGTCGGTTGATCGCCGGATCCCCGCGAGGCGTCCTGGATCAGACCAAAAGCCCCGGCGGGACATTGCCGACCCGGCGCCTACAGGTGCAATTGTTCCTGAATTGTCGATTGGGAAAGAAAATCATGAATGGCGCCGATCTGCTGTGCGACGTGCTCCTGGCCAATGACGTCACGGTCTGCTTCGCCAATCCTGGCACATCCGAAATGCATTTCGTTGCCGCACTGGACCGCAAACCTCAGATGCGTTGCGTGCTCGGCCTGTTCGAGGGCGTGGTGACCGGCGCCGCCGACGGCTATGCGCGCATGACCGACCGCCCGGCAGCAACGTTGCTGCATACCGGACCGGGTCTCGCCAACGGTTTGGCCAACATGCACAACGCAAGGCGTGCGCGCAGCCCGATGATCAACATTGTCGGCGACCATGCTTCTTACCATCTGCCGCTCGATGCCCCGCTGACCAGCGACATAGAAGGCCTGGCGTCGCCGATGTCGAACTGGGTTGGCCGCGTCAAGGGGCCGGCCGATATTGTGCCGGCCGCAGAGGCGGCTTTCCGCGCCTCACTCACGCCGCCTGGCGTCACGACGCTGATCCTGCCTGCGGATGCCGCCTGGGGCGAAGTTGCTGCGATTTCACCTGGCAAGGTGGAGCTTGAGCCGCCGCCCGCCGTCGACATGGCTGTTGTGCGCACGATCGCCGAAGCAATCCGCGCCGCGCCGGGCCGTGTCGGCATGGTGGTGCGTGGGCAGGCGGCGCGCGCCGATGGACTTGAAATCGCAGGGAGAATCTCATCGGGAAGCGATGTCAGGCTGTTCAGTGAGGTTCTGATCGCCCGCATGCAGCGCGGCCGCGGGCGGTTCGCCCCGACCCGCATTCCCTATCCGGTCGATGCGGCGACGGCCACGCTCCGGGATATCGATTTGCTGGTGCTGGTCGGCGCCAAGGAGCCGGTTGCCTTCTTCGCTTATCCCGGCAAGCCCGGGCGGCTGGTTCGGGACGATTGCAAGGTGCTTTCGCTGGCGGCGCATGGCCAGGATCTGAAAGCGGCGCTGGAGGCGCTGGCCGACGAGCTCGGCATCAAGCCGACGCAGCAATTCGCCGCCGCAACCGCCATTCCAGACGAACCGACGCTGAGCGGCAGACTGACGGACGATGCCATCGCGCTGTCGGTGGCGCGCAAACTTCCGGCCAATGCCATCGTCTGCGACGAAGCGGTCACCTCGGCGAGACGGTTCTTCACGCTATCCGCCTTTGCGGCGCCGCACGACTACATGATGGGTACGGGCGGATCGATCGGCGGCGGCATTCCCATGGCTACCGGCGCGGCGATCGCCTGCCCGGACCGCAAGGTGATCAATCTCGAAGCCGACGGCAGTGGCATGTACACGGTGCAGGGACTGTGGACCCAGGCCAGGGAAAAGCTTGACGTCGTGACCATCATCTTTTCCAACCGGACCTACGCCATCCTGCATGGCGAAATGAAGAATGTCGGGGTCAATGAGATCGGCGAGAACGCTAGGCGCATGCTCGATCTCGACCATCCGGCGCTGGACTGGGTTGCGCTGGCCAAAGGCATGGGCGTCGAGGCGGCCCGCGCCGACACGTGCGAGCGGTTCGACGCGCTGCTCGACAGTGCCCTGTCGCGTCCGGGACCGTTTCTCATCGAAGCGGTGATCTGAGGCGGAGAGACTTACCAACGGGTCTTTTCGCCGGGTGCAGCCGGTTCGATTGCCAGCGCATGGACGCCGGCTTGCAGCTCCGCTGCGAGCAATTCGTTGACGGCGCGGTGGCGGTCGATGCGGCTCATGCCGGCAAAGACGGATGAGACGATGCGGACGCGAAAATGCGTCTCGCCGGTGCCGTCATAGGCACCGTGATCGTCGGAGCCGTGGTGGTGATGACCGGCATGAAGGTGGCTTTCATTGACGATCGCCAGCCGCTCCGGCGAAAACGCCTTGTTCAGCTTGTCTTCCATCGTCGCCTGTATGGACATCGCCATCTCCCTTCACCATATCTGCAAGGCGTGATCGGGAAATCGGGATCGATCCCGCCGGGCCGCCTCAAAAATCGCCATTCGCCCTGCTTTATGCCGCGATTCAGCGGTTAGGGCGATGATCGCGAAAATGTCAATTCTTGTTTCGCACGTGCGAACAGCCCATAAATGGGTGAGATGAAACCGTACCCCAAATATTTCGAGAAAATTCGGGTCCGTCCCGACAAGGATGCGGAGCTGAAGTCGCACTCGCCGATCTGCCAGTGGGACGGCTGCAAGGAGGCCGGTACCCACCGGGCGCCGGTCGGACGCATGAAGGAAGGCGAGTATTTTCAGTTCTGCTTCGATCATGTGCGCGAATACAACAAGGGTTTCAACTACTTCTCCGGCGTGCCGGACACCGAGATAGCCCGCTTCCAGAAGGAAGCGATGACCGGCCACCGGCCGACATGGAAGATGGGCGTCGCCGGCGCCTCGACGCGCTCCTCGCCCGATTTCGCCCAGCAGCGTTCCGGTCGCGCCGGCTATTACAACCGCATGCGCGATCCTTTCGACCTGTTCAAAGGGCCGAAGGACCCGCGCGAGGCGCGCGAACGCAAGGCCAAGCCGCTTGAGGCCAAGGCGCTGGAAACGCTTGGCCTTGATACAAAGGCGACTGGCAAGGACATCAAGGCGCGCTATAAGGAACTTGTGAAGCGCCACCATCCGGATGCGAATGGCGGCGATAGAGGTTCGGAAGACCGGTTCCGCGATGTGCTGCAGGCCTATCGCGTGCTCAAGCAGGCGGGTTTGTGCTGAGCAACCTAACGGTTCGTGTCGTTTTCCAACTTTCATAAGGGTGGAAAAGGCTCTAAGACCGCCCCCGGACAAAATCGATTGCCGGCGAAATCAGGCATTTCGCCAGTGGAGACTTGGATAGAGATGAACAAGGTCGATCGCGACATCGCCAATTTGCCCGACACGACGGTGTCGGTGAAAGACAAATTCGGCTTCGAGTCCAAGATGGTGGTGCCGGCCTATTCGGTGACCTCGGAACATGTGCCGGACATCGATCCGGACTATCTGTTCGACAAGGCGACGACGCTGGCGATCCTTGCCGGCTTTGCCTACAATCGCCGCGTCATGGTGTCTGGATATCACGGCACCGGCAAATCGACCCATATCGAACAGGTCGCCGCCCGCCTTAACTGGCCCTGCGTGCGCGTCAACCTCGACAGCCATGTCAGCCGTATCGACCTCGTCGGCAAGGACGCCATCGTCGTCAAGGATGGCCTGCAGATCACCGAATTCCGCGACGGCATCCTGCCCTGGGCCTACCAGCACAATGTCGCGCTCTGCTTCGACGAGTACGATGCAGGCCGTCCGGACGTGATGTTCGTCATCCAGCGCGTGCTGGAATCGTCGGGCCGCCTGACGCTGCTCGACCAGAGCCGGGTCATCCGCCCGCATCCGGCGTTCCGCTTGTTTTCGACCGCCAACACGGTCGGCCTCGGCGACACTACCGGCCTCTATCACGGCACGCAGCAGATCAACCAGGCGCAGATGGATCGCTGGTCGATCGTCACCACGCTGAACTACCTGCCGCACGACAATGAGGTGAACATCGTGCTGGCCAAGGCCAAGCACTATCGCGACGGCAAGGGCAAGGACATCGTCAACAAGATGGTGCGCGTCGCCGACATGACGCGCTCGGCCTTCATCAATGGCGATCTGTCGACCGTGATGAGCCCGCGTACCGTCATCACCTGGGCCGAAAATGCCGAGATCTTCGGCAATATCGGCATGGCGTTCCGGCTGACCTTCCTCAACAAGTGCGACGAGCTGGAGCGTTCGGTGGTGGCCGAGTTCTACCAGCGCGCCTTCGGCGAGGACCTGCCCGAGAGCGCCGCCAACGTGGTGCTGGGCTGAGCAGAGCCTCGATGGCGGGTCCGGGCGACAACACGCGCAACAAGTCGAAGACGGGGTCTGAAGCCGACAGCTTCAAGCGTGCCGTCACCGTCTGCATGCGCGCCATCGCCGGCGACAAGGAGCTCGAAGTCGGTTTCGCCAAGGACCGCCCGGCGCTCGCCGGCAGCCGCGCCCGATTGCCCGAACTGCCGAAGAAAGCGTCCAAGACAGACATCGCGATTACTCGTGGCCTGGGCGATTCCATGGCGCTGAAGCGCGCCTGCCACGATCAGCGCATCCACACCAAACTGGCGCCGGAAGGCAAGCTGGCGCGCTCGATCTATGACGCCGTGGAACAGGCCCGCGTCGAGGCGATCGGCAGCCGCGCCATGCAGGGCGTCGCCGACAATATCGGCTCGATGCTGGAGGACAAATACGCCAAGGCCAACCTTGTCGACGTCAAGGACAAGGCCGACGCGCCGATCGAGGAGGCGCTGGCGCTTATGGTGCGCGAAAAGCTGACCGGACGGCCGATCCCGAAGAGCGGCGAACGGCTGGTCGACCTCTGGCGGCCCTGGGTCGAGGAAAAAGCCAAGGCCGATCTCGACGGACTGTCGGCCAAGCTTGGCGACCAGCAGGCCTTTGCCCGCGTCGTGCGCGAGATGCTTGCGTCCATGGAGATGGCCGAGGAACTCGGAGACGACCAGGAAACCGAAGACTCCGAGGACAGTGACGACAACCAGCCGCAAGGCGAGGAGCAGAGCGAGGAGGGCGGTGAAGACGATTCCGGCTCCGAGCAGTCGCAGTCCGAGGATGCCGAGGCCTCGGCCGACGACGAACAGTCGTCCGAGACTGAGGCCTCCGACGCCACTGCCGACGATCTTTCCGACGATGACGATGCGGACGCCGAAACGCCGGGCGAGGCGCGCCGTAACGACAACCCCTTCGCCAACCTGCCGAAAGAGATCGACTACAAGGTTTTCACCACCGCCTTCGACGAGACGGTCGGTGCGGAAGAGCTGTGCGAGGAAGAAGAACTCGACCGGCTGCGCGCCTTCCTCGACAAGCAGTTGGCCAATCTCTCCGGCGTCGTCGGCCGGCTCGCCAACCGGCTGCAGCGCCGCCTGATGGCGCAGCAGAACCGTTCCTGGGATTTCGACCTCGAAGAGGGTTATCTCGATCCGGCACGCCTGGTTCGTGTCGTCATCGACCCGATGCAGCCGTTGTCGTTCAAGCAGGAGCGCGACACCAAATTCCGCGACACGGTGGTGACGCTGGTGCTCGACAATTCGGGCTCGATGCGCGGTCGGCCGATCACGGTTGCCGCCACCTGTGCCGACATTCTGGCGCGCACGCTGGAGCGCTGCGGCGTCTCGGTCGAGATCCTCGGCTTCACCACGCGGGCGTGGAAGGGCGGACAGGCTCGCGAGAAGTGGCTGAAGGACGGCAAGCCGCCGAACCCCGGCCGGCTCAACGATCTGCGCCACATCATCTACAAATCCGCCGATCATCCGTGGCGTCGCGCCCGGCGCAATCTCGGCCTGATGATGCGGGAGGGCCTGCTCAAGGAAAACATCGACGGCGAGGCGTTGTTATGGGCGCACAACCGGCTGATCGCCCGGCCCGAACAGCGCAAGATCCTGATGATGATCTCGGACGGCGCGCCGGTGGACGATTCGACGCTGTCGGTCAATCCTGGCAACTATCTCGAGCGGCATCTGCGCGCCGTCATCGAACTGATCGAGACGCGCTCGCCGGTCGAGCTGCTGGCCATCGGCATCGGCCACGACGTTACCCGCTATTACAGGCGCGCCGTCACCATCGTCGATGCCGAGGAACTGGCCGGCGCCATGACCGAGCAGCTGGCCTCGCTGTTTGCCGAGGAAAACGTGCGCGATACACGCCGCGGCGGCTACCGGCGCGCCGGATGATTTTTTTGCGCGGCGGGTTTCGGCAGATGCTCTTCGCGGTCACTGCCTTGTTCGGCATGGCGTTTGCGCCGGCCATCGCCGCCGGCCCAAGCGCGGTCGAGCCGGTCGAAGTCTCGGCGCGGCCGATCACCACCTTCCGTATCGGCAGCGCCGACAAGCAGTTTGGGCTGCTGGAATTGGTCGGCGGTCTTGAGATGAACTCGACGACGCGCGATTTCGGCGCGCTGTCGGCATTTCGGTTCGTCAAACCCGGCAGCGATTTCATCGGCGTCGCCGATACGGGCTTCTGGTTCTTCGGCTCGATCACCCATGATGCCGACAAGCGGCCGTCCGGCATCCAGAATTTCCGCATGCAGCAGATGGTCGATGAGAAGGGCCGGCCGATCGACAAGAAATGGGAAGTCGATGCCGAGGGCCTTGCAGTCAACGACGGCATTGCAACCGTCGGCTTCGAGCGCGATCACCGCGTCGCCCAGTTCAAGATCGACCCCAGCAACATGACTGCGCCGTTCAAGCAACTGAACTTCCTGGTTCCAGCCCGGGAACTGCGGCAGAACCGCGGTTTCGAGACCGTCACCCACGCCAATCCCAACGGCCAGCACGCGGGCGGCCTCGTCGTGGTCTCGGAAAAGAGCTTGGACAAGGCTGGCAACATCTATGCCGCCATCATCGAAGGGCCGCACAAGGGCGTCTTCACGGTCAAGCGCAACGGTGATTTCGACATCACTGACGGCGCCTTCCTGCCGGATGGCGACCTGCTGCTTTTGGAGCGCAGTTTCTCGATGGCCGGCGGTGTCAGGATGCGGCTAAGGCGCATCTATGGCGAAAGCGTCGAGAAGGGCGCGGTTGCCGACGGGCCGGTGCTGATGGAAGCCGACATGGGCTACCAGATCGACAATATGGAAGGACTCGACGTCTGGACCCGCGATGACGGAGCGCTGATGGTGTCGCTGATCTCGGACGACAACCATTCGATCCTGCAGCGCAACCTCTATCTGGAATTCATCCTGCACCAGGATTGAGAGCCCTAAGGCTTGGTGGCGATCCAGATGACGTGGCGCGCGCCGCGCTTGCCATTGGCGCGCGTCTTCACCTCGTCCACGACAAAGCCCGCCTGCTTGAGCCTAAGTGTGAAGCCGGCATCGGGGCCTTGCGACCAAACAGCCAGCACGCCCCCGGGCCTGAGCGCTGCACGCGCCGCGCCGAGGCCGGCAGCGCCATAGAGGGCGTCGTTGCCCCTGTAGACGATGCCTTCGGGGCCATTGTCGACATCGAGCAGGATGGCGTCCCAGGCTGCCTTGTCGGATCTTATGATGTGCCCGACGTCGGCTTCGCGAACCGTCACACGGGGATCGTCGAGACAGCCGGCGAAGACCGCCTCCATGGGGCCGCGCGCCCAGGCGATGACGGCGGGGACAAGCTCGGCAACCGTGATGCCTGCGTCGGCGCCCAATTGGGCAAGCGCAGCGCGCAGCGTAAAACCCATGCCGAGGCCGCCGATCAGGATTTTCGGTTGGGCGCGGCCGCCGATCTTTTCACAGGAGAGCTTGGCCAGCGCTTCTTCGGAGCCGCTGAGGCGGCTGTTCATCAGCTCATTGGTGCCGAGCATGATCGAGAATTCGCTGCCGCGCTGCTTGAGGCGCAGTTCCTGTCCGCCGTCAGGCGTTTTGGCCGAGCCGAGCTGGACCCAAGGGATCACGGCCTAGACAGCCACGGTCGGCTGGCTCCAGTGGGCGGCGAGCAGCCGGTAGGGGATCAGGGCCACAACAGCGATGATCAGCTTCACCGAGAGGTCGCCCAGCGCCCAGGAGACCCAGCGCATGGTCTCGACCGGCAGCACGCCCATCAGCGGCGCCGTCTCCAGCGCAAAGCTGTCGTTCGGGCCGGCAAAAGCGAAGGCGGCCGAAAAGGCGATGCTGAAGAATACCAGGGTGTCGAACACCGAGCCGACCAGCGTGCCGACGATCGGCGCGCGCCACCAGCTCTGCCGGCGCAACCGGTTGAACACGGTGACGTCGAGCAATTGCGCGCAAAGGAAAGCCGCGCCGGAAGCTGCGGCGATGCGCACCAGCCGGTCGGCTGATGTCTCGAACTCGATCAGGCCGTGGCGAAACAGGAAGGGCGGGACGAGGATCGAGCAGACCACAGCGGTCATGAAGCCGACAAGGACGATGCGGCGCGCCACGGTCGGCCCGTAGCGGCGGTTGGCAAGGTCGGTGACCAGGAAGGAGAAGGGATAGGTGAAGGCGCCCCAGGTCAAGATGTCGCCCAGCGACAGACCGCCGGCCTGGCCCTGCATCGGGAACTGCACGAGGATGTTCGATGCCACGACGACAAGCGCCATGGCGGCCACAAAGGGCAGATATCGCGAGAAGGAAGTCATTTTTTTATTCTGGGTAATGGAACCAGCCAGGCGCTAGCCGAAATCCGGATCGCGCTGCCTTGCAAGTTTTGAGCATCGGATTGCTCCGATGCTGCTGCCTTTAATGTTTTGAGCATCGGATTGCTCCGATGCTCAGGGCGGTCGTCCCCCGCCTTGATATCGTTAAGCGGCGGGCTGGTCAGCCAGCTTCTTGGCGATCTGCTTCTTCAACAGGCGCGCGCGCTGCGACAATTCCTTGGCGTCGGCCTTGGCTAGGAAGGCGTCGAGGCCGCCGCGATGCTCGACCGAACGCAGCGCGTTGGCCGAAATGCGCAGGCGCACATTCTGGTTCAGCGCTTCCGAAATCAGCGTCACATTGACGAGGTTCGGCAGGAAGCGGCGCTTGGTCTTGTTGTTGGCGTGGCTCACATTGTTGCCGGTCTGGACTGCCTTGGCAGTGAGTTCGCAGGTGCGGGACATGGTTCTAACCTTCAGTTCTGTCTAGCCTGCCAAACCTTGTTCGCCCGCGCCGGGTGGCGCGCGGTTTCAGTCAGGCGGCCTTATGGAAAAGTTGGCGTTCCATAGTTGCATTTCGCCAATGCGTCAAGCTCCGGCTTACCCACGACTGTGACGAGCGTTTCACATAAAGGCCGGAATTCAGCCTATAAGCGGTCGGACAGGGACATATCAAGCCGGAGTCGCCCGCGCTCCGGATAAAAAAATCAAGGACCGAGCCCGCCATGCTTCGCCCGTCACATGCCGTTGTCGCCATACTTGTCGCCGCCTTGCCGACATCCACCCTTGCTGCCGCGCCCGCAGCCACCGCACAGTCCTTCAAGGGCGAATACACGGTGTCGTTCCTCGGCCTTTCCGTGGCCAAGGCGACATTTTCCAGCCACTACGAAGGCGGTAACTATTCCATAGACGGCACCGTCTCCAGCGCGGGTCTCGCCACCTTGTTCGACGACACGAGCGGCACGATCTCGTCAAAGGGCAAGATCCTGGGCAAGCAGATGCAGCCACAGGTATTTCGCGCGGATTATAAGTCCGGCAAGAAGGCTTCCATGGTCGATATCCGCTTTGCCAATGGCGCGGTGACCGCCACCCAGGTCATTCCCGAACCGAAAAAGCGCAATCCCAAAAACTGGATACCGCTGGGCAGCAACGATCTGGCATCGGTGCTCGATCCGATGGCGGCTACCGTCATCCATGCCGACAGCCTCGACCAGGTCTGTGGGCGCAAGGTGAAATTCTATGACGGCGAGATGCGCGCCGACCTGACGCTGACCTACGCCTCGAAAGGATCGATCTCGGTCAAGGGCTACAAGGGCGACACCGTTACCTGCAAGATGAGCTTCGAGCCGGTGGCAGGCTACCGCAAGGGCCGCAAGGCGCTGAATTACCTGAAGAAGAAGAGCCAGATGATGGTGACGTTTGCACCGCTCGGCCAAACCGGCATATATGCGCCGATCCACGCCACGGTCGGGACGCAGATCGGCACCTTGACTGTCAGCGCGGGGCGGTTCGAAGCAACTGAATAGACGCGCCCACCCGAATAGAATGGGGCGCGTCGCCGGAGACGGGCATGGGGCGCGCAACACTGATCGGTTTCTCGGCGGTCGCCATGTGGGCGCTGCTGGCGTTGCTCACCGATGCGTCGGGCGCCGTGCCGCCATTCTTGCTCTCGGCCATCACCTTCACCATCGGCACCGCGGTCGGGCTGGTTGCCCGGCTGTTCATGCCGGCGACCGATAAAAGCCTGAAGATCCCACGCCAGGTCTGGGTGATCGGCATTGCCGGACTGTTCGGCTACCATTTCTTCTATTTCACCGCGCTGCGCAACGCGCCGGCGGTGGAGGCAAGCCTGATCGCCTATCTGTGGCCGCTGCTGATCGTGCTGGGATCAGCGCTGATGCCGGGCGAGAAGCTGGCCTGGAACCATGTCGTGGGCGCGCTGCTCGGGCTCGCCGGGACCGTGCTGATCGTCACCAAGGGTGGCGGCCTCGCCTTCGATGCTCGCTACACCTTCGGCTATGCGATGGCGGCCGTGTGTGCGCTGCTGTGGTCGTCCTATTCGCTGCTGTCGCGGCGCTTTCCGGCGGTGCCGACCTCGATCGTCACCTGGTTCTGCGCCGCCACGGCAGCCCTGTCCCTCATCTGCCATCTTCTGCTGGAAAAGACGGTGCTGCCCGATGGCCCCGGCCAGTGGCTGTCGGTGGTTGGTTTGGGGTTGATGCCGGTGGGTGCCGCCTTCTACGCCTGGGATATCGGCGTCAAACGAGGCAACATCCAGGTGCTCGGCGCGGCAAGCTATGCGGCGCCACTGCTGTCGACATTGGTGCTGATCGCGGCGGGCGTTGCCGAGCCGTCGCTGCGTATCCTGGCGGCCTGCGTGCTGATCACCGGCGGCGCGGCGCTGGCGGCGAAATCGTTGTTCCTGCGCAAGGCGGCAGCGGGTGGAGCAAGCGCATGACGATGCCGTTTGCCGGCGGCATTGACGCCAATGCCAACGCCACATTGATTTTTTCGCTGGTGGCGGCGGTGATCTACGCCCTCACCCTGGATATGCGGCCGACGCTGGCCCGCTCGGCGGCAAAGACGCTGTCCGTGGCCATGCTTGCGGCGCTGGCCTTCATGCAAGGTGGGCAGCTGTTGCTCGTCGCGGCGCTGGCGCTCAGCGCCGTCGGCGACGCCTTCCTGTCGCGTGACGGCGAAAAGGCCTTCCTCGGCGGGCTGGCCAGCTTCCTTGCGGCGCATGTCCTCTATGTGCCGCTCTTCCTGCGCAGCGGCGGCGGGCTGGATGTGCTCAGCACCGAGACATGGCGCGGCGCCATCGCGCTGGCCATGGCGGCCTTCGCAGTCGTCATGCTGGCAGCACTCTGGCGCCGTGTCAGTCCCGGCCTGCGGGTGCCGATCGCCGTCTATATCGCGGCCATTCTGGCGATGGGCATCTCGGCGTTGACGCTCGACAATCCGTGGGTCATCGGCGGCGCTGTTATGTTCATGGCATCGGACGGGCTGCTTGCCGCGAGAAATTCCTGGTTCCGGCAATAGCACCCTATCGCGCCGGCATCCGTTATGCGGTCTGGGTGCTGTACTACGCCGCCCAGCTCTGCATAACTCTTGGTTTTCTTCTGGCCTAAGGCTGCCAGCCCGGCTCGGCCATTTCAAACGCGGCGAAGTCGAAGCCCGGCGCCACGGTGCAGCCGACCAACGTCCATTCGCCGAGGCTGCGCGCCGATTGCCACCAGCCGGCCGGCACGACGATCTGCGGCCGCTCGCCCGCCGCAAGCTCAATGCCGAGCACCTGCCCGATCACCTGGTTAAGCATTGGACTACCTTCCTCGCACATCGACAGCGCCAGCGGCGCTCCGGCATGGAAGTGCCAGACCTCGGCCGCGTCCTTGACCCGGTGCCAGGCCGAAATCTGGTCCTGTTCAAGGAGGAAATAGATCGCCGTCGAATGGCCACGCGCGCCACCGGCGCCGTCGCGAAAGGTCTCGGCATACCAGCCGCCTTCCGGATGCGGCTTGAGGCCAAGCATGGCGATGATTTCAGCGGCGCTGGTCATGGCTGATCCCGGAACGATGCTCAGAAATTGTCCTTGCGCTTGCGGATTTCCGCGAACACTTCGGCGTCGGAGGCCTCCTCCATACCGAGATGCTTGCGGATCGCCGGGTCGTGCCAGCGCAGGAACGGATTGGTCGACAATTCCTCGCCGATCGTGGTCGGCAGCGTCGCCTTGTTGTCGGCGCGCAGGGTCTCGATCTTGGCGGCGCGTTCTTTCAGCGCCGAATTGGTCGGGTCGACGGTCAACGCAAAGCGGGCGTTCGAAAGCGTATACTCATGGCCGCAATAGATGACCGTGTCCGCCGGGAGTGCGGCGAGCTTCTTCAGCGACTCATACATCACCGGCGGCTTGCATTCGAACAGCCGGCCGCAGCCGAGCGCGAACAAAGTGTCGGCGGTGAACGCCACTTTCGAGGCCGGAAAATGATAGGAGACATGGCCCGCAGTGTGGCCGGGCGTGGCGATGACATCGATCCGCTCGCCGCCGAGATGGACGACCGAGCCTTGCCCGACGGTCTCGTCGATGCCGGGGATCTTTTCCTTTTCAGCCTCCGGTCCGACGATGCGCAGCTTGAAGCGCTCCTTCAGCGCCAGATTGGCCTCGACATGGTCGACATGGTGGTGGGTGGTCAGGATCATCGTCGGCTTCCAGCCGGTACGCTCGATCGCGGCAATGATCGGCGCTTCTTCGGGCGCGTCGATAATGGCGGTCTCGCCGCTTTTCGGGTCATGCACCAGCACGCCGAAATTGTCGCTGCGGCACATGAACTGTTCGATTTCGACGGGCATTGGCATCTCTCCATCTGTTGGCGCAGACATAGGGCGCTTGGCCGCCGATGTCACTCTAGCTTTGCAGAACGTGCCGGCTTTGTTGAACTTGGGCGGCATCGCAGCTACCGTCCCGCGCATGCATTCCGATATCGTCGATCTCCGCTCCTTCTATTCGACCACGCTCGGCCGCCTGGCTGAACGCTCGATCACCATGGCGCTGTCCTCAATATGGGCAACAGTGCCCAATGAGCGGCTGGTCGGGCTCGGCTATACCTTGCCGTGGCTGGAGCGGTTCGGCACCGATGCCGAGCGGGTGTTTGCCTTCATGCCTGCTACGCAAGGCGCCGTCGTCTGGCCGGCGAACGGGCCGACGGCTACGGCGCTGGTCTTCGACGAGGAATTGCCGCTGGTCGATTCCTGCATCGACCGCATGCTGCTCGTGCATTCGCTCGAACATGTCGAAAACCCGCGCGAGACGCTGAACGAGATCTGGCGGGTGCTGTCGCCGGCAGGGCGCGTCGTCATCGTCGTGCCCAACCGGCGCGGTGTCTGGGCGCGGTTCGAGCACACGCCGTTCGGCAATGGCCGGCCGTTCTCGCGCGGCCAGCTGACAGAATTGCTGCGCGAGGCGAATTTCACACCGGCTTCCTGGTCCGACGCGCTGTTCTTCCCGCCATCGCCGCGGCGCTTCATGATGCGGTTCCACAATGTGCTGGAGCGCGCCGGCCGGCGGTTCTGGCCGATCTTTTCCGGCGTCATCGTGGTCGAGGCGCAGAAGCGGCTCTATCAGGGCGTGCCGGTCGCGCAGCGCGCCTCGCGCCGTGTCTTCGTGCCGGTACTGTCACCGCACGGTGCGACGCGGCTTGGCCGCCGGGCGGAAGGGGTGACATCGACGACGCGTCAGGTGACACCTTCGTGATCATCATGAAAACTGGTGTTGCGTGGGTTTTTCCCACCTACCTGTCGCAGATGCATTCGCGGTCCGTTTGAGCGGCGGATGCCTTCAAGTATCTCCATCTGGTTTCAGCAACGCTTCTGAACGCAAGGACCTCGTGCATGGCTGATCAACCGGACAAGTCCGCCACCGCTCAGCCGGTAACCGTCGAAGCCAGCAGCCTGCGCGATCAGGTGGCGACGATCAAACGGGCGCTGATAGGCTCACCGGTGCGCAAGTGGCTGGTCTGGACGTCGGTCGGCATTATGGCGG
>NZ_JAMYMP010000015.1:0-148889 GCF_040318615.1 Mesorhizobium sp. M1078
CCCACCCGCTCGGCATGATCGACACACGCCGCATGAAGCTTGTCCGCCGCATAGGGGGAGAGAAGTGTCACCTATGTATCCGGTTCAAAGTGTTACCCATCTACGACTGGACAGCAGCTTCAGCCTCGCCGTCGTCTCCTGCAACGCCGGCGATTGGCGAAACCGGCGATGAGAGCGCCCCTCTCCCCCGTCTCTATACGGGGAGAGGATGCCGGCAGGCAGGTGAGGGGCAGCGCTGAGGTTCGGCAATTGGCGGCCGGCGCCACCGGCGCGTGAACCTCAGCGTGGTGCGCGCTTGGCGAGTATGCGCTGCAGCGTGCGGCGATGCATGTTGAGCCGGCGCGCGGTTTCCGACACGTTGCGGTCGCACATTTCGTAGACGCGCTGGATGTGTTCCCAGCGCACGCGGTCGGCCGACATCGGATTTTCCGGGGGGGCGGCGCGCTCGCCGGCGGTGCGGGTGAGCGCTGCAAACACGTCGTCGGCGTCAGCCGGCTTCGACAGATAGTCGATGGCGCCGAGCTTCACCGCGGTCACCGCGGTGGCGATGTTGCCGTAGCCGGTGAGGATGACGGTGCGGGCATCGTCGCGCTTCTCGCGGATGGCGGCGACGACGTCGAGGCCGTTGCCGTCGCCAAGCCGCATGTCGACCACCGCATAGGCCGGCGGGTGGGCGCGCGCCTTGGCCACTGCCTCCTCGACGCTCTCGGCCGTCTCGACCACGAAACCCCTGGTTTCCATGGCGCGGGCCAGCCGCGTCAGGAACGGCTTGTCGTCGTCGACGATGAGCAGCGAGGTGTCCTCGCCTTCGACCATTGCGCCAATTGCTTCTTCGCCAGTCATTATCTCAAAAAATCCTGCTGCCTTAATTTTACGCAGATATAGTTCCTGAACGCCATTGTCCAATTTTGCCGCCTCCGCCAAGGCTTTTACGCGGTGTCGAACATCGAGATCCCCACCGATTCCGGGTTGAGGAAGACCGTGCGCGGCCACGATATCTGCACGATCGCGCCTTCGCCCAGTCCGCTCGAATTGCGGAAATCGAGCGTGGCGCCGGAGCGTTCGAGCAAGGTCTTGGCGATGAACAGCCCGAGACCCAGGCCACCGCCAGCCTCGTTGCCCTGGCGTGTCGACATATAGGGCTCGCCGATGCGATCGATGATTTCGGGGGGAAAGCCCGGCCCGTCATCGATGATCGAGAAGGTGACGTCGAGTTCGTCCCAGCTCCATCGCACCGTCACACTGTTGCGGGCGAAGTCGACGGCGTTCTCGACCAGATTGCCGAGGCCGTAGATGACGCCGGGGTTGCGCCGTCCCACCGGTTCGGGGCCGACGCGCTCGCCCGGCCGAAGCTTGATCGAGATGCCGAAATCGCGGTGCGGCGCGGTCACCTCCTCGACCAGCGAGGTCAGCGGCAGACGCGACAGATGCGCCTCGCCCTCGGAGGACAGGCTGGTCAGCCGCTTCAGGATCTCGCGGCAGCGCTCGCTCTGCGACCGCAGAAGTTTGACGTCCTCACCGTATTTTGGGTCGTCGCCAAGTGCCTTTTCCATCTCCTTGGAGACAAGGGCGATGGTGGCGAGCGGCGTGCCGAGTTCGTGCGCGGCGGCGGCGGCAAGCCCATCCAGAGCCGACAGATGCTGCTCGCGCTGCAACACCAGTTCGGTGGCGGCAAGCGCATTGGCGAGCAGGCGGGCTTCCTCGGCAACGCGGAAGGCATAGATGGCAGTGAAGGCGATCGAGGAAAACACCGCCATCCATATGCCGGCGACATAGATGAATGGCATGGGCAGAGGCGCGCCCTCATACCATGGCAGCGGCTGGTGGAAGAAGACCAGCAACGTGGCCGCCGCCATGACCAGCGCGCCGAGCACCGCAGTCAGCCGCAGCGGCAGCGAGGCCGCCGAGATGACGACGGGCACGGTCATCAGCACCGAGAACGGGTTGGTGAGGCCGCCAGTCAAATAGAGCAGGCCGGCAAGCTGCAGGCTGTCGAAGGTCAGGATGAAAAAGGCTGAGAACGGGGTCAGCCGGTGCGCTGCCGGATAGCGGAAGGTCAGCACCAGGTTGAGCCAGGCCGAGCAGGCGACCAGCGCGAAGCAGAGGCTGACCGGCAGCGGGAATTTGAGCCCATAGGCGACGACCAGCACCGCCAGGCTCTGGCCCACGATGGCCAGCCAGCGCAGCCGGATCAGCGTGTTGAGGCGCAGCCGCTGGCTTTGCTGGAAGTCTGGCGCGTGCACGATGTTGATCATGGCCAAGGATTATAGCCGGGAAAGGACGAGCGCTAGGTCCCTCGCGGTTTGGCGCGGGCGGTGGCCGCAGCGAGCAGCGGATTTTCCGGCCAGACATGGCGGGGATAGCGGCCGCGCATGTCGGTGCGCACATCGGCCCAGGAGCCGCGCCAGAAGCCGGGCAGGTCGCGCGTCGTCTGGATTGGCCGGTGCGCCGGCGACAACAGCTCGAGCGTCAGCGGCACGGTGCCGTTGGCGATTGCCGGATGGCGGTCAAGGCCGAACAGTTCCTGCACGCGGATGGCCAGCACCGGCCATTCGCCGTCATAGCGGATCGGCACATGGCTGCCGGACGGCGCGTCGAAATGGGTCGGCGCCAGTGTGCCGATCTTGCGCTGCAAATCATGCGGCACCAGCGCCATCAGGCCCGACGACAGCGTGCCGGGGTCGATGGCGGCGAAGGACGCCTTGCCCGACAGGAACGGCAGCAGCCAGTCGTCGAGACGTTCGAGCAGGGCGGCTTCCGAAACATCGGGCCAGGGCGCGCCGAGGCCGCGATGCAGCCAGCCTAGGCGCTGGCGCAGCGTCTCGCCGTCCTTGCTCCATTCCAGCAGCGACAGGCCGTGCTCGCGCAAGGCATCCAGGATGGCGCGGTCGGCGTCTGTTCCAGTTGGTGCGGGCAGCATGCGCTCCGACAAAGTGATGGCGCCGAGCCTGGCGGTCTCGCGCACGCGCACCGCGCGCCGCTCGCGGTCGAAGCTTGTCTCGCAGCGCGTCTCGATCCTGTCGGCGAGAGCGGCACGGATGTCGGTCTCGTGGACCGCGGCCGCGGCGGTTATACGGGCGTTTTGCGCCTTGCCTTGCAGATCGGCGACGACCAGCCAGGTCTCACCGGCCAGCGGATCGGCGGCGTCGAGCATGGCGCCGGAGCCGTTGGCGAGCACGAAACGCCCGCGCTCGCCGCGCGCTCTGGCGACACGGTCCGGCCAGGCGTGGATGAGGAGAAGACCGGCAGAAGCGGTTTCGCTGCTCTTGGCGCCGCCCGCCTGCTTCGCCAATCGCCCGGCAAGCTGCCTTGCCGCAACGGCGCGCGGTGACTTTTCCGTGCGGAAGCGCATCAGGCGCCGTTCGAGGTCGGCGCCGTCGCCGCCAAGGCCACGCTCGGTGAGCAGGACGGCTAGCATCGCAGCTTCGAGCGCGTGGCCGCCGCCAGCGGCTTCAGCGACCATGTGTGCGAGCCGCACGGGCAGCG
This sequence comes from Mesorhizobium sp. M1078, assembly GCF_040318615.1. Taxonomy (NCBI): domain Bacteria; kingdom Pseudomonadati; phylum Pseudomonadota; class Alphaproteobacteria; order Hyphomicrobiales; family Phyllobacteriaceae; genus Mesorhizobium; species Mesorhizobium sp. M1078. Next base: position 3,487 of record NZ_JAMYMP010000015.1, read on the forward strand.
CCAGCTTGCGCATCGCGCCGCCTGCCTCCGTCAGCCGTCCGGCCGCGTCGATGGCGTGCAGCGCCGTGAGCAGCGCCCGCGCCTCGTTAAGCGCGGGAATGGGCGGCGGATCGAGGAAGGAGAGACTTGCGGGATCGGCGACGCCGAAGGCGGCGCAATCGAGCAGCAGGCCGGACAGGTCGGCTTCCAGAATCTCGGGCGGGGTGAACGCGGGAAGGGCCGCCGTCTGCTCGGCCCGCCAGAGGCGGATGGTGACGCCTGGCTGCGTGCGCCCGGCGCGGCCGGCGCGCTGGTCGGCGGACGCCCTGGAAACGCGCACCGTCTCCAGCCGGGTCAGGCCGCTCGCCGGTTCGTAGCGCGGCAGCCGCGACAGGCCGGAATCGATGACGACGCGCACGCCGTCGATGGTGATCGAGGTCTCGGCGATCGACGTCGCAAGCACCACCTTGCGGCGGCCGGGCGGCGCCGGTTTGATGGCGGCATCCTGCGCCCTGTTGTCGAGCTGGCCGTAGAGCGGCACGATGTCGGTGTCGGCGCCGAGCCGGCCCTGCAGCCGCTCGGCGGTGCGCTCGATCTCGCGCTGTCCCGGCAGGAAGGCGAGCACGCTGCCGCTCTCGCCGGCAAGAGCGGAGCGGATCGCCTTGGCCATGGCGTCTTCGATGGGAACGCCGGCTGGCCGCTCGTCGTATCTGACATCTACTGGGAACGCACGGCCTTGGCTTTCGATCACCGGGGCGCCGGACAGGAGTTTCGCGACGCGCGCGCCATCGAGCGTTGCCGACATCACCAGCAGCCGCAAATCCGGCCGCAGCGCGCCCTGCACGTCGAGCGCCAGCGCCAGGCCGAAATCGCCGTCGAGCGAGCGCTCGTGGAATTCGTCGAAAATCACCGCCGAGACGCCGGGCAGCTCGGGATCGTCTAGGATCATGCGCGCCAGGACGCCTTCGGTGACGACCAGGATTTTTGTCCGGGCCGATGTGCGGTTTTCCATGCGCATGGCATAGCCGACAGTGGCGCCGGGCTCTTCATCCAGCAATTCGGCCATGCGGCGGGCGGCGGCGCGGGCGGCGAGCCGGCGCGGTTCGAGCAGGACGATCTTGCCGGCGACCAGCCAGGGCGCATCGAGCAGCGCCAGCGGCACCAGCGTCGTCTTGCCGGCGCCGGGCGGCGCCACCAGAACGGCGCTGTTGCCGGAGCCGAGCGCCTCGCGCAGGGCCGGCAGCACGGCGGATACCGGAAGCTCCGGCAAGGATCTCGTCGTCATTGCGTCCGCATATCAGCGGTCACCACAACCGTGCAACGGCTCAAAGCCTTGTGCGTGAAAACGGGTTCCAGCGCACCGTGCCCAGCCGCACCTCCTCGCGCACCATGGTGAGCAGGCCGGACGCGCCCACGACGGCAAGGCCGACCAGCGATATCCAGTCCGGATACTCCTGGAAGAACAGCGCGCCGAGGATGACCGCCCAGACGATCTGCGAATAATGCGTCGGCGCCATGCGGTTGGCCGGCGCGTATTTGGCGGCCAGCAGCTGCAGCAATTGGCCGCCGGCGGTAAAGGCGCCACCCAGCACCAACCACAGCAGTTGCATGGCGTTGGGGAGGGTGAACGATGTGGCGATGGTGCCGGCCCCGTTGAACAGCAGCCCGTAACCGATGAGCACGCCGAGCATGGTGGTGCGCTTTTCCTGCTGGGCGAGCGACCGCATCAGGATGACGCTGGCCGCGGCGAGGAAGGCCACCGTGAAGGCGGCAAGGTGTCCGAGATGCAACTCGCGAAAACCTGGCCGCACCACCAGCATGACACCTGCAAAGCCGGCAACCACCGCCAGCCAGCGCCATGGACCGACCTTTTCCTTCAGGATGACGGTCGAGAGAATGGTAACGCAAAGCGGCGCCAGGAAGATCAATGCATAGGTCTCGGCCAGCGGAATGGTGGTGAAGGCGTAGACGCTGAGCACGCCGGAGGCGATGCCGGCCCAGGCGCGGGCCTGCACCGCCCATGGCCGCCCGGTGCGCCAGAAGTCGCGCCAGCGCTCATCGACTGGGCGGCTGAAAAACAGGAAGCAGCCGGCAAACAGCGTGATGAAGAAGCCGATCTCGAAGACGGTGAACTGTCCGCCAAGGCTCTTGATAACGGCATCGCTGCACGAATAGCTTGCATAGGCGATGAGGGCGAGCAGGATTCCGTTCGTCACGTTTTTCCATTTCCGGGGAGAGTGCAGTGAAGGTATTGGCGCTCGGCGCGCATCCCGACGACATCGAGATATTCATGTTCGGTACGCTGGCTGCCTATGCCACGCAAGGCGCAGAACTGACTTTTGCCGTTGCCACGGATGGCGCCAGGGGCGGCATGGGCGACCCGAGCGTTTTGGCTCGTGTCCGCCGCGACGAGGCGGCGGCCGCTGCGGCGTTGCTCGGCGCAACCCTTCGCTTTCTCGACTTTCCCGACGGCGAACTGGTGGCCGATGCGGCACTGATCGCTTCGCTGAAAGCGCTGATACGCGAGACCGCGGCGGATCTGGTGATCACGCATGCCCCCAACGACTATCACGCCGACCATCGTGCTTTGTCGGACGGCGTGCGCATCGCGGCCTCGTTCGGCGTCCCCGTGCTGCATGCCGACACGATGGGCGGCACCGGCTTTGCGCCGACGCATTACGTCGACATTTCCGCCTACGGCGATATCAAGACGCAGGCGATCCGAGCGCACCAGTCGCAGTGGCCGGAGCAATATGTCGACAGAGCGCGCGTCCAGAATGAGTTTCGCGCCGGGCAATGCAACAGCGTTCCCGGCTCCCTGGCCGAGGCCTTCCGATTCGAGCCGACATTTCCCTTCGCCGACATCCGCGCGCTGCTGCCGCCCGCGCCCCCTGTTCGGCCGGTGACGCCGCAGACGAAAATTATAGGCGACCCCGGCTAAGCAACTTCCGGGCGAGCCGTCCGGCAATCATTTCCCAACGATTTCAATCGCCGTTTCGCCATGTTGCGGCGCAGCGACGAATTCGCTTGCCTTGTTTAGTAAAAATTGCATCACTAAACAAATTACTAAACATCTGCGGCGCACCGCGCCGCCCTGGCGACGCATAGCGCGCCGTGTTTAGCCCCTCGGAGGAGCGAGGGTTGAGGGGTTCTTGAAACGGCCATCCGGGCGCGTTTCGCAAATGGGAGGAAGGCATGAAATCGAGCTTGAAACTGGCGTTGGGGCTGGCCTCGGCGATTACCGCGTCGACAGCCGTCTCGAACGCGGCGCACGCTGAAGACCTGACGCTTTGCTGGGCCGCCTGGGATCCGGCAAACGCGCTGGTCGAACTGTCCAAGGACTTTACCAAGGAAACCGGCATCGGCATGAAATTCGAATTCGTGCCGTGGACCAACTATGCCGACCGCTTCCTCAACGAGCTCAACTCGCACGGCAAACTTTGCGACCTGATCATCGGCGACAGCCAGTGGATCGGCGGCTCGGCCGAGAACGGCCACTACGTCAAGCTGAACGACTTCTTCGACAAGGAGAAGATCAGCATGGACGACTTCGTGCCGGCAACCGTCGTCGGCTATTCCGAATGGCCGAAGAACACGCCGAACTACTGGGCGCTGCCGGCCATGGGCGACGTCGTCGGCTGGACCTACCGCAAGGACTGGTTCTCCAAGCCGGAACTGCAGAAGGAATTCAAGGAAAAGTATGGTTGGGACCTCGGCCCACCGACCACCTTCGACCAGCTGAAGCAGGTCGCCGAGTTCTTCCAGAAGCGCGAGATCGACGGCAAGACCGTCTATGGCGCTTCGATCTACACCGAGCGTGGCTCGGAAGGCATCACCATGGGCGCCATGGACGTGCTCTACAGCTACGGCTTCCAGTATGAAAACCCCAAGAAGCCCTACGAGATGGAAGGCTTCGTCAATTCGCCAGACGCGGTCAAAGGCCTGGAGTTCTACAAGTCGCTCTACGATTGCTGCACGCCTCCGGGTGCCTCGAACAGCTATATGGGCGAAGGCGTCGACGCCTTCAAATCCGGTCAGGTGGCCATGCACATGAACTTCGCCTTCACCTGGCCCGGCCTGCAGAAGGACGAGAATGTCGGCGGTGACAAGATCGGCTACTTCGTCAATCCGAAGGGTCCCGGCGGCGCCCAGTTTGCGCAGCTTGGCGGCCAGGGCATTTCGGTCGTGTCCTATTCAGACAAGCAGGAATCGGCGCTGAAATACATCAAGTGGTTCGCCAACAAGGATGTGCAGGCCAAATGGTGGTCGCTCGGCGGCTATTCCTGCCTGAACGCGGTGGTCAAGGACCCGGCCTTCCCGTCCAGCCAGCCCTATGCGCAGACCTTCCTCGACTCGATGGCGATCGTGAAGGACTTCTGGGCCGAGCCGAGCTACGCACCGCTGCTGCAGGCGTCGCAGAAGCGCTTCCACGACTATGTCGTTGCCGGCCAGGGTTCGGCCAAGGACGCGCTTGACGGCCTGGTCAAGGACTGGACGCAAGTGTTCCAGGACGACGGCAAGATGTAACCGGACAACGGTTTAACGGCTCCTCCCGAGTCGCGCCGACGCGTCCCGTGCCGCCCTTGGCACGGGACGCAGTTCAGATAAATTCCAGTGTCGAGACTTGACGTGACCGAAGCAGGACTCACCATGCTCAATCGGACTGCGGAGAACGTTGCCCGGGCGACCCCGGAGCCGTTGGCCCGCAAGGTCCGGGGCATCAGCGACAAGGGCCTCGCCTGGCTGTTCATCTCGCCGACGATCCTGTTGCTCTTGGCCATCAACATCTTCCCGCTGTTCTGGGCGATCTACCTGTCCTTCACCAACTTCCGCGCGAACCGCCCGAACGAGGTGGTGAAAAACCTCGGCTTCGCCAACTACCAGCGCATCCTCGGCGACCAGGACATCTGGATCGCCATGCAGACGACGGCGCATTTCGTGTTCTGGACGATCCTGCTGCAGACGCTGATCGGTTTCACGCTGGCATGGCTGATCGACAGGAAGTTTCGCGGCCACGCCTTCTGGACGACCATCATCCTGGTGCCGATGATGCTGTCGCCGGCGGTGGTCGGCAATTTCTGGCGTTTCCTCTACGAGCCGCAGATCGGCCTGTTCGCCTACGCCATCTCGTTCGTCACCCGGATACCACCGACCGACATCCAGATGCTGTCCAACGTGTCGCTGGCGCCGTGGTCGATCATCATCGTCGACACCTGGATGTGGACGCCCTATGTCATGCTGATCTGTCTCGCCGGCCTGCGCTCCATCCCCGAATACATCTATGAAGCCGCCGAGGTCGACCGCGCGTCCAACTGGCGGCAGTTCTGGTCGATCACGCTGCCCATGGCGCTGCCCTTCATCATGCTGGCGGTGCTGTTTCGCGGCATCGAGAACTTCAAGATGTTCGACATGGTCAACCTGCTGACCGGTGGCGGGCCGGGCTCGACCACCGAGGTCGCCTCGATCACGCTGAAGCGGCAGGCCTTCGAGAGCTGGCGCACCGGATATTCCTCGGCCTTCGCCATCATCCTGTTCGTCGCGGTGTTTGGGCTGGCCAACATCTACGTCAAGGCGCTGAACAAGGTGAAGCAGAGATGAGCCTGACCACCGCCCACTCCGTCGTCGCCCCCTCGGCCAATTCGAAGCGGATCGCCGGCACGATCATCGTGCTCTACGCGCTGATCTCGATCGTGCCGTTGCTGTGGATCTTCGCCACCAGCTTCAAGACGCCGCCGGATTCGATCGCCTATCCGCCCAAGATTCTGTTCCAGCCGAGCATCGAGGGCTATTGCAACCTGTTCACGACGCGCACCAGGCAAACGCCCGACTACATCAACTCGCTCGGACCCGCGACCGGTTTCTGCGACGAGACCTCGCGCAAGCGCAACATGGTGATTGCCGGCCCGTCCAACTTCCTGCCGCGCTTCGTCAACTCACTGATCATAGCCTTCGGTTCCACCTTCTGCGCCGTATTCCTCGGCACGCTTTCGGCCTACGGTTTCTCGCGCTTCAAGGTGCCGCTGGCCGATGACCTTCTGTTCTTCATCCTGTCGACGCGCTTTATGCCGCCGATCGCGGTCGCGATTCCCATCTACCTGATGTACCGCGAGCTCGGCCTGTCCGACACCGCGCTGGGCATGATCCTGCTCTACACCGCGGTCAACGTGTCACTCGCGGTGTGGCTGCTGAAAGGCTTCATCGACGAGATCCCGCGCGAGTATGAGGAAGCGGCGATGATCGACGGCTATACCAGGCTGCAGGCCTTCTGGCGCACCGTGCTGCCGCAAGCGACTACCGGCATCGCCGCGACCGCCATCTTCTGCCTGATCTTCGCCTGGAACGAATATGCGTTCGCCGCACTCCTGACCTCCGGCACCGCGCAGACCGCGCCGCCCTTCATCCCGACCATCATCGGCGAAGGCGGCCAGGACTGGCCGGCGGTGGCGGCCGGCACGACCATCTTCCTGGTGCCGATCCTGGTCTTCACCATCCTGCTTCGCAAACAATTGCTGCGCGGCATCACTTTTGGGGCGGTGCGCAAATGATTGGTGTGCCAGGTCGACCCCCACTCCGTCGAGCTTCGCGCGCCACCACTCCCCCGATCGCCGGGGGAGAGGAAGGACGCGAACTTCATTCAGCCAGGCTCCCTTCCTCTCCCTCCGGAGGGGGGAGAGGTGGCGCTGCGAAGCAGCGACGGAGTGGGGGAACCACCTGGCAACCGTCTCGCCCGGTTGCCGGGCAGAAGGAAGGAAGCTGCGCATGACGCGCCCAGCCATCTCCAAAAAGTCATCCTGGCCTCGCTGGGCCCGGCGCGGCCTGATGGAAAACATCGCCACGACGCTGATCGCCATTGGATTCCTGATGCTGTTCCAGCCCTTCGCGCTGGCGCTCTACACCTACTCCTTCATCACCATGCTCGCCGGCACGGTGATGTTCATCATCGTCTCGAAGTTCCCGGAATAATCATGGCCGAAATCCGCGTCCAACATTTGAGAAAGGCCTTCGGCGATTTCGTCGCGGTGCAGGATTCCAGCTTCGTCGTCGAAGATGGTGAGTTCTTCGTCATGCTTGGTCCCTCGGGCTGCGGCAAGACGACGACGCTGCGCATGGTCGCCGGCCTCGAATTGCCGACCGGCGGCCAGATCCTGCTCGGCGGCGAGGACGTCACCATGCGCCGGGCGCGCGAACGCGACATTGCCTTCGTGTTCCAGCTGTTCGCGCTCTATCCGCATATGAATGTGCGCAAGAACATCGGCTTCCCGCTGCTGGCGCAAGGCATGCCGTCCGCCGAGATTCGAAGCCGTGTCGAGGAAACGGCGAAGCTGCTGCGCATCGACCACCTGCTCAACAAATCGGTCTCAGGGCTTGCCGGCGGCGACCGCCAGCGCGTGGCGCTCGGTCGTGCCATCGTGCGGCGGCCAAAGTGTTTTCTGATGGACGAGCCGCTCGGCACGCTCGACACCGAATTCCGCGATCTGATGGTGCATGAGCTGCGCGAACTGCACAACCGCATCCACGCCACCACCGTCTATGTCACGCACGACCAGATGGAAGCGATGTCGATGGCCGACAAGATCGCCGTCATGAACCATGGCGTCATCGAACAGTTCGGCAGCCCGCGCGAAATCTACGACCGCCCGGCAACCATGTTCGTCGCCGACTTCATCGGCTCGCCGCCGATGAATTTCCTGGGCTTCGGTGGCGGGCTGGCGAAGGGGGCGAAGGAAATCGTCGTCCAGGGCGCCAAGGTGGCGGTGCCGGAAGTGCGCGAGGAAATTGCGCCCGCCGACATGGCGCTCGGCATCCGTCCCGAGCACATCCGTTTCGACGATGCGTCGAAACTGCGCGGCGCCATCTACGGCACCGAATATCTCGGCACGACGCAGATCGTGGCGGTGGAGACGGCGGACGGCATCATCAAGGCGCGGGTGCCGGCTGAAATCCGGCTGTCCACAGGCGATCATGTCGGCCTGATGTTGAACAGCGCGCGGCTGTCACTCTTCGACAAGGGATCGGGCCGCGCCGTGCGCACCGCTGTTCACGATACCGCCTCTCAAGGGAGAGCGCAGCATGGCTGACGTGCACATCAAGGGCGTGACCAAAAGCTTCGGCGACCATGTCGCCGTCGATGGCCTCGACCTTAACATCGCCGATGGCGAATTCGTCGTGCTGCTCGGCCCGACCGGCGCCGGCAAGACGACGACGCTGAGATTGATCGCCGGACTGGAGCGGCCGGATGGCGGCACGATCCATATTGGCGGCCACGATGCGACGACGCTGTCGCCGGCCGAGCGCGACACCGCCTTCGTGTTCCAGCAATATTCGCTCTACCCGCATCTGTCGGTCTACGACAACCTCGCCTTCCCGCTGCGTTCGCCAGCGCGGAAAGTACCGGAGGACCAGATTCGCCGCCGCGTCGAAGAGGTGGCGAAGATGGTGCGCATCCACCACAAGCTGAACAACCGCTCGACCAAGCTGTCGGGCGGCGAGATGCAGCGCGTCGCCATCGGCCGAGCGTTGGTGCGCAAACCATCGATCTATCTGATGGACGAACCGCTGTCGTCGCTGGATGCCAAATTGCGCGCCGATCTCAGGCTCGAACTCAAGCGTATCCAGGCCGAACTCGGCGCCACCATGCTGTACGTCACCCACGATCAGATCGAGGCGATGACCATGGCCGACCGCATCGGCATCCTCAATGACGGCGTGCTGGTGCAGATCGGCACGCCGCGCATGATCTATTCGGAGCCGGCAAACCTTCATGTCGCGGCCCGCCTCGGCCAGCCGGCGATCAACCTGCTGCCGGCCGGGCTGCTGCCTGATGGTGGGGCGCCGACCGGAACCAAGACCATCGGCGCGCGCACCGAGCATCTGTCGATCGAGAAGACCGCAAACGGCCATGCCGACGGCGTCGTCGACTGGGTCGAACATCTCGGGGACCAGAACCATCTGCATGTTACGGTCGGCCCGAAGAAACTGGTGACGCTCACCGACCCCGATACGGATCTGGCCGAGGGCGACAAAGTGGTGATCCGCTACCGCTCGCCGCTGTATTTCGGCGCCGACGGACAAAGGCTGATGTGAAGATTTCGGCGGTCTAGACGCCGGCTTCTGACTGACGATTGCGAATACGGGACGAACTCGATGAAGCACTTTTTCAACCGCAGGGAAACGATCGTCACCGAGGCGCTGGATGGCCTGTTGCGGACCATCGGTTCCGGCGATCTCGCGCGCCTCGACGGTTATCCCGAGATCAAGGTCGTGCTGCGCGCCGACTGGGACAAGGCGAAAGTTGCCGTCGTCTCCGGTGGCGGCGCCGGACACGAACCGTCCCATGCCGGCTTTGTCGGCAAGGGCATGCTGACGGCGGCGGTTTCGGGCGAGATCTTCGCCTCGCCCAGCGTCGAGGCGGTGCTGGCCGCCATCCGCGCGGTGACCGGCCCGGCCGGCTGCCTGCTGATCGTCAAGAACTACACCGGCGACCGGCTCAATTTCGGCCTGGCGGCCGAGAAAGCGCGCGCCGAAGGGTTTCGCGTCGAGATGGCGATCGTCGCCGACGACATCGCCCTGCCGGATATCAACCAGCCGCGCGGCGTCGCCGGCACCTTGTTCGTACATAAGATCGCCGGCCATTTGTCGGAGACCGGTCAGGACCTGGCAGCCGTTGCTACAGCCGCTCGCGTGGCGGCGAAGGACATCATCTCGCTCGGCATGTCGCTGTCGTCCTGCTCGATCCCCGGCCAGCCACATGAAGAGCGGTTCGGCGAAAATGACGGCGAACTCGGCCTCGGCATCCATGGCGAGCCGGGCGTCGAGCGCATCGCCGTGCAGAGCGCCGACAGACTTGTGGCGATCATGGCGGAGCGGCTGGCGGTGCGGCTCGACCCGAACGCCAGCCACGCGTTGCTCATCAACAATCTCGGCTCGGTGCCGCCGCTCGAAATGTCGCTGGTCGCCAATGCCGTGCTGGCCTCGCCGCTGGCCAAGACCGTGAAGCTTGCGATCGGCCCCGGACCGCTGATGACGGCGCTCAACATGAACGGTTTTTCGCTGTCGCTGATCAAGCTCGATGCGGCGCGCGAGGCAGCCTTGCTGGCGCCTGTCGGCCCACATGCCTGGATGCCGGCCAAAACCGTCGTCGCGCCGGCTATCGTGCCTATGGCGAAAGCGGCTGGAAACAGCGCAGCCCAAAGGGCCAGCCAGGATTGCGGCACCAGGCGTTTGATCGTCACGGTCTGCGAACGGCTGATCGAGCTCGAAGAGACACTGAACGGGCTCGACGCCAAGGCGGGCGACGGCGATACCGGTTCGACGGTGGCGACCGGCGCGCGCAGCGTGCTGGAGAAGCTCGATACACTGCCGCTGGCCGACCCTGCCGCCACGCTCGCGGCTATAGGCGATAGTCTGGGCGTCGCAATGGGCGGCTCCTCAGGCGTCTTGCTGTCGATCTTCTTCACGGCATCGGCTCAGGCTTCGAACGTCGGAGCAACCCTGTCCAAGGCGCTGCTTGCCGGGCTTGACCGCATTACTTTTTACGGTGGCGCCAGGGTCGGCGACCGCACCATGGTCGATGCCTTGGAGCCGGCGCTGAAGGCGCTCGATGCCAAGGGGCTGGATGCCGCGGCTACAGCGGCACGGCACGGCGCCGAGGCGACCGCTGCCATGGAGAAGGCGAAGGCCGGACGCTCCGCCTATGTTGGCGCCAAATTGCAAGGCGTAGTCGACCCTGGCGCCCATGCCGTGGCCGAAGTGTTCGCGGCCGCCGCCGCGCTGCATGCAGCGGCCTGACGGCATGCTTCGATTGTCGAATGAAAACTCTTGCGATACTGCCGGCAGGATCGAAACCGGGAATCTGGACATGGCAGCGTTCGACCTTGCCAGGCTGATCACCGCCGCCGCGGACACGATCGCCGCTCACTCGGAAGAGTTGACCGCGCTCGACCAGGCGATCGGCGACGGTGACCATGGGCTGAACATGAAGCGCGGCTTCGAGGCTGTGCGCGCCGATGCCGGGGCGTTCGCTGCAAAGCCGCTGCCCGAGGCGCTGAAGGCGATCGGCACCAAGCTGGTGATGACGGTCGGCGGCGCGTCCGGGCCGCTGTTCGGCACATTGTTCCTGGCGCTGGGCAAGGAGATTTCAGGAGAGCCGGATCGCCCCAAGCTGACGGCTGCTTTCGGCAAGGCAATCGAGGCGGTGGCCGCCAGAGGCAAATCGCAGGTCGGCCAGAAGACGATGCTCGATGTGCTGTATCCGGTGCATGACGCGCTCGCGAATGGAAAGACAGGCTCGGAAATCGCTGATATTGCCGACGCGGCTGCCGAAGCGACCGTGCCGATGAAGGCAACACGCGGTCGCGCCTCATTCCTCGGCGACCGCTCAATCGGTCATATGGATGCCGGCGGACGCTCTGTGGCGCTGCTGGTGCGGACCGTCGCCGAAACCGTCGAGGGCCAAGCATGAGCAATGTCGGCATCGTCATCGTCTCGCATTCGCCGCTGGTTGCCGAAGGCACGGCCGACATGGTGCGGCAGATGGTGGGCGACGAAGTGCCGCTTGCATGGTGCGGCGGAAACGGCCATGGCGGGCTCGGCACCAGCGTCGAAGCGATCATGGGCGCCATCGACAAGGCGTGGTCGGAGGCGGGCGTCGCCATACTGGTCGATCTCGGCGGCGCCGAGACCAATTCGGAAATGGCGGTGGAAATGATCGGCGAGCCGCGGGCGCAGAAGATCGTCGTCTGCAACGCGCCGATCGTCGAAGGCGCGGTGATGGCTGCGACGGAGGCGTCCGGCGGGGCCTCGCTGAAGGAAGTGGTGGCGACGGCGCATGAATTGTCGCCGTCGTGAGCGAACGGGAATTTTGACCTGATGTCCGCATTTGCCGAGGCCACCGTCCTGATCACCCACGAGGTAGGTCTGCACGCGCGCCCTTCGGTGAAGTTCACCAAGCTTGCCAAGAGCTTTGCCGCCGAGGTGGAGATTGCGCTTGCCGCCAACGGCCCATGGTTCGACGCCAAGAGCATCGTCAAGGTGATGGCGGCCAGGGCGCCGAAAGGCACCATGCTGCACATCCGGGCCACAGGCGACGGCGCCGATGATGCCGTGAGAGCGCTGGCCGAGCTGGTGCGACGCGGTTTCGACGAGGATGCGGGCCATGCCCGAACCGCTTAGGCTGCAAGGCATTTCGGCCTCGGCCGGCTATGCCGAGGGACCGTTGTTCAACCTCGACAACGGCACCGCGCACTACACGGGCAAGGCGAGCGCCGCGGACGAGAAGGCCGCATTGGAAGCAGCTATCGCCAGCGCGACGGACCGGCTCGCGACCCTGATCGAAACCGCCGATGACGAGGCCGCCGGCATTCTCGAATTCCAGCTCGCCATGCTTGGGGACGAGGCACTGACCGGCCCGGCTTTTGCCGCGATCGCGTCCGGCATGCCGGCTGACATGGCCTGGCGACAGGCGCTGGACGCCGAGATCTCCGGCTACGAAACGTCAGACCAGGACTATTTCCGGGCTCGCGCCGCCGATATCAGCGATATCCGCGACCGCGTGCTGCGCGCCCTTACCGAGGAGCAGGAGAGCGCTCCACCAGCGGGCGCCATTCTCTATGGCGAGGACATCGCGCCGACGCGCTTTCTCGAGACCGACTGGAGCACCGGCGGCGGCATCGCGCTGAGGGCCGGCAGCGCCGCCAGCCACGTCGCCATGCTGGCGCGCTCGCGCGGCGTGCCGATGGTGGTGGGGCTTGGCGCTTCGCCGGCTAACCCCGTCGGTCTGGCTCTGCTCGATGCAGAGCATGGCGGTGTCGTGCTTTCGCCGACCACGACCGAGATCGAAGCGTTCCACCGGTCCTCGTCCTCGTTTGTGGCACATCGAGACAAGGCCGGAGTCTATCTCGCGAAACCGGCGGTAACCCGGGCCGGGACGACAGTGCGCGTGCAGGTCAACATCGCCGATCCGTCCGAGGTCGACGGCATCGACATTTCGACCTGCGACGGGGTCGGGCTGATGCGCACCGAATTCCTGTTCGGCAAGGCGCCGCCGGACGAGGAGACGCAATACCAGGCCTATCGCAAGGTGCTGGAATGGGCAGGCGACAAGCCGGTGACCATCCGTACCGTCGACGCCGGCGGCGACAAGCCGGTGCCGGGCTTCACCGTCGAGGAGAGCAACCCGTTCCTCGGGCTGCGTGGCATCAGGCTGTCGCTGGCAAGGCCGGAGGTGTTTCGCGTACAGATCCGGGCGCTGCTGCGCGCGGCGGTGCACGGCAATCTGAAGGTGATGTTTCCGATGATCGCCGTCGCGGAGGAATACCAACGCGCCGCCGCTCTGTTCGTGGAGGAGCAGGCCGGGCTTGCCGCGCGCGGCATCGCGCAAAAAATGCCGCCGCTCGGCATCATGGTCGAGGTGCCTTCGGTGGCGATCGCGCCGGAGGCGTTCGCCGATGTCGCCTTCTTCTCGATCGGTTCGAACGATCTGACCCAATATGTAATGGCGGCTGCCCGCGATAACGCAGCCGTGGCGCTTCTTAATTCTGTCCGCCATCCCGCCGTGTTGCGGCTGATCGGCTCGGTTGCCGCTTTTGGCCTGCGCGCGAAAATCCCAGTCAGCCTGTGCGGCGATGCCGGCGGCGATCCGGCATCGATCCCGGCACTGCTCGAGGCCGGCCTGCGGGATCTCTCGGTGGCTCCCGCCCAACTCGCCATGGCCAAGGCGGCCATCTCGGATGCATCGGTCTAGGATGACTGAGATGGCCGACAAGACACCAGAAGCCGGCTCGGAAGAGGCGATCCGCGCCTACAAGACGATCCTGTCGCAGGTCATCGACCAGCGACCGTCGGGTATGCGACAACGCCTTGCCGACGCGCTTGGCAAGCACCGCAGCTTCGTCACCCAGATTTCCAGCGCGGCCTATTCGACCCCGATCCCGTCAAAACATCTGCCGGCTATTTTTTCGGTCTGCCATTTCAGTCCGGCCGAGCGCGATCAGTTTCTGGCTGCCTATCATCTGGCGCATCCCGGCAAGATGTCGGTTGCGGCAGGCATGCGCAAGACCCGGCATGTCTCGCTGATCGTGCCCGATTTCGGCGACGACAAGCAGAATGCAGCGCTCGACAAGGCGATCAACGAATTCATCCAGAAGATCACCAGCATCACCGGCAGGAGTGGCGGCTGATCGTGTTGTGTCGGGAGGACACATGAAGAAGTTTATGAATTCCGTCGACACGGTGCTGACCGAAAGCCTCAACGGCTTCGTTGCAGCTCATGCCGACATCCTGGTGCTGGGCGAGGAGCACAAATTCATTCGCCGCAAGGTGATGAAGCCGGGGAAGGTGGCGCTGATCTCGGGCGGCGGTTCCGGCCACGAGCCGTTGCATGCCGGCTTTGTCGGTCACGGCATGCTGGACGCCGCCTGCCCCGGCCAGGTCTTCACCTCGCCAACGCCGGACCAGATACTGGCGGCGGCCGCCGCCGTCGATACCGGCGCCGGCTGCCTGTTCATCGTCAAGAACTATGAAGGCGACGTGATGAATTTCGACATGGCCGGCGAAATGGCCGACGGCGTCCTGCAGGTGGTGATCAATGATGACGTCGCCGTCGAGAATTCGTCCTTTACGACCGGCCGGCGCGGCGTCGCCGGCACGCTGGTGGTGGAGAAGATCGTCGGCGCCGCCGCCGAGCAAGGCATGGCGCTGGCGGATCTCAAGGCGCTCGGCGGTCGCATCAACAGCGCGACGCGTTCGATGGGCGTGGCGCTGACCAGTTGCACGGTGCCGGCGGCCGGCAGGCCGACCTTCGAGATTGGTGATGGCGAGATGGAATTCGGCGTCGGCATCCATGGCGAGCCTGGCCGGCGTCGCGATACGTTGAAAAGCGCCGATGCGATCGCCGAAGAGATTTGCGCCGCGATCCTGGGCGATCTCGGCGACAGGGCGAAAGGCCCGGCACTGTTGTTCATCAACGGCTTTGGCGGCACGCCGCTGATGGAGCTCTATCTGATGTACAACAGCGCCCGAAACATCTTCGAAAAACAGGGCGTGACGGTGACCCGCTCGCTGGTCGGGTCCTATGTGACCTCGCTCGACATGGCCGGGTGCTCGATCACGCTGACCGTGCTGGATGACGAGGCAACGTCAATGTGGGACGCGCCGGTGCACACAGCCGCGCTGCGCTGGGGACTGTAACGGAGGGGCCTTGCCCATATCCCGAACAGGCGGCTTATGAACTTGCCTTAGCCTGCGGGACCGGACGGACCGTTACCCGCAGTCACGCCGACAGATTGCCCGCCTGCAGCGCGGCTTGCCTTGCGGCCGACCGCTCCGGCTTCATCCAAACCGAAGCCGTAGAATTCTTATCGCGGTATCGGCAGCGACGGCCCGGCCACCACGCTGGACAACTTTCCTGCCTTGCGCAGCACGGGCGCTTCATACTTTTTCTTGGCCATTCCAAACACCCTTTTCAGTCCAGTGCAAAAGAATGGACCGAAACCGTGGAAAGTCAATTCATGAGCTGGCTCTGCCACCACACGCTGGCTTCATGCATGCTTTTCTGCAACATACGCTCCTCTGAGTTGGTTGTTTGACGCAATTCCGGACGGGAATTGCTCATGTGGGCGAACGTCATCCGGGTTTGATGCTGCCATCTCTTGCGCCTGCCGATGAAAAACTGCTGCTGACCTTCGCCGACCCGGAGGCGCCGGCTGCCATTGGCCGTGACGTTGCTGCCGAAAGCTTGCTGGCACTGCTCGTCAATGCCGAGTTCCACGGCGTGCTTCCCATCATGCTGCGCAAGCTCAGCGAGATCGGCGACGCCCAACTGCCTGCGGACGCAGCCTTGCGGCAAAAGCTGTCGGAACTGCGTGATCGCTCGACGCTGGCGACCGGCCAATCGATGCTGCTGCAATATCATGGCGACCGCATCATGAAGGCATTGGCGGCGAAAAATGTTCCGGCCCGCATCGTCAAGGGTCCGGTCTTCGCACGCAAACTTTACCGCCACGCCGCTGACCGGCCGTTCACCGACATCGACATTCTGGTCGAGCCGGCCAGCATCATTGAAGCCAACCCGGTGATTGCCGGATGCGGCTTCGAGCTCTGGAGCGGCGAGGCGCAGTCGCAGGATCTGCAGGAGTTCAAGTGGCTGGAGAAGGAGAATACCAGCCTGCTGATCGAACTGCACGGCAACCTGGTGCATGATTCCGGCATGCGGCGGCGGCTGTCGCTGGGCTTTCGCGAATTGCAGATCATCGACGGCAGCGAGGCCGACACGCCGGCCGCGCTGCTGACCATCGCCATTGTCCACGCCGCCGGCGGGCACAAGTTCCACCGGCTGCAGCTTTGCGTCGATGTGCTGCAGGGCGTGCGCGCGCTGCGGTCGCCCGCGGATGAAGACCGGCTTTTCGAGGCGGCGCGCATCAGCGGCATCGAGCTCGAACTGGCGACGGTTCTCAATGTGACGGGGCGGCTGTTTGATGCACCGCGCGCGATCGAACTGGCCGACCGCATCAAGCCCGACCTCTCGATATTTTTGGCCAAATGGCTGATCACCGGCGATACGCTGCTCGGCGTCAATTCCAGGGACAAGATGCATTCGCGCCTGCGCCGCGACGCCTTCCGCTGGATCCAGCGCCTCGCCAGGCCAAAGCCGCATTCTGCCTGAAGTGTGCTTTAGTCCCGCGCCGCCAGCGCCGAGCGGATCAGCGGGGCCGCCTCGGCCGGGTTCGCGCCGACTTCCAGGGTAAATGTCGGGACGGCTTTGACCAGCGTTGCGATGGTTGCCATGCGGCGCTTCTGCGCCGGCAAAAGGCCGGTCATGCCGGTCCTGACATTGTCGGTGGCAAGCGCCACCATGGCGTCTGTCCTGGTCATGGGCACGAGCCGGGTTTGCGCGTCCGCCGAGCGGGCGAGATGAAACAGTGCCGCAACCGGTCTGCCGACAGTTTCCTCGATGCGGATGATCTCGGCGAGACGTTCCAGCGAGACGGCCTGCTCGCCATTGGCGTCCCATTTGTCGCCAAGGCAAGGCGCCACGAAGGGCAGCATTGCCGCGGTGTGGCGGTGGACCTTCACCTTGCGCGGCAAGCCCCAGGCCGTGATGCCGCCACGAGCCAAAACCTTGAGGATCATGGCGTCATCCGAGCACAGGCCGAAACCTTGCGACGCCAGCGCCAGCGACGTCGTCGACTTGCCGGTGCCGCTCGGCGCATGGATCAGCACGAGCGCCTCGCGGCCGGGCAATGTCAGGCCGGCGGTGTGCAGCATGTGCTGGTCGCCGGCATCAAGTGCTGCATCCAGCACCATCATCAGCACCGTCCATTTGACCTTGGCATCGGGATGGACTCGTATCTCGGCCCAGCCTCCATCGGCATTGATCGAGACGGTCTGCAGGCCGGGAAAGACCAGGTGAACGGTGCCGCCACCGTCGATCAGCCGGCAATGGCCGTCCTCCGGCACCTCGCCGTCGAAAGCGAGTTTTCCGGCAGGCGATTCCGGTAACTCCCGCGTCTCGACGATGTCGACGCGGAAATCGGGCTCGACCGGCCCGCTCACGCGCAACGTGCCGAGCAAGAGGTCGAAGCTCGGCCAGAGATCGGCCCGCGAGGCCGATATGCTGATGACCTGGCCCTGGAGATCATAGCAGAAGGTGGTCGCCGGACCGGTCAAGCAGCGTGCGCCTTTCCGGCATCGGCGTGATGGCGATAGATCTGCACCATGCCGGGGAGGCTGTCCGAGACCACCGGGCGGCCATCGAGACAGACCCAGCAATGGGCAGACATGCGCGGCGCCTGCATCGACTTCGGATCGACGCCGAAGCGCAGATCCGGATCGAAGCCGGCAAAGCGCAGGAAGCGGTGGGCGAGCAGGCCCTCGCGCAGGCATCTGCGGTCGCGCATCAGCCAGGGGTGCCGGACGGTCCGGTTGACGGCAGCGACGATGTAGGCTGACGACAGGCCGCGATAAGGGGTGGGTGCGCTGAGCGGCGCCCATTTCAGCACCGATTCGAAGCTGCGGCGGCCGATCAGGGTCGGCATCAGCCGCGCGCTTGCCCATAAATGGACACGAAACAAAGCGCGCAGGAGAACGCCGTCCACCATCAGGGAGCCGGGTCGGCGAGAATGCCTTCGCTCACCAGTTCGGCGGCCAGCGCCGCCATGTCCTGGTCGAGCGTGCCCTTGTCGACCTCGAACTCGTCAGACAACAGGACGACGATCTGGTCAAGGCTGCGGGCGCCGTCCACCTTGTCGAGAAAGGCTTCGGTGGTGCCGTTGCAGGTGTAAAGCTGGCCGCTGCGCGCCAAGAGCACGACGGCGCCATCGCCGACATGCTGGACCGAGGCGTCGTCCGCCAGCCGCAGAACCATTTCAGAACCGATTTGGGCCATGGAGCCCCTCCACCATTTTCCTGGAGAGCAGATAGCGCGGCGATGCGGGTCTGTCCATTGCGTGGACGAGAGGGAGAACAGGCCGGCCTGACCGTTCTGTGGCAATCCGGCAACGCCACCATCCTCACGACACAGGCAACCGAAGCCTAATGGAGACATCCAATTTCAGATTGTGGTAACTTCCACATCATTCAGAGCCTGAGAACAGGGAAGCACCCCAGAAATAGTCGGTGATTGCAGCTGGTAATCACCGCCGCAAGCCGTCAAGCCGGCTATCTCGCAGGGTCAAGGTCTTGCTTTTCTTACCTAAAGTAGGCTATGGAGTCGCGGGGTTTTGGGAGAGCATTGGGTATGCGTTACAATTGGGAGCGGGCCCCGACCGCGTTCGAACGTCATCGAAAAGCGTTGGCAGCCGCCATATTGATTGCGGGTGGCGTCGGGCTGATGCTGGCGGCCTTGCCGCTTTAAGACTGATATCCGACACGAACGCCCTGCTTTCTCCGGGCGCATGAGCTTTTTCTGCCTGCCACAAGAGGGGCCGCGGCTTAGCGTGCCTGGCCGGTTACGGCGATGAAGCGG
This sequence comes from Mesorhizobium sp. M1078, assembly GCF_040318615.1. Lineage (NCBI taxonomy): Bacteria > Pseudomonadati > Pseudomonadota > Alphaproteobacteria > Hyphomicrobiales > Phyllobacteriaceae > Mesorhizobium > Mesorhizobium sp. M1078. Next base: position 22,427 of record NZ_JAMYMP010000015.1, read on the forward strand.
CGGTCGCGTCCTTCGAAGCGCTGGCTGAAGCGCTGCACCAGCACGGCCAGTACCGCCGGCCTGCCGGGCGGGGCGTATTCGTAGGCTTCCGACAGGCTGTAGGAGGTCGGGCAGTTGCGCGAGCCCGGCACAGCCTTGTCCTCGTGCAATACCTTGAACGGCTTGCCGTCCTGCCCCTGCAGCGACAGGCGGAAGCCGCGCGCCTTGCCCGTCTTGTCCCCCTTGAAGTGTCTTGTCGCCCGGAAGAACCTGGTCGCTTGGCTTGGCGTCATCAAAGCTTGCCGAGCAATCCTCCTTGCTGTCGGCAAGGATCTCATCGAGCTGGATGGTCGAAATCGGTGTTTCGCCATAGAACGGCGACAGCCATTTCTGCGCGGCCTGCTCGAGGCGGGGGATGTCGTTGTACTCGACCGTGTCGTCCGGGAAGGTGAACCTGTCGGAGGCCGTGCGCGTGCCGCGCTCGGCGATGCCGTATTTGGCCAGGATTGGCGCGGCCTGCTTTGCGGCCTGCGCCCGTGCCTGCTCCACCGTCGTGGTCGCCTCTTCCGATTCATCGAGGACAAGGATCGGCTTGCCGCCGACGAACTCGTCTGTGCTTGTGTCGATGATGTCGATCTGCGACCAGCCGGAAACGGCAGCGTCGAGCTCGCCATATTGCTCGAAGGCGAAATATTTGCCGTCGGGGGAAAAGCCGATGATGCGCCGCGCGGCGGCATCGCCGGCCTGGGCGGCGAAAACGATCGTCAACAGCAGCGCTGCTCCAACGGCAGATCCAACCCCGTATCGTACCGTCATTGCGCGCCCTGCCCCGATTTCAAACCCGGCCATGGTGCCTGCAATTTATGGCCAAGGCGAGATCGGCCAAGCCCCAAATTTCGGGAAAGACATGGCATTTGGGGAAAGACGTGGCCGGGAAAACCCGCATAGGCTATTGCAAGATAGAGAGTTTTCCCGAGGAGGGATGAATGGCGTCACGCTACCACGAGGTTTATGACGGCTGGAAACGCGACCCGGAACAATTCTGGGCCGATGCGGCCGAGGCGATCGACTGGTATTCGCCGTGGACCAGCGTCTTCGATGCCAAGGCGGGCGTTTACGGGCGCTGGTTCAACGGCGCCAGCTGCAACACCTGCTTCAACGCTCTCGATCGCCATGTCGCAGGCGGCCGCGCCGACCAGATCGCACTTATCTACGACAGCGCGATCACCGGCACGGTCAAGAAATTCACCTATGCCGAATTGAAGCGCGAAGTGGTAGCGCTGACTTCGGTGCTCAAGAACCGCGGCATTCGCAAAGGCGACCGCGTCATCATCTACATGCCGATGGTGGCCGAAGCGGCGGTCGCGATGCTTGCCTGTGCCCGCATCGGCGCGGTGCATTCGGTGGTGTTCGGCGGCTTTGCCTCGCACGAGCTCGCCACCCGCATCGACGACGCCAAGCCGAAGCTGGTCATCTCCGCGTCCTGCGGCCTGGAGCCTGGACGTGTCGTGGCCTACAAGCCGCTGCTCGACAAGGCGATCGAAATGTCCCGCCACAAGCCGGACGCCTGCCTGATCCTGCAGCGCGACCAGCTGCGCTGCGATCTGAGGGAGCATTACGATATCGATTTTGCCGACGCCGTTGCCCGCGAGCGCGCCGCGGGCGCCAACGTCGATTGCGTTCCGGTGCTCGCCACCGACCCGCTCTACATCATCTACACCTCCGGCACGACCGGCCAGCCTAAGGGCATCGTGCGCGACAATGGCGGCCACATGGTCGCGCTCAAATGGACGATGGAAAACGAGTTCGGCGTCAGACCGGGCGAAGTATTCTGGGCGGCCTCCGATGTCGGCTGGGTGGTCGGCCATTCCTACATCGTTTACGGACCGCTGCTGCATGGTGCGACAAGCGTGCTGTTCGAGGGCAAGCCGATCGGCACACCCGACGCCGGCACCTATTGGCGGGTGATCGCAGAACACGGCGTGGTCGCGCTGTTCACCGCGCCGACGGCCTTCCGCGCCATCAAGGGGCAGGACCCCAAGGGCGAATTCGTGCCGAAATACGATCTGTCGAAATTCCGCACTCTGTTCCTGGCCGGCGAACGCGCAGACCCGGAAACCATCAAATGGGCGGAGCAGAAACTCAACGTGCCGGTGGTCGATCATTGGTGGCAGACCGAGACCGGCTCGCCGATGACCATCAACCCGGCGGGCCTCGGCCTGCTGCCGGTGAAATACGGCTCGCCCGGCGTGCCGATGCCGGGCTACGACATTCGCGTGCTCGACGATGCCGGCCATGAAGTGCCGCGCGGCACGCTTGGCAATGTGGTGGTGAAACTGCCGCTGCCGGCCGGCTGCCTGCCGACGCTGTGGAATGCCGACGAGCGTTTCCGGCAAGCCTATCTCGAGGAATTTCCCGGCTTCTACAAGACGGCCGATGCCGGCATGATCGACGAGGACGGCTACCTCTATGTCATGGCGCGCACAGACGACATCATCAATGTCGCCGGACACCGGCTGTCGACCGGAGCCATGGAGGAGGTGCTTTCAGCGCATCCCGATGTTGCCGAATGCGCCGTCATCGGCGTCGCCGATGTGATGAAGGGCCAAGTTCCGCTCGGCTTCGTCGTGCTCAATGCCGGTGTGTCGCGCGATACTGCTGCTATCGAAGGCGAAGTGGTGGGGCTGGTGCGCGAACGGATCGGCCCGGTCGCCGCCTTCAAGACGGTGGTGACGATCAAGCGCCTGCCCAAGACGCGCTCCGGCAAGATCCTGCGCGGCACCATGCAGAAGATCGCCGACAAGGAAGAATGGACGATGCCGGCGACCATCGACGATCCCGCCATTCTTGACGAGATCACCGCGGCGCTCAAAGCCCGCGGCATCGGGGTCTGACGGCCCCAGTGGCGTTGTTTCAGCGGTCCAGACCTCCCCGGCCGGCGCCGCGCGAGCGCCTGGAAATGGATATGGACGACACCGTCGTCTACGCGATCGGCGACGTGCATGGCTGCTACAAGGAATTGCTGTCGCTGGAGCAGAAGATCCAGCTCGACGCGCTGCAATTTCGCGGCCGCAAGATTATCGTCATGCTCGGCGACTATATCGATCGCGGGCCGCAATCGGCGCGCGTGCTCGACCACCTCTTGGCGCTGCCGCCAACAGGGTTCCTGCGCGTCTGCCTGGCGGGAAACCACGAAGTGGCGATGCTGAACTATCTCGACGGCTATCTGTCGCGGGACCGCTGGCTGGCGGTCGGCGGCCTCGAGACGCTGTTTTCCTATGGGGTCGATCCGGCGCGGCTTGCCAGCCTCTATGCCTCGAGCGACGCGGTCGACCGGCGCGTGAAGGAAGTCATTCCGGCCAGCCATATCGACTTTCTGCGCAGCCTGCCGGTGCTGCTCTGTTCGGATAAATTCGTTTTCGTCCATGCCGGTATCAGGCCGGGCATCGACCTGGCCGCACAGGATGAGCAGGACCTGCTCAACATCCGCGACGAGTTCTTCAACGCCGCCCATCTGCTCGACCGCTTTGTGGTGCATGGGCACACGCCGGTCGATACCCCCAGGCTTGACGGGCGAAGGCTCGGCATCGACACCGGCGCCTTTCAGAGCGGACGGCTGACAGCGCTCAGGATCGCCGGTAAGTTCGGCAAGCTGATCTTTTCCTGACCTGCCGTGCTCCTTCGTTTGAGCGTGATCCTTTCCGAAAACCGGATCCGCTTTTCCGGATCACGCTCCTTTTCAGGATCGCGCTCCGTTCAGGCGGCGGTCTTGGCCCGCACGTCCGATTTCTCCAGATAGTAGGTCGAATAGCGGTCGAAAAACTTTTCCGAGCCGCCGAGGGAGCCGTATTTCGGCAGCTTCTTCAGATCGACCTTGTTGAGCACGGCGCCGACGACCTTGCTTGCGACGTAGGGTTCCTGCTCCAGCAGCGAGCGCACCATGGCGCGCGGCGTGCGGCCCCATTCGGCAACCAGCACGAAGCCGTCGACCAGCGGCGCAAACGCCTTGGCGTCGACCACGGGGCCGAGCGGCGGCAGGTCGACGATGATGTACTCGAACGTCTCCTTGGCGTTGTCGATGAAGCGCCGCATGCCGGCCGACGACAGCAGTTCGCTGGTGTGCGAGAACTGGCCGCGCAGCACGGCCGGGATGATCGCCAGCTTGGTCAGGCGGTCGACCTTACCGACCGACTGCCATGTCTGGCCGTTGACCACCGCCTCCATCAGCCCCTGCTCGGCCTCCATGCCGAGGTTGCGGCTGAGACCAGGATTGCGCAGATCGGCGTCGATCAAAAGCGTCTTCGAGCCGTTGGCGGCCAGCAATCCGGCGAGATTGGCGGCGACCGTAGACTTGCCCTCGCCGGGCAGGACCGAGACCACGCCTATGACCCGGCTGCCTTGCCCTTCCATGACGACGTCGAAGGCGATCTTGGCGTTGCGCAGCGTTTCGGAGAACATCGATGCCGGCGCGTCGACGCTGACCCGCATGCGCGCCCGTTTCTCGGCCGCCGACAATGTGTTGGCGCCTTTGGCATCCGCCGCACCGTCGTCGGCGTCCTTGCCGAGCCTGCCGCCGATCATCGGCAAATAGCCGAGGAATTTGAGGCCGACACGATCGCGAATGTCCTCGCCGGTCCTGAAGAAGCGCTCGTTGAACTCATTCAGGCCACCAAAGCCGGCGCCAAGCAGCACGCCAAGCACCAGCGACAGCGCCAGCACCCTGGAGGTGCGCGGGCTTGAGGCGGAAAGCGGCGTTGAGGCATCCGAGATGATGCGGACCTTGCCGACCGGGAAGGATTGCTGCTGCGAGGCCTCCTCGTAGCGGCTAAGGAAGGTCTGGTAGAGCGTGGTCAGCGCCTGCGCCTGCTGGTCGAGTTCGCGCAATTTGACCTGGCTCTGGTTGTCGATGGAGCTCTTGCCGGCCGCGTCGGCGATCTTCTGCCTCAGTGAGGTCTCGCGTGAAAGCGCGACTTCATATTCATTGCGATAGCTTTCGGTCAGTTGCTTCAACTCGCCGAAAATCTGGGTCGACAGATCGGCCTTTTCCTTGGCCAGCGCCACCGCCTGCGGATGGTCGGCGCCGAAATTGGCCGTCACGTCCTGCAGCCGCTTGGCGACTGTGAGATAGCGGGTCTTGAGCGTTGCAATGACCGAGCTTGCCGGCTGATCGCTTGAGATGGCGGAATCGTTGAAGGCATTGTCCGAGCCGCTTTCGACGATGGTCTTGTATTGCTGATAGCGGGCGCTGGCGCGCGCCGTATCGGCCTGCGCGACAATCAGTTGCGCGGTGAGATCGGCAATCTGCTTGTCGCTGATCAGCTGGCCGTCGCTGTTGGCGGCCAGACCATGCTCGGCCCTGAATTTCTCGACCGCCATAGCGGCCGCCTGTGAGTTCTGACGAAGCTCGGTCAGCCGGCCCTGCAGCCAGACCGCAGCGCGTTCGGTGGCGTCGAAACTGGCGTTGAGCTGGTCGGCGAGATAGGCGTCGGCATAGGCCTTGGTGATGGCGGTGGCGAGCGCCGGATTGGTCGACTGGTAACCGATGGCGAGCACATAGGAGCGGCCGTTGCGCTGCGCCAGCACCTCGCTCTGCAGCTTCAGCACGGCATAGTCGTGGCGCGCCGTCTGCATCATGGCCTGGCGTGTCGCCTCATCGACGTTTTCCATGCCGGGAATCTGCTCGGCGGAACTTGAGCGGAAATAGCCGATCACGCCGCGCACGAAGCCGATGCCCTTGACCAGCGCCGATTGCGGCGGGTTCATGAACTCTGCGTTCTGGTCGAGTTTCAGCTTGTCGACCACCACCGAGGCCAGCCGCGCCGAGGTGATGATTTCGATCTGGCTGAGCAGGGCGGCGTCGGTCTGCATGGTGACGGATGCAGCCGAGATGTCGTCGATGACCTTGTTCAGGCCTTCGTCGATCAGCACGCTGGCGACCGACATGTATTGCTTGGGCGTGGTCTGCAGATAGAGCAACCCCAGGAACAGGCCGATGATGGCGCAGACCGCCACCACCTTGACCTGACGCGCCGCCATGCCAAGCAGGCGCTCGACGTCGATGAAGTCTTCACCCTTTTCCTGATCGGGGTTGGGCAATGGCATCCTCTTGTCGAGAGGAAAGCTGGCATAATTCATCTTCGATCCAATTCTAGGTTACAGGCGCCGGAGCGAGACGGGTCAGGTTCCACCTCGTCCGAAGCTGCGGAGATCGGGGGCAAGATATGCAACGCAAGCTTCATGCCATCCGGCGCCGGGCCTGAGCGGCCAGGCGTGCAGGCATGAGCCGCGCCATCGTCCAAACGCATATGCCCTCGAAAGATGGGCATTATGCGGCCACTTCCTGACGCTCATGCGACCGCACGAACGCCTGCAGCATTTCCAGCACAGGTCCCTTCATGTCGTCGCGCGCCAGCGCGAAGGCGATGGTCGCCTCTATGAAGCCTTCCTTGGAGCCGCAGTCGAACATGCGGCCATTGAAAGGCTGGGCAAAGAAAGACTGGCTTTTCGCCAGCCGCACCATGGCATCGGTAAGCTGGATTTCGTTGCCGGCGCCGCGCTGCTGGTTGCCCAGCAGCGAGAAGATCTCGGGCTGCAGGATGTAGCGGCCGTTGATGTAATAGTTCGACGGCGCATTGGCCGGCGCCGGCTTTTCGACCATGGCCGTCACCTCGAAGCCGCTGCCTGTCTCGGCGCCGCGCCCGACGATGCCGTATTTGCTGGTCTCGCTGGGATCACAGCGCTCGACGGCGATCACATTGCCGCCGGTCTGCTGATAGAGATCGACTGTTTCAGCCAGGCAACCTCGGCGACCGAACGACACCATATCGGGGAGCAGCAGGGCGAAGGGCTCGTCGCCGATGACTTCGCGTGCGCACCACACCGCATGGCCGAGACCATGTGGCGACTGCTGGCGGATGAAGCTGGTGGCGCCGGCCACGGGCAGCATGCTTTCGAGCGCCTCCAGCTGGGTCTTCTTGCCGGTTTGTTCGAGCGTTCCAATCAGTTCGGGGTGCAGGTCGAAGTAGTCCTCGATGACAGCCTTGTTGCGGCCGGTGACGAACACGATGTGCTCGATGCCGGCTTCGAAGGCCTCGTCCACCGCATATTGGACGACCGGCCGGTCGACCACGGGCAGCATCTCCTTCGGAATCGACTTGGTTGCCGGCAGGAACCGTGTTCCAAGCCCCGCCACAGGGATGACTGCCTTCCTGATTTTCTTCATCGCAAATTCCTTCTGAGCAGATCGATTTCAGCCTGTTGCAGGCCACGAACAAACGTCTTCATGTACTCGCCCTCCTTACCTCTCCGCGCCGACGGCAAACTGCGCCGCCACCCTTTTGAGGCGGACGGCGATCGGCATCGACATGTGCCTGACAGCCGCCGGATCACTTAGCGCGGTGCGTATCGCTTTCAACGGCGAACGCGCCTTGATGTGCTGGACCAGCGACAGGAACGATGCCGCCTTGCGCAGGCTGCGGGCGCGTTTGGCGAAGGCGGCCGCAGCAGCAGCGTCCATGGAATTGGTCTCGGCGAAGACCGCGTCGGCCTTGCGCATCGCCTCGATATGGTGAAGCTCGAGCACGCGCGAGATCGAGCCCGTGCGGATGTGGTAGATATAGCCGGTCGTCGGCTCGACGACGCATTTTCCGCTCTTGGCCAGCGCGTTGGCGAGCAGGATGTAATCCTCGCCTATGCTCAGACTTTCATCATAGCGAAGCCCGTTTTCGATCAGGAAACGGCGCTGGAAGATCGGCTTGAGATAGCCAAGGTTGAACGTGGATTCGAAAACGATGTTGCCAGCGATGTAGTCGGCGAGCGTGATTTCACGCAGGCCCTCCAGATATTTGGCGGGAAACATCGTCGCTTCGGCAATGCCGTCCTCGCGCACCACCTGGAGGTTGTCGACGGCGATTACAGCGCCCGCACTTTCGGCTCGCGCGATCATGGCGGCGAGCCGCCCGGGCAGGACGGCATCGTCGGAATCGAGCACCGCGACCCAGCGGCCTGTGGCGAGGTCGAGGCCGGCATTCCTGGCGCCGCCAGGGCCACGATTTGCCGGCAGCGCAACCACTTTGACGACATCTTTTGGATAGGCTCTTGCGACGTCGAGCGTGTTGTCGCGCGACTGGTCATCGGCGACGATGATTTCGACGCTGACATCGCGCTGGGCCATGGCGCTTGCGATCGCCCGGTCGAGCGTGGCCGCGGCATTGTAGGCTGCGATGACAAAGGAGACGTCAGGCTGCACGCTTGCCTCCTTGCTGCGGGGAAGACAGTCCGTATTGGCGAATTTCGCTGATACCGACCAGGCCGCTGACGACGCCGACATGCATGATGCCGCGCAGCACGCTGCGGTTGCGGCGGACCGGGCTAATCGCGGTCAACGCCGCCATGCCGAAGCAATAGACGGCCTTGGCCGAGGCAAGGCCGACAGCCTTCGCACGCTCTATCACGCCTGCGTCATGGCCGATGAGGTGGCCGTGCGTCTGGCCGAAGCGGAAGCGGCGGCGGCGCAGCCAGTCGAAAGCGGCTCGCGAACGCGGCACGACTTCCTCGACCCACGCCTCCGGCGCAAAGGCGATGCGACCGCCTGCCTTGACCATGCGGTTGAAGAATTCGGTGTCCTCGCCGCCGCTCTGGCCGCGCGCCAGGCTGAAACGACGGTCGCGCAAGCTGTCGGCGCTCATCCTCAAAAGGACGTTGCAGGTGTAGCCGGTGCGGATTTCGCCCTGCACCCAGACCGGCAAGGTCGAATGGAAATCGCCCTTGCGCATCCAGTCCGGCGCATCCGGGCGGTAGAGCGCCCGCACCGGACCGAGCACGGCCTCGGCGCCCCTTGTCTCCGCGATAGCAATCAGTTCGGCCAGCCATTGCCGGGAAGCGGTTTCATCGTCGTCGATGAAGGCGACAAAATCGGCCGTGCTGGCATCAAGACAGGCGTTGCGGGCAACCGAGATGTTGCGCGCCGGAGCGTGCCGGTAGCGGGCCACGAGCTTCAATTCGCTCGCCAGCGCGGTCACCAGCGGCTCGGCGGTCGGCTCGTCGTCATTGTCGGCGACGATGACGCCGATGCCGAAACCGGCAGGCATATCCATGGCAGCGAGCGACCGCAGCGTGTCGGCCAGTTCCGGCCGCCGGAACGTGCAGACGCAGATGTCGATCTGGCGGCTGTCGGAGACCATCATGCCACCCCGCGCTGCGATCGCGAGCCGAGAAGTTGCAGCCAGAAACCGAGCGACCAGCCGAAATGCATGACCATCGCCGAAATGCCCGCCAGCACATTGTTGGGATTGCGCTGGCTGATGGCGGTCACAGCGCCGTAGCCCAGACAGACCGAAGCCCAGACCAGCAGCGGCACCGCCGCCAGCCAGTGGATAACGGAAAATGCGGCGAGAAGGACGACCGGCGCCACCAGCAGCGGGATCATCTGCCGAACTTTCGGGATCATGCGGTGCTTGAGCACATTCTTGGCGCGGCCGCGGCCATAGCCGATATATTGGAAATACAGGCCTTTCAGCGAAGAGCGCGGATAGTAGACCATCTGGGTCTTGCCGCTCATCCAGATGTGGTAGCCAGCCTGGCGCAGCCGGTAGTCGAGTTCGGCATCCTCATTGTGGCTGAAGCTCTCGTCATAGCCGCCGACCGCGGTGAAGGCCGAAATCCGGATCAGCGCGTGATGGCCGTGGTCGACCCATTCGCCGGCCGAGAGGTGCCGGTGCTTGGAGCCGCCGGTGCCGAGCTTGGAATTCTGCGCCGCCGCGACCGCTTTCTGCACCGCGCCGCTGCCGCTGGTCAGCATCGAGACGACGACCGAATCGGCTGAAGTGGCGAGCGCCTCCTCGACCAGCCGGTCGCAATAATCGGCGGGATAGCCGCCATGGGCATCGATGCGGATCAGGTATTCGGCGCCGTCACCGAGGCTGGCGACGGCGAGATTGATCGCCGCGCTCTGGATACGTTTTGGGTTGAGCAGGAGGACGACCTGAGGGTCCTTGGCCGCAACCGCTTCGACAATTGCCAAAGTACCATCTGTGCTGCCGCCATCGGCAACGACGATGCGGGCGCCGAGCCTTAGCGCTGCCGGCCTGAGCTGCTCGAGCAGCGCGCCGATATGGGCTGCCTCATTCAGGCACGGAATGACGATCAGGCTCGACGGAAGCGCTTCGGTTTGCGTCATTGGCGCCTTCCCATACTCTGTATTTTTCCCATCATCAGCCATCGCTAAGCCAGCGCTTCGGTCACGAAGGGACCGGGGACCGCCGCCAGACCGCGCAGCCTGTCGACAAAGGCGCGGCAGTCGCTGCGGTCGTAGCTCCAGGTTCGTGGGTTGCGGGCCAGCACACGCGCCTTGGCCTTGCCGAAGTGCTCCTGGTCCATGCGGCCGAGCGCGGTTTCCAGGATTTCGGGCGTGGCAGCAGAAAGCAGGATGCCAATGTCCTGCTGGTTGAGAAAGCGCCCCGTCTCGGTAGTGCCCATCGAGATCGGTACGGCGCCGAAGCGGCAGCCCTCATAGAGGCGGTTGGGCAGCAACCATTCCGAATTCTGCCCTTCCTCGAAGAAATCGATCGCCCAGGAAAAATGCACTTCGCCGTAGATCGCGGCCATGTCTTCCGGGTTGCGGTAGGGGCCACGAAAGGAGAGATAGGGTTCGGCCTCGACAAAAGCATGGAAATCCGGGAATTCCGAGAGTGCCGGACGGCCCCGGAGGACGACCTCGAAGCGCCCGCCCTGACGGCGCGTGAAGTCGGCCAGCAGCTCCAGCGAGCGGCGGCAGCGCAGCGCGCCGAACCAGCCGATGCGCCACGGGGGTGCTGCAGGGTTTTCGGCCTTTGACCTGTCATCCAAGGCGATCGGCGCGGTTTCGAAGTATTTGTTTTCGACCAGTTCCACCGGTGCGGCGACCTGCCCGAACGGCTTGAAATAATTGGCGATGAAGGCCGGTGAGCTCGTCACCAGAAGCTTCACGTCGCGGGCGAGATAACGCTCCGCTGTGCGCAGTGCTTTGCCCAGCATGTCATTGCGCAGCACCAGGCGATGGATGTCGAGGCATTCGTAGACGATCGGCACGCCGCCGCGAAAGGCGGCCTTGGCGCGCCTGGCCAGCGCCAGCATTTCCAGATTGCGCGCGATGATGAGGTCGGGCTTCGGCATCGCCGCAAGCTTCGAGCCTATCGACAGCGCCGCCTTGGCGACCGCCGCCAGACGCTGGCCGAATCGGCCGTCACGCGTCGCGCCGAGGTCGACCGGCTGCAGCCCCTCGACGTCGGGAACAGCATTTGTGGTCCGACGGAAGCCGGCCAACGTGACCCGCGCGCCGCCTGCCTTGAGCATTATGATCCGCCGGCGCACGGCCGGGTCGGAAACATCGTGCACAAGGTACAAGACATGCAGCATGAAAACTCGACCGCTGTTGGCCCACCCACGGGAATGCTAACCCAGCTTTTGCTGCATCGCAACATTTTTGGTGCGTCGTAGCATAAGTGCACGTTTTTTGTTGCACTGCAAAATTGATGCGTTACCCTCCGTCGGGCTTGAGCGCCGCTCTGACTGGTCACCCAGCCCGATGCAGCGATGGATTGTGACGCGAGCCGCATCGGGATCGTCCTGGCGTGGGTATTTTCGGTCACCATGCCCGTCCTAGGCACCGCAGGCCACGCCGCGGAATCTGCTGACGAAATGAGGTATCCCATGAAGATCGTCGTTGAAAACACAGTCTGCCTGAATACCGGGGATGCGGCGATTCTGCTGGCGATCCGCCACATTCTCAAGACGATCGTGCAAGGCGACGTGCGGTTTGCCGTCTTCGACAGCCAGCCCGAGGTTGCGGAACGACTCTATCCGAAGACGGATTATCCCGACCTCGAATTTCATAAGCTGCTGTCGGAATCCCTGTTCCGATACAAGAATGGCAGCGGGCTGAGGGACCGGTTCAAGCCGATCTACAATCGGCTCGTTCTCCAGGCCCTGCGCTGGTTTGGCAGCAGCGCGCTAGGCAATTTTTTCAGCCATCGCGACCGGCGCGGTCTCGATATCTACGCCGACGCGGACATGGTGGTCACCACAGGGGGAACCTATCTCGTCGAGAACTACAATCTCGAACGACGCCTCAATCAGTTCAGGCTCGATGCCGTATTTGGCAAAGATCCGGTCTTCTTCACGCAATCCCTCGGTCCGTTCGACAAAAGTTACAACCGCCAGGAGCTCGGCCCGATCTTTGACCGCAGTCCGCTCATCCTGTTGCGCGACGAACGGTCGCGGACCCATATCCGGGACTTGGTGAAGGATCTCGGCAAGTGCCACGTGGTGGCCGATGCCGTATTCGCCTTGGCCGATACCGACAGGATCCGCAAGCGTCTCGCTTCCAGCCAGCCGCCGGCGTCGACGGGCCGCGTCGCTATTTCGGTCCGCCACTGGAACTACGTCAGCGACGGTGAGGGCGGCATGCGCCGCTATCTGGATTCGGTCCGCGAGATCGCCACAATTCTTGTCAGGGACCTTGGCAAGGAGGTGACCTTCGTCTCCACGTGTCAGGGCGTGCCGGAATATGCCCATGACGATTCCAAGACCGCACAGGCCATCGTTGCCGAGCTCGATCCTGAGATCGCCAGCCACGTGACAGTGGACGCTTCGTTCCACACGCCGGACCAGTTGATGGCGCTGGTGAAGGGCTTCGACTTCGTCGTCGCGACGCGCATGCATATGATGATCATGTCGCTTTGCGTCGGCACGCCGGTGCTGCCGATCGCCTACGAGTTCAAAACCAAGGAAGTGGCCAAGCGAATCGGTGTCGACGATGTGCTGCTCGACATCGACACCGTGACGCCCGAAGAGGCGCGCGAAAAGCTCGGCCGGTTTGCGGGAAATCTCGACCGCTATCGCAAGACAAGCCTTCAGGCCGTGCTCGAAGAACATGCTTCGGCAATGTCGGCCACAAACCTGCTGGCGCCGCTGATCGCCGGCCGCTCAGCGGATATTGCGCGCGGCGTTGGACAGGGTGGTGAACAAAGCGCGTCGCGACTGCGGGACGGCAAGCATGAAAACGAGACCGATGCCGTAGTTGAGGGCAAGCGCCAAAAAGACCGCGAGCAGGTCTGACTGGCCCGTTAGAGACGCCGGCAACCACAGGTACAGGAACCAGGCAAGCAGGGACGAGGCGATGAAAAGCCCCTGCATGAGCAGGAAGTCGGCGGCGGTCACCGGACCGACGCGATGGACCAGTAGCGCCAGCACGGGAACGCGCAGCACGTAACCGCTGATGGCATAGGCCGCGGCAACGCCGACGGCGCCCCAGTGCAGGCCAACGACGAAGGCAGCGACGGTCGTCAGCGACGAATAGATGCCCCAATGGAACATGGTCTTCGTCTTGCCCTGACAGATGAATATCCATCCCGTCGTGCTTGAAACGGACTGGACCAGGCTGGCGATGCCCAGCCAGGCAAAGATCGGTGCGACCGGTGCCCAGCCCGCGCCGAAGAGAAGTCCGACGATCTGATTGGAGGTCAGCGTCAGCGCCGCGATGCCCGGCATGGTAACGGCCGCCAGCATCCAGTTGGTGCGCACATAGATATCGCGAAAGCGGGCCTTGTCATCGTGGATGCGGCTGAGCAGCGGCACCATGACCCGTGTCAGCGGCTGGTTGATGTTCTGCAGCGGGAACAACAGGAGCTTGTAGGCGCGGTCGTAATAGCCGAGTTCGATCGCACCGGAATATTTTCCGATGAGAATGTTGTCGAGATTGCGCGAGAAGAAGTTGGCGAGGTTGAAGCCGGTCAGGTTGGCGCCGAACGACAATATATCGGCATCGACCTTCAGGTCCGGCCGCAAAGGCGTCCAACGCGCCACCAGCCAGGCGGCAGCCAGGGCGATAGCCGCCGAAACCGCCGGGCCGATGACCAGCGACCAGTAGCCCAACCCCGCATAGGCCGCGATCGCGGCGGCCAGAAGTCCGGCGGCGGCGCTTATCACGTCGTTCAGTGCGAGCTGGCCGAACTGCAGGTGCCGGTTCATCAACGCCAGCGGCACTGCGGCCAGACTGCCGAGAAGCAGCGGCAGGGCGGAGCCAAGGGTGATGCCGGACATACGTTTATCGCCATAGAATGCGGCGATGGCAGGCGCCAGGCCGGCCACTACCACGGCACTGCCCAGCCCGACGAGCGCGCTGATCCAGAACACCTGGTTGAGCTGCTGGTTGCTGATGTCCTTGCGCTGAACCACAGCCTGCTGCAGGCCCAGATTCTGAAGCAGCCCGACGAAGGCGACGATCGGCCCGACGGAAGCCACCAGACCGAAATCCTCGGGGACGAGCAGACGGGCCAGCACGATGACGGAGAGAAACTGGATCGCCATCTTGAAGCCCTGGGCGCCGATGGTTACCAGCCCGCCGCGCAGGGCGACACGACCGAACTGGGGGGGCGGATTGGCGTTCATGCAAGCGACCTCGTTTCGCCAAGCCGCATGGCGATTTCCACGAAATGTTGGTTCAGCAGATCGGAGTTGAACTCCGCCTCGATCTTCTTGCGCGCCGCGAGAGCGATCCCTTCACACGGCTTCGGATTCTCGGCGATCCAGGCAAGCTTGCCGGTCAGCGCCGCAACGTCCCGCTCAGCCACGAGAAAACCCGTCTTGTGATCATCGATCAGTTCAGGGATCCCGGAATGATATGTGCTGACCACCGTCAGGCCGGCGGCCATCGCTTCCATCAGCGAAACCGGGATGCCTTCCAGATCGCCATCGCGGGCGCCGACGCTGGGCAGCAGGAACACATGCGCATCGCGCAGACGCTGTTTGACTTCGCTGTGCGGCCGGGGCCCAAGAAAATTCACCCTGTCGGCAATGCCGAGCTCTGCGGCGATCCCCTTCAGCTGCTCGAGAAGTTCTCCGCCGCCGATCACCGAGTAGATCCAGTCTCGCCGCGGCAGGCCAGCAAGCGCGCGAAGCGCATATTCGATGCCCTTCTTTTCAGTCAGGCGGCAGACCGAGATGAAAGAGAGCGTAGCCTGCTCCCATGAACGCCACCGATAGTCGATGTCACTCGGCCGCACCCCCATATGGTGAACCACAACCTGCTCCGGCGATGCACCGACCTCAATCAAGGCATCGCGGAAAAACGCATTCACCGGCAGTTGAAGAACGCCCTTTTCGAACACAATTTTGTAGCGCGCGAGCGTATTGTCATGCAGCGGTTCGCCGACATCACGGCCGTGAAATATCGTCACCAGGGGAGCGGAAATCCTCCCGCGCTTGATGGCGCGGGCCACGCGCATGCCGTTGTTGCCGAAATGGGCAACGATGACGTCGGCGCCCTGCAGTTTTCGCGCATGAGCAATGTCGATGGCGGTCGAGAGCTTGTCCCAGAACCTGCCGGACCATTTCCTGAGCAGCGGGCGATAGCGACCCAGGCCACCCCACCAGCATACGACCTTTCCTGGCAGCGCCTGCCAGCGCGGATCATCGATGTTGCTGTCCCTGCCGAAGGACGTCTCGTTGCAGACGACGCCGACTTCCATGCCGCGCTCAAGGCATCCGGCTATCTGGTCGAGAACAAAGGTTTCGGACAATGAGGGGAACTTGTCGACTACGAAGCAAATCTTCATCGGCAGGATGCGCTCGTGCGGAGAGCCGGTGTGCCCTTGACAAAAGCCGGGCCGAAAACAGGGTGCCGGAGGCACAAGACATGCAGCATGGAACTCTACCGCTGTTGGCCCACCCGCAGGGACGTTAGTATAGGTCTTGCTGCACTGCAACATTTTTGGTGCAGTGTAGCAAGATTTCCCTCGGCTTGGCGTGTCTGCCGATCAAACGCAGAGCAGCAGTGTCAGCCGGCAGATGAAGGATCCGCCAAGCCCTCGGAAACCCCGACATGACCGGCAGGTTCATGCGCAGGGCTCGATGTGGCCAGTTGGGTAACGATCTGCGCAAAACGTTCATTCAGAACATCTGCGTTGAAGTCGTCCTCGACTTTGCGGCGTGCGGCAAGCGCGATACGCTCGCATTCGGTCGGGTGCTCCCCGGCCCAGGCAAGCTTGCCGGCAAGCGCTGAAATATCTCGCTCGGGCGCAAGCAACCCCGTCTCCCCATCCTTGAGGAGCTCCGGGATTCCCGAATGATACGTGCTGACCGCAATCAATCCGGCGGCCATGGCCTCCATGAGCGCGACCGGAATGCCTTCCATATCCCCGTCGCTGGCAGTGATACTTGGCAGCAAAAAGAGATGCGCCATGCGAAGCCGTCTTTTCACCTCTGCGTGAGGGAGGCTGCCGAGGAATGTTACGCGACCAGCCAAGCCCAGCTCTACGGCCAGCCTCTCCAGATTCATCCGCAGAGGACCGTCGCCAACAATGTCGTAACGCCAGTCTAGCTGCGGCTGGGAGGCCTTGAGGGAGGCCAGGGCTCGCAAGGCGAACTCGACGCCTTTCTTTTCGACCAGGCGGCAAACCGTCGTCACGACCAGTTGGGTGCCTTCCCACGATTCCCAGCGATAGCCGATTTCGCGGGTGTCAATTCCCATATGGTGGACCGTCGTGCTCGCCTGGGACAGGCCGGCTTCCAGCAGCATCGTGCGGAAGTAATCGTTGACGGGCAGGTTCAGGGTCCCATGCTTGGTCAGCCCGGCATATTGTGTCGCGAGCACTGCCTGCCGCGCCGGGATCGCCACGTCAGCGCCGTGAAAGATGGTTATGATCGGTGGTTTGAGCACCTTCCATTTCTTCAGTGCGGCTGCTCTCTCGCCGTTCTGTCCGAAGTGGGCGACAATCACGTCGCAGCGGTTCAGGCGGCGTGCAAAGGCGATGTCGAGAACGGTCGAGGCCTTGTATCGCAGACGCGGCGGCAGACGCTGTACAAATTTGCTGATTACAGCGGCCCATCGCCACCAATGTCGGGTTCTGGCGAGCAGCGTCGCCATCGGCTCGCTTTGCCGGTCAATTCGGTGGTCACCTTGCATCTTTTCGCAGACCACTTCGACCTGAAAGCCCCGCGCCAGCAGCCCAGCCATCTGGTCCACGACGAAGGTTTCCGAAAGCAGAGGGAATTCGCCGACGACAAAGCCCACGCGCATGACCCGCCCATAAGGTTGGGGCTTGCTCGGACCAAGCGGTCCATATCGCACAAGCCCTAATGTAGACAGGCAGAATACACGTTGATTGCTGCAGTGCCACAAAATATTGCACTGCAGCAATTAAAAGTGATCCGGACGGGCGCACGACGCCTGGACCTGGCTAACGGGAACTTTGCGCGACCACGGTCGTGCAGCGTCTCAGCTGAACTGCAACACGACGCGTTTAGGCTGCGCGCTCCAAACCGACACGTCTTGCGCGGTCGAGAACGCCCATGAACGTTGCGAACTGGCTGCCGGGGTTCATTTGCCGCCGCTCCGAAAACTGACGTGCTGTCGCTGACAGCCGCTTGTACTCGGCCTCATCGCTCCACAGCCGCCTGATCGTTGCGACCCAGTCGGCGAGCGGGGCGTCGTAGTCCAGTACCACGCCGCCGGCGCCGATCGCTTCCGGCAGACCGCCGCGCCGCGAGCCGACCACGGGAATGCCACTACAATGCGCTTCCGAGGCCACCCGGCCCCAGGCTTCTTCCCATTTGCTGGGCGCAAGCAGGATTTTCGTGCGGCCGTAGACCGTCTTCATGTCGCTGGTGCGGCTTTCCAGCTTGACGTTCTGGAGGGGAGAGATTGTTGCTTCGATCCGGGCTCGATGATCGTCGTCGAGCTTCCAGCTTTCGACGAACAGGAACGGGATCTCGGGACAGGCGGCGGCAATGCGCACAGCAAGATCGAAGCCTTTTTCCTCATACGGATTGATGAGCGTGACAAATTCACCGGTCGTCGGTGTGCTGTAGAACGCGGGATTGATGGTCGGCGGAATAACCGTCGAATCGATATCGAATTTTGCCTTATAGGCGCGCGCGGTGAACTCGGAGTTGGCGATATAGACCGCCGAATGGAGCTCACGCAGATCGCCGGCCAATTCGTCGAATTCGACATTCCTCAGATAGACGGTCAGCGGCACGCCAAGCCTCTGCAGCTCTCTGCCGATCGGCACCGAATTGTGGCACTGCACGACCGCGACATCCGGCCTCAACTTTTTGACGGCGAAGTCGGCCGCTTCCCAGGGGAACCACGCCCGTACAACCGGATAGCCCGGGAAATTGTCGATGACCGCGCGCTGACGAAGGAGCTTCATCTTGGCGCGCGCCCTGAAGCCGAACATGCCGTCGCCGAACAGGGCTGCCAGAACGGATGCCTCGTGACCGTTTTCGCGCAATTGCTCGACCAGGTGGTGGGTGCTCGACTGGACGCCCCCGCTGAATTGCGGCGTGTAGCCGGTGCCGCCTGCAAACAGAACTTTCATGAACCTGGCTCCGCGTTGTGCCGCCCTGCCTTCACGCCGCCATCCTGCCGATCGAGAAATACTCGATGCCGTGACGGGCGATGACCTTGGGATCATAGAGGTTGCGGCCATCGAAGATGACCGGCGTGGTCAGGGCATCCTTCACCGCGTCGAAGGACGGGGCGCGGAAACTCTTCCACTCGGTGGCGATCAGCAACGCGTCGGCGCCGCGCAACGCCGCCTCCTTGGTGCCGCACAAAAGCAGATCGTCGCGCAGGCCGTAGATGGCCTGGCATTCCTGCATCGCCTCGGGATCGTAGGCCTGCACATTGGCGCCGGCCTGCCACAGCGCCTCCATCAGGACGCGCGCCGGCGCCTCGCGCATGTCGTCGGTGTTGGGCTTGAAGGCGAGGCCCCAGAGCGCGAAGGTCTTGCCCTTGAGACTGCCCTTGAAATAACGGTGCACCTTGTCGAACAGCACCGACTTCTGGGCATTGTTGCGCTCCTCCACGGCGCGCAGCAGCTTGGCGTCGAACTTGACACCTTCGGCGGTCTTGATCAGCGCGCGGACATCCTTGGGAAAGCACGAACCGCCATAGCCGAGGCCGGGATAGATGAAGTGGTAGCCGATGCGCGGATCCGAGCCGATGCCCTTGCGTACCTCCTCGATGTCGGCGCCGAGCTGCTCGGCCAGATTGGCCATTTCGTTCATGAAGGAGATCTTGGTCGCCAGCATGCAGTTGGCGGCGTACTTCGTGAATTCGGCGCTGCGCACGTCCATCACGATCATCTTCTCGTGGTTGCGGTTGAACGGCGCGTAGAGCTCCCGCATCACCGCCTCGGTGCCCTCGCTGTTGGTGCCGACAATGATGCGGTCAGGCTTCATGCAGTCGGCGACGGCGGAACCCTCCTTGAGGAACTCAGGATTGGAAGCGACGTCGAAAGCCAGGTCCTGGCGCCCGCGCGCCTTCAGCGTCGCGGCGATTTTGGCCTTCACCTTTTCGCAGGTGCCGACCGGCACGGTCGACTTGCCGACGACGATCTTGGGACCGTCCATCTCGCGGCCGATGGTCTCGGCCACCGCCAGCACATATTTGAGGTCGGCCGAACCATCTTCGCCGGGTGGCGTGCCGACCGCAATCATCTGGATCTCGCCATGCTTGACGCCGGCGGCGGCATCGGTGGTGAACTTGATGCGGCCGGCGGCGTGGTTCTCCTTGACCAGGGCCTCCAGTCCCGGTTCGAAAATCGGCACCAGGCCCTGGTTGAGCCGCTCGACCTTCTTTTCATCGACATCGACGCACACCACCTGGTGCCCGACCTCCGCCAGCACCGCGGCCTGCACGAGACCGACATAGCCAATTCCAAAGACCGTCAAATTCATTCGGGTTAATTCCTGTTCACGCCCTTTGGCCTTATATGGCCGGGCCGGTTCAGATCTACTTTATGCTGCTTACACTGCATGCCAGCGATTCCGGAAACTGGCACGGCTGGCCGAGCGCGGTGAAGGCGACGCGCTGCACCTGCATCGTCACCTGGCGGCCGGGGTCGGAAAAGGCGCCCATCCAGTTTTTCAGCGTGTCGCTGCCCCAGAGGCTGAAGAATATCTTCTGCGAGTGGGTCGGCAATTGCTCGGGATTGGTCACTTCCTGGACCAGCTTGCCGTTGACGTACCAGCGCAGCCGGTCCTTTTCCCAGATAAAGGCATAGTCGTTGAAGCCCTTGTCGGCGCCGCCTTCGACCTCGGCCAGCTTCTCGTTCTTGGGCTTGCCGGCGATGTAGCTGTTGACCTGCACCTTGGATGTATCCTTGGTCAGCACCTCGAAGTCGATCTCATACCAGGGCTGTTTGTCGGCAGGGCCGATATAGGTGAAGAAAGCGGCGTTGAGACCGGATCCGGTGTCGGTCTTCATCCGTGCTTCATAGGTCCCATAGCCGAAGCGCTGCTTGGTCTGGATCTCGGCGCAGGCGAACTCGCGGTCCTTCAGTTTGCGCTTTTCGAAGCCGAGCGTCAGCATGTTGTCGGAAAATTTTACCAGGCTTTTCGACCAGGTGCAGTTCTGGTGATTGCCGTTCGACCAACCGTCGGAGACATACCAGCGCGAACGATCGAAACTCTTGAAATCGTCGACGAAGGACGGTGCGCTTTGCATCTCCGGGGAGGCGTCCTGGGCGCGGGAGGGGTGGGCGGCGCCGAGCAGAGCTGCGGCTGCCGCCAACAGAAGCGCACCAACGGATAGAAGACGCGTTGGGTTTACAAGACGCATTGGCCGATTTGGCCGCGTCGAAATCATGGCATCGATTGCCGCCATGGGCGTCGTCTTCGGATCTGCGTTCATATCAATTCACCTTTGTGCTGTTCCGCCCCAACCCAAAGTCACCGATTGGCCCACATTGCTAACGGGCCGATCCCGATCCTCCGTCCCCGAACTTTCTCTTCTGTGTCTCGTGTGACCGTGTTCAGCCGAAGCGACCTGCGGGTTTGACATATTCCCCGTGCGAATCAGAACTCTGGCCATCCTCGCCGACGATCGCGTCGAGTGAATGACGCAGTTCCTTCATCCGGCTCGTCTGGCGCACCAGCTCGGCGATGCGCTGTTCGCAGTTCAGGATGGACTTCGTCAGCTCGCCGACTTCCGACAGCTTGCGTGCCGACGCCGAGCCGTTCTCCATCGACTCGACCAGGAAGGCCGCGTTGGTGGACTTCGACCGGTAGCGGGCCTCCAACCCGGTCTTCTCGGCCGCAATCTCGGCCGTGATCTGATCCAACAGCTTTGCCAGACGGTCGAAACGCGCCAGATCGGTCTGCTTGTCGCGCGCTGGGTCCCTGGACCTGAAGCCGAAAATTGAAGCCATCCGGTTGGCCTTCCAAAATTGCTGCACCGCAACATACAGTGCCATCGTCGGGGCGTGTAGGCAACCTCCGAGTTTCAGAAAGGCAATTTTTTCAGCCTTGCGGCCGCCGTCCCGGACTTGGCGGAGCCTACTTTTGCGCCGCCGTGTTGGTAGCGGCCATGAGGAAGCGCAAGGGCGGCACCGGCTGCTGCCGCGGGGACAGACCGGCGTGGCGAAACAACGCATCGAGCTTGTCGGCGGCCACGCCGACAACGATGGGAATGAAGTTCGACTGGCTGGCCAGCGCATAGGCGGCGGCAGACGCCATGCCGCGCTCGGCCTTCACATCGAGGAAATTGCGCAGCCGGTATTTGTCACGCACATGCCGCTCGTGCTTGCGCAGCAGGGCCTTCGAGCCTTCCGGCAGGCTGTCGATCTCGAGCAGTGCCAGATCCGCATCGGCGAGGCGCTTCAGATCCTGTGTCTTGTGGCGCCCGCTCAACGAATCGGCGCGCACGATCGCGCCATAGCCGCAGGAACGGATGACCTTGAAGCGTGCGCCAAGCGCAAAGGCGCGAGCGTAGAGTTCGTAATCTTCGCCGAGACGCAGGTTCTCGTCGTAACGCAGCCCATGCCTGTCGAGGAAAGCTCTTGATATCACCGGCTTGAGAAAGCCGAGTTCGCCGCGCTGGACACGCCGTCTGGAGATGTTGCCCTCGATGAATCGCTCGAAGTCGAGGAATTCCGGGTCCGCCGAAAAGGACGGGGCGACGATCTTCGAGACATCGGTCGCCGTATCGTCACGGATCAGCATGATGTTGTCGGCGGCGAAATCCCAGTCGGCGCTGGCAAACAGCTGGCGAAACCGTCCCTGAAGGAAGAAATCGTCGGCGTCGAGAATGCTGATGAAAGGTGATTTCGACCCGGCAATGGCGGTATTGCGGGCGAAGGACGGGCCGCGATTGGCGTCGAGCCGGATGACCGAAAGCCGGCCGCTGCCATCGTCGGCAGCGCTGGCCACCTTTGCGGTGTCATCGGTGGAGGCGTCGTCGACGACGACGACTTCCGCCACCTCCGGCTCGCGCAGCGCCGAGGCGATGGCTGCGGGAATGGTCCGGGCCGCGTTGCGCGCCGCGATGATCACGCAGACCCGGGATTCTGTCATGGACATAGGGTGGCCTTTCGATTGCATAAAGTGTCGCGAGGCCCCTCGCCCTCCCGGCGCGCGGCGCCGGACCCCGATCCATCCCCCGATCCATCCCCAGCGGATCGGGACGGAACGTTATCTGCCTGCTGCATGACGACCCTCATCGTCACCGGCTTTCCCGCTCGAAAATCCGCCGGCTGAGGTCGGCTGACGCGGCCCAGCCGGCCTCGGTCAGATAGCGGACAGGTTCGCGGCCGCACAATTCCCACAAAACGGTGCGCCGTTGCGGCCATCTGAGCGACGACAGCCACGGCGCGATGACCATGTGGAACAGGTCTTCATTGCCGATGCGTGAGAGGATCCTGGTGGCCCGATCCGACAGCAGCGTGCCGGCGCCACCAAGCACCACATCGGCGGCGCGCAGGCCCAGCAGCAGGGTGTCAGCCAGCCCCTGCTCGGCCGCGTAGTCGAGCACAGTCTGCTGCTCGGCCTCGCTCAGCCGACCGGCAGCGGCCCGGACATCGCAGACATAGCCCGCGCACGGCTCGCGGTTGAACAGCGCCTTTGCGACACTGATGCAGGACAGAAGCAAAGTGTCGGAGGCCGAGATGAACGGCACGCTGGAGCCGGCGATCGCAAGCGCGCGCTTGCGGCGCAGGAACCCTTCCGTATCGCGCGGGCTGGGCGATCCCGGCTGCTGGAGCCGGTAATGGAGATCGACGGTGGACAATTTCCGACCCTGGCTGCGAACCATGTGCTGCTCGCCCAGAAAGCGCACCCACCAGACGGAGCGGGACTTGCCGGCGACCTCGTAGCCGATCGAGCGCAGCGCATCACGAGCTCTAAAGAAGCCGGCCGGCGACACCAATATGTCGACATCTCCAGACGGCTTCATGAAATGGTCGCCATAGAGCAGTTGCTGCTGGAGGGGGCCCTTCAGGAACACGAAATCGATGCTGCTGCCGCGCAGCGCCTTGTCGATGGCCATCGAATCCATGATGCCGGACGAGTTCATCGCAATCGTGCGCCGGCGATAAGTGTCGAGCCACTCGAGCAATCCCGGCGGCGTCTCGCCCGCCGGTGGGCGCGACAGCGCCTTCAGCATGAAGGTGGCGACCTTGTTCAGCCTGGCGATATCGCAAACATCGGCAACGGAGATGGCCGGTGCAGGCGCGGCGCTGGGGCTCGCCCTGGAGGCGAAGAACAGCCGCAGGCAAGCCTGCACATAGGCCACTTCGTCGGCGCAGCCAGCGGCGCGCAACCTTTCGAAGGTCCCTTCCTGCAATGCCATATGCTGCAGCATCTCCGCAAAAAATTCGCCAGGCGCGTTATATTGCAACTGCGAAGCAAAGCATCGCCAAATTCATGCGCCGCGTCCAGTTTTTCCTTTGGCGCCAATTTTCCTGCAACCTGAACGTTTCGCAACACAGTCCTACAACGAGATGCAAGGCGCCGCCTGATCGGGGCTTGTGGCGGGTACGTCAGCAACAATTTTGTGGGAATGCGCCAGCGCCCAAGCGAGGAGCATTCGAAGGAAAACTTAACGTAATTAAATCAGATACTTAGTTGATGGCCTCGGACACTCTGCTGAATTCTCCTGGGATGTGAAAATGCAAAGCGCTTTGATCACCATTGAAGGGAGTCGCAACCGAGAATTGATTAACGGCTGGTAAATCAGGCTTGACTCATAAATGCTGCCATGCAGCTATTGCGGTGCAGCAATAGCTCGCTGCCGGCAATCGACAGGCCGCTTCCAGTCCACAAGTGGAGAGTAAATTGGAACAGAATGTTGAAAAGCATGAGTACGAAACCCCTAGCCTGACGGTCCACGGCTCGATCGAGACCATCACGCAAGGCGGTAGCGGTACTACGGCACTCGACGCCTCGTTTCCGGCACATACGCCGGTCGGCGAACTCACCTTCTCTTGAGTATTCTCTCGTTGGGGTGACAAAGTCCGGACTCTGCAAACAGAGCGCACTAAGGAGAGTCGGGGGTCAAACCCCGGCTCTCGCGTCTTTGTCCGGAATTGCCGAAGCGTTGGTTGTGAGCGAGGTTTAGGATGGACTGGAACCCCACGGACCATGATCGGATGAGCGCGAGCAAGGATGCCGTGGCCTGCGAATTCGGCAACGGCCTGGCGCTGCTCGATATGAGGTCCAACATCTATTACAGCCTGAACAGCGTCGGCGCCTATATCTGGGAGCTGATCCAGGAGCCGCGGCCGATTTCCGAAATCCGCAGCGCCGTGCTGGATCGCTACAATGTCGATCCGGAACGCTGCAGGGCCGATGTCGATGGATTGTTGAAGGGCTTGGCGGACGCCGGGCTTGCGAGGCTCCATGATGAGGAACTTGTCTAGAGCTTTCTCGCTGAGCGGGCCGGAGATGCTCTTTCTCGCCCACTGCCTTGCGGTGGTCGTGGCGGTGCGGCTGGGGCTGACGCTGCTTTCCTATAACAGGATTCGCCGAATAGTGACGCGGCTCGATGCAAGCGAGACAGCTGACATCGGCGATCTCAGGCGTGTCGCCTGGGGCGTGGCTGCGGCTGCCCGCCTGGTGCCTGGCGCAAGCTGTCTGACCCAAGCGCTTTCCGGCCAGTATTTGCTTGCCCGCCAGGGCAACGCCTCAAAAATCCGCATCGGCATCGAGCGCGATACCGGGACCGAGTTGAAGGCGCATGCCTGGCTGGTCAGTGGCGACCACATCGTGCTCGGCGGCTCGCTTGGCAGGTTTAACCATCTCGTCGACCACGGCCAGTGAGCGATGAGCGGCGTCGCCGGAATTCTGCTGAGGCAGGAAGGCAGGCAGGCCGCCGCGGCCGACATCCAGCGCATGCTTACCCGCATGCAACATCGCGCGCCTGACGGCAGTTCGTGGTGGATGGACGAGGGCGTCGTTCTTGGCCACGCCTGGCTCAACACCACCGATGAAGCCGGCCCCGGCCCGCTGACCATGGCCGGCGGCAAGCTCGCGATCACCGCGGACTGCCGGCTGGACAATCGCGACGAATTGCTGGCCAGGCTTGGCATCAGGGACAGTTCGGTTGCCGACGCCGTGCTGTTGATGCGCGCCTATCTGCGCTGGGGCGAAGCCTGCCCCGAGCATCTGCAAGGCGACTTCGCCTTTGCCATCTGGGATGGCGAGCGCCGGCAGCTGTTTTGCGTGCGCGACCATTTCGGCGTCAAACCGTTCTACTATCATTCGAGCGACCGGCGCTTCGTCTTTGCCTCGGAGATCGGGCCGATCCTCGATGCCGGCGGCGTCGACATGCGCATCAGCGAACACCAGATTTCGGGATTCCTGGCCGGGCTGCCCGACGATCCGCAGTCGACAGCCTATGCCGATATCTTCCGCCTGCCGGCGCGCCACAGTCTGACAGTGACCGGCAACCAGGTGGTGCTGCGCCGCTACTGGCAGATCGAACCCTCGCCAAGGCCGATGCGATCGGATACGGCCGAGGAATTCCGGCATCTGTTTTCGCAATCGGTCCGCAACCGTATGCGCGGCACGCCTGCGGTCGGTGCTATGCTGAGCGGAGGCCTCGATTCCTCGTCGATCGCCTGCGTGGCGGGCCTGCAGAATGCCGCGCAGCGAAAGCCGAGGCTGCCGACCTTCTCGCTGGTGTTCGAAAAGGGTTCGCCGATGGACGAGCGGCCTTTCATCAAGGCAGTGCTTGGACAGGAGAAGGTCGACGGCACTTTGATTTCCGTCGGCAACTATGCGCCCTTCGCCGAATTCGAACGCATTCTGGAGGAGCAGGAAGAAACGTTTCTTGCGCCCGGCCTGTCGCTGACCCGCGACATCTACAGGACCGCCGGCGCCAAGGGCATGAGGGTGCTGCTGGACGGCCATGGCGGCGACGAGGTGGTTTCGCAGGGCCACGGCCATCTGCACGAACTCGCCGATGCCGGCAAATGGATGGAGCTGTGGCGCGAGCTGCGCAGCGCTTCCAACACTTATGGCGACGGCATGCTCGGCCTCTACTACAAGTTCCTTACCCTTTACGGGCCGGCCTGGCGCATCGCGAGAATCAAGCGGTTCGCGAACCGCGTGCTTGGCAAATTGCGGCGCCATCCCACTGGGCGGCCGGCGACGAGCTGGCGCGCCCTGATCAATCCGGACCTGGCGATGCGTACCGACCTCGTCGAACGGTTCCGCAGGGCCGGCTATATGCCGCCCGCGGTCAGCGCCAGCGAGACCTTGACCCATCGCTGGCTGCTGTCGAACGGCATGGTGCCGCACGCCTTCGAGGTTCTCGACAAGGCCGCCGCCAATTTCGGCGTCGAGCCGCGCTACCCCTTCTGGGACAAGCCGCTGGTCGAGTTCTGCCTGGCGCTGCCCGGCGCAGAAAAGCTGAACCGTGGTTTTGGCCGCTCGGTGTTGCGCCGCGCCATGGAAGGTATCCTGCCGCCGGCGGTGCAGTGGCGGCGCGACAAGATCGATTTCACCTCGAACCTGGTCAAAGGCATGCTCGGCAATCACCGTGATCTCCTCGACAAGGTGCTGGTAGCGGATGCGGCGCTGATCGCGCCCTATGTCAATTTGCCCGAAGTGACAGCCGCCTATGGCCGCATCGCGCGGCAACCGGACGAAGCCACCCTGCCCGATGTCCAGTATGTCTGGCGTTCGATCGCGTTGTCGCTATGGCTAAGGCAGGTGCAACAGCGCGGGAGCCAAGCATGACACTGGCCAACATGCCACTCACCGCCGATTCGATCCGCGATGCCGGCCATCCCAAGGCTCGCACGCAACACTTCTACAGGGCTTATGGCCTGACGATCGGTTCGCAGGTCGAATTGCCCGAGCTGGAGCCGAGCGCGCCGGCGGCGGTCGATGTGGTGATTACAGTCGGCCCGATCGACTTGCCAAAACCCTCGCCCGAGACCGGAACTGCTTTCCGCTTCGAGGCGCGGCAGCAATATCTGGCATGGCAGACGGTCGGCGCGTTCCTGATTACCGATGCCTGCCGCATCGAGGTGGAGCCGGCGCCTAATGTCGACGACGCGCTGCTGGCGTTTCCGCTGCTCGGTCCGGTCATGGCACTGCTCCTGCACCAGCGCGGCCTGCTCATCCTGCACGCCAGCGCCATTGCGGTCGGCGGCAAGAGCGCGGTCTTCATGGGCGACAAGGGCGCCGGCAAATCGACGATTGCAAGCGCGATGATCCGGGCCGGCCATCGCTTGCTGACCGACGATGTCGTGGCGCTCGATCTCACGGACCGGCCGATGATCGTTCCGGGCTTTCCGCAGCTGAAACTCGCCGCCGATGCGGCCGCCGCGTTTCCCATCCGCCAGGCAGAAATACGCCCGCAGGTGCATGCGGCGATCGACAAGATGCAGCATCGCCTGCACGCCGGATTTGCGGCAGACGCGGTGCCGGCGACCCGGATCTATATCCTCGAGCGCAGCGACAAAGCAGCGATCACGCCGCTGCCAGGCATCGGCGCCCTGCCGGCAATCATCAAATTTTCCTATGTGACGCGTTTCGGCCGTCCAGCCCTGGTCGGCGATTTTGCCACGACACATCTTCGCCAATGCGCCGCCCTGGCCAGCCAGATCGGCGTCTGTCGCCTCGAAGTGCCGACCGGGCTCGACCGTATCTGCGAAGCCGTCGCCCTGATCGAAAACGATCTGGCGGCCGACAAAGGACCGCGGTGAGCTGACATGTCCGCATCGCAGATCCTTCGCTTTTCGTTTTACCGCGATGTCGCCGGCTTCGGCGCCGCCATGGCCCGGATCGGCGGGCGCAGGACCTTCACGGCATTGCTGTTCCTGATCCTGGGAAGCCTGACCGAAGGCATTTCGATCCTGCTTCTGGTGCCGCTGCTGCATCTGGTCGGGCGACCCGAGCAGAATTTCGCGGTCAGGTTGCCTGACCGCGACTGGGTGCGCTGGCTGGCGCCGGACGTAACGCTGCAATTGACCACGGTGCTTTGCCTGCTGGTCGGGCTTGTCGCGCTGCAGGCGGCGTTCAACCGTTATAAATCCGTCTACATGGCGCGGCTGCTGCTCGACTTCATCAATCGCCTGCGCATGAACCTGTTCGAGAGCATCGGCAAGGCGCGGTGGGGGATATTCGCGCGCATGCGCAGCTCGGATCTCGACCATGCGCTGACCGGCGATATCGACCGCGTGCAGTCGGCGGCGTTCTCGCTGCTGATGCTGGTGCAGATCACCGTGCTTTTGGCGGGTTATCTCGTTGTCTCGCTGTTCATTTCGCCAGTGATGACGGCGTTTGCCATTGTCGTCGGCATCGTCACCTTCCTGGCGCTGCAGCCGTTTCGGGCACGAGCCAGCGCCTTCGGCCGGGTTTTGACCAGCAATCGCCAGGAGCAGTACCGAACGGTCTCGGAGTTCCTCGGCGGCATCAAGGTGGCCAAGAGCCTGAATGTCGAGGCGACCTATTACGCGCAGCTTCGCGCGACGCTGGAGAAGATGAAGGCCGACAACATCAACTATGTCCGCAACAGCACCATCGGCACCGCTCTGTTCCAGGTGGCCAGCGTCATTGGTCTGAGCCTGTTCATCTATGTCGCTTTGGTCCGCTTCAACCTCTCGCTGGCCGAGATCGTTGTCCTGCTTCTGGTGTTCATGCGCATCGCGCCGCGTTTCATGGACATGCAGATGCAGGCGCAGCAGGTGCTGATCAATCTGCCGGCCTATGCCTCGATGCGCGACATGCAGGCGCGTTTCGATGCCGAACGCGAGCCGGCAAACCTCGGATCGGATGCCAAGCTGTCGCTCGATGTCGGGCTCAACATCCGCAACGTCTCCTTTGCCTATGAGGCCGGCGGCAAGCCGGTGGTGAGCGATGTGACGTTTGGCCTTCCCGCCGGCAAGGTAACGGCGCTGATCGGTCCGTCAGGATCGGGCAAGAGCACGCTTGCCGACATGCTGCTTGGCCTGCTCGAACCGAGCGAGGGCAAGATCCTGGCCGATGGCGTCGAGATCGGCGCGGCCAACCGCCGGCGCTGGCGCGACCAGGTGGCGTATGTGCCGCAAGACGTGTTCCTGCTGCACGATACGATCGCCGCCAATCTGCGCCTTGCCGCGCCGCAAGCCACTGACGCGGAGCTGTGGACTGCACTGCGCGCTGCGCATGGCGCCGACTTCGTCGAGCGGCTGGAGTTGCGGCTCGACACGGTGGTCGGCGACCGCGGCGTCCGGCTCTCGGGCGGCGAACGCCAGCGCATCGCGCTGGCGCGCGCGCTGCTGCGCAAACCTTCGCTGCTCATTCTCGACGAGGCGACCAGCGCGCTCGACTGGCAGAACCAATCCCTGATCGCCAAGTCGATCGACGGCTTGCGCGGATCGATGACGATCCTGACCATTGCGCACAGGCCATCGATGATCGCCTTCGCCGACTGGGTGGTTGCAGTCGAAAACGGACGAATCGTCGAAGTCGGGCAATATCAGAGGTTGAAAGCGAAGGCCGGCAGCCGCCTGTCGAAAATGCTTTCAGGCGAGCAATCGGAACCCGAGCCGGCCGAAGCAGGCTGAGTCCGGCTGCAAGATGATCCGAGGCCGACCTTGCGGCTTCAGACTGCTCAATGCACGCTGCGCCTCGCCGAGAGCTTCTCGCCTTCAACCGCCTTGTCGGCGCCGAGGCTTCTTTCGGCGTCGCGAGCCCTGTCGGCCGATGTCGGCGCGCTCCTGGCGATCATAACATACACCAGCAGGAAATAACCGACTTGGATGAGGACAGCGCAGCCGATGACGCGAAGCACCGTTGTGGTGACCGTCGCGCCGTCGACATAGGACCACGCGACCACGATCGCGAGGGCGAAAACCATTCCAATGACGAATTTTGGTAATGACATGTTCGGCGGCCCGTCAACCGGCCCGAGCATGCAAAAGCGATGACTTACCCACCCGAGTATCTCCCCATTCGCCATGCGAGCTTATTTAGCTGCTCTTTTTCGGCCGGTTGCTTCCGGCCTTCCCAACCCATCCAGACTCTATCAGGAATAATTTGCGACTCTATTAAGGCGCGAAACTGACGGCAAGGGCAACCTGCAATAATTTTCGGCTTGGCGGCGGCTTGGACTCCGCCATGCTGCGATGCACACGCAGGGGTGGTGACCTAACTCGTCATGCGCTTTATACTACAGTAGAATCTACAATGTTGATTAGTATTTTACTTGATTAATTTAGCAAAGCCAGTGATTCGAAAATCAGTTAAAGCCGTTCCCTCTGCGGCAAAGGACGATTTGCCCAAAACCCGCCGAAAAAAGGCATTACATTTCCTACGGTTGCTAATTATTCGTCACAAACCCGCCATAAAGGGCAAAATTTGGGCAAGGAGCGTTTATTATTTAGTCAATTCCTGACGTGACTATTTCAGCCATATGGGAAATTGTGTGTTGCGCTGCAGCATTTTTTTGGTATCGTGGCATAAACCATCCGTTCAACGTATGGAGCTTTTGCATGAGGGACGTTGCCAAGTCGGCCAATGCGGCATTTTCGCATGTCGGCGTAGATTTTCCGCCACCCATCGGCGGGCTGCTGAAGCGCAGTTTCGATATTTTCGGTTCACTTGTCGGCCTGGTGGCGCTTAGCCCGCTGTTCCTCATGGTGGCCCTTCTGGTCAAGCTTTCCGACGGCGGCTCGATCTTCTACGGCCACAAGCGCATCGGACGCGGTGGGCGGATTTTCCCCTGCCTCAAGTTCCGCACCATGGTCGAAGACGGCGAACGTGTGCTGGCCGCCTATCTCGCGGCCAATCCGGAAGCCAACGCCGAATGGATCGCGACCCGCAAGCTGAAGAACGATCCGCGCGTCACCCGCGTCGGCGCCGTTCTGCGCAAGCTCAGCCTCGACGAGCTGCCGCAGATCATCAACATCCTGCAGGGCGACATGAGCCTTGTCGGGCCTCGCCCGGTGGTGCGCGACGAGCTTGAGATCTACGGCAGCGCCGCGGTCTATTATTTGAAGTCGCGGCCGGGCCTGACCGGGCTCTGGCAGGTCAGCGGACGCAACGATGTCTCCTATGACAGTCGCGTCGCGTTCGACCGTCACTATGTCGAGAACTGGTCGCTGTTCGAAGACGTTCGCATCATCCTCAAGACCGTGCCTGCGGTGTGGATGTCGCGCGGTTCCTACTGACCTACCGCAACTGGTCAGCAATCGGGCCGGTACGGCCCGAAGCCAATCCGGTCCAAAGCTATTCGGCGATGGGCCGGTCTCGCATTGCAGCCATAGTATTCTGCCAGGTTCCGAAGGAGGCACTCGGCAGCAGGCCTATCGGGCGGATGGGGCCAAAACGGATCGGAAACGTTCAGTTGAAAACAGACATATCAGCGTATTTTCGCCTTGCCGGCCCGATGCGGCCGGCACGGCTCGTCGCCACGTGCCTCGCTCTGTCGCTCGCGGTTCCGGCCATGGCCGACGAGTACCGGCTCGGCTCGCAAGACAAGCTCAACATCCGCGTCGCCGAGTGGCAGACGGTGGAAGGCACGTTCCGTGACTGGTCGGCGGTAAACGGCGAATATTCGGTCGGTCCAGCCGGCAATTTGTCGGTGCCGTTCGTCGGCGAACTGCCGGCCGCCGGCAAGACCACGTCGGAGGTTGCGGCCGCGATCAGCGTCGCCCTGCAGCGCAAGCTTGCCTTGTCGGACAAGCCGGAAGCCTCGGTGGAAATGGTGCAGTTCCGGCCGTTCTACATCTCGGGCGAGATCCAGACGCCTGGCCAGTTTCCCTATGTGCCGGAGCTGACCGTGCTCAAGGCGATCAGCATCGCCGGCGGCATCCGGCGCAACGCCGATTTCGGCACCCAGCTCGGCAAGGATCTGATCACCGCCAAGGGCAATTTCGACATTTATGACGACCAGCGCGTGCGGTTGATCGTCAAGCGTGCCCGCATCGATGCCGATCTCGCCGGCAAGGAGAGTTTCGAGGCGCCTAAGGAAGTCGAGGGCGACCCGCGCCTGGCGACAATCGTCTCCGACGAAATGCAGATCCTGATCTCCGACCAGAAAGCGTTGAAGCTGAAGCTGCAGGCGCTTGACGATCTGAAAGGGGTCCTGCAGTCCGAAATCGAGGCGCTGCAGAAAAAGATCGTCAACCAGCAAAAGCAGGTCGACTTGGCGCAGCAGCAGGCGGACAGTATCGGTCCGCTGGCGCAAAAGGGCCTGGTCGCCAACGCACGCCTGCTTTCCTCGCAACAGTCGGTCACCGATCTGCAGGGCAAGATCCTGGACTATGAGACGGCGATCCTCACCGCCAAGCAGTCGGTCAGCAAGGCGACGCAGGATGCCATCGATGCCCAGAACACGTTGAACTCGAGACTTGCCGCCGACCGGCAGCAGGTCGAAGCAGACCTCAACGAAGCCGCACTCAGGGTCAACATGCAACAGGGCCTGATGGCCCAGGCATCGGACCCGGCCACGACCGCCGCTATCACAAACAACAATGAAGGGCCGGCGCTCATCTATTCGCTGGTGCGCGTGACCGACGGCAAGACCAGCGAGATCGACGCCAAGGAAGATACGCCGGTGCTGCCGGGCGACGTCATCAAGGTGAAGCTGGCGCCGACGGCCAGCCAGTAACCTGTTTGTTTGGAGCAATTCCGGACGGAAAACCGTTTCCCACTTTTCCCGGAATTGCTCTAGCGCTCGGGCTCGCTCGGCGAGGCCCGCGCGATGGAGGCGGGAGGACCAGTTCGGCTCGTTCGCGCCAGGGTGCGGGCGGGAACTTCCGTTTTTCGACCGCTTGAAGGCATTCCATGCAGCCCGCCGCACCGCGCCACGTCTACCTCAATCTCGATGCCATCCGCGGCGTCGCGGCGATCAGCGTCATGCTCTACCACTTCTCGCCGTTTCTGGCCGCCGGCAAGGTGCTGCCGTCGAGCTATTTGGCCGTCGACCTGTTCTTCCTGCTCAGCGGCTTCGTCATCGCGCATGCCTATGACCGCAAGATCGAAAACGGCATGGGCGTCGGCACCTTCGTAGCGATCCGCCTGATACGCCTCTACCCGCTCTACCTCGCCGGCACGCTGCTCGGTTTCTTCTATCTCGTCGTCAAGAACCGGCTGATTCCGGCGGAATACATGCCGATCTCCGAGATCGGCACCATGCTGACGACCGGCATGTTCTTCATCCCGCTGGTCAGCGATGCCTATCACACGATCTTTCCGCTCAACCCCGCGTCGTGGTCGCTGTTCTTCGAGCTGATCGTCAACATAGCCTATGTCGCCGTCTTCTTCCTGCTGACGAAACGCGTGCTGAGCACGCTCATTGCCGTCAGTCTGGTGTTGCTGGTGGTCGTCTCTATCATCGCCGGCACCCTCGACTTCGGCATGACCGGATCGACCATCATCAGCGGCCTGCCGCGCGTCTGTTTCTCGTTCTTCCTGGGCGTGCTGCTTTGCCGGTCCATGACACGCTATCAAAGCGGGCTCGGCTTTCTGCGGCGCGGCTGGTGGATAGAGGCCGCGATCGCACTGACGCTCGTCGTCTTTGCCATCGCGCCGGCCGGCGGCGCGCGCGTCGCCTACGATCTCGCCTGCGTCGTCTTTGTTTTCCCGGCGCTGGTCGTGGTCGGCACTATTGCGCCGACGGCGCCGCGCCTGTCAGGCCTCTATGGCTGGCTGGGGCGGATTTCCTACCCAATCTACATCATCCACACGCCGCTGCTGATGATCATCGCCGGGGCGGGCAAGGCCGCAGCGATCGACCCGTTCGCGCATCATCCCTGGTTCGGCATCGTCATGGCGGTTTCCGTCATCGTCATCGCCGACATCGCCACGCGCCTCTATGACGAGCCGTTGCGCCGCTTCCTGCAGCGGCTGATGCTGCGCAAGCGCGCCGTCGCCTGAGATAAGCAAGTCAGACGCGCGCCGGCATGCGGCCGTTGGCGATGTTCTCGTCCGGCACCGGAACATAGGCCCGCCTTGCCCTGGCGAGCGGCACCGGGCGCAGCTTGAACAGGCCGTAATAGACGATGAACGAGGCCATAAAATAGGGGCCGAGGATCTCGACCTCGAAGAAGGAGCGGATCAGCATCATGCCGACCGCGCCGGCGAGCACCACCGAATCGGCGCTCCAGTCACCGAACACCACCTTCGAAACATGGCCCCAGAAGGAGCGCAGGATGATCAGCGCCAGCATCGTCACGCCGATGAAGCCGAGCTCGACCAGCGTCTCGATATAGGTGTTGTGGAAATGGAAGCCGGTGCGGGTGGAGATGTAGAACTCGGCCCAGAGCCGTTCCGGATCGGCAAAACCCTGGATCCAGTAGGCGGCATAGCCATAACCGAGCACCGGACGCTGCTGCGCGGCGGCCCAGCCCTGTTCCCAGAGATAGGTGCGGCCGGTCAGCGTCGAATCCTTGCCGAAGATGCCGAGCACGACATCGAGTAGGCCAAGGTTCAGCGCAGCCATCACACCGCCGACCAGCGCCGTAGCGCCGACGACGAACAGCACGCGGCGGTAGCGGCGTGACAGAACCTTGCTCATGGCAAGCAAGGCAACGACACCGATCACCGCCGGAAGCGAAGCGACTGACGTCGCCGAGTGGGCGATCGCCAGCATATAGACCGACAGCAGGATGATCGGCGCGGTCCAGACGAAGCTCATCCAGTTGCGCCGGTAGAAGGCCAGAAAAGCGAAGCAGAAGAAGATGCCGAGCGAGGCGAAGAAGCCGATCTGGTTCTTGGAGCCGAAGGCGCCGACGAAATTGGTGGTGCCGTCGATAGTGTCGAGCGCATAGGCGCCAACCTTCAGCGAATACAGCAGCACGATGAAGATGCCGATCAGCGAGCCCAGCACCAGCGTGCGCGTGCTGATGGTGCGCGCCGCGATGTAGGCGCACAGCATGTGGGAGAAATATTGCAGCCCCGCCCGCGCGCTGGTGCCGGCCGCTTGCGACCAGAACAGCGACAGGCAGACATAGGCCGCAAACAGCAGCGGCAGCCAGGCGCTGGAGAGATCGCGGGCGAAACGCCGGTAATCGACGAACAGCAGCGGCAGCCATACCAGATAGTAGGCGAGGATCAGGATCTGGCCGAAATTGGTGGAGTAGGCGAAGGCAAAGACCGACACCGCAACGGCGAAGGCGGCATAGGCCTTGTTGTTGTCCGGATCGATCAGAATGGATTTCGGGATCTTCATATCCGTACCGGATTTCTCATGCTGCCGCCTTTCGGCTGGGCTGAAGCGCCCATGGTCGGCTTTTCTGCGTCATGCGCGACCGCCGGAACCTGCCCTTGCCGGACCCCGATCAGCGGGCATCCATTGTGCAGTGCACAATATAACCTCTATCGCCTGTCACTCAATGGTAAATTTGCCGCGAGGGGTAAAGTTGCCGCAGGCAGGGCCAAAACGACCATGCAACCGACAAATGGCGTTAATGCGGCTCGCTCGTTCGAAAATTCAAACTGTGGCCGCTACCACAGCGCTCCGCCGGTGACCTGGATGTTTTCCATGGTGATGCCCTTGGCCAGATCCGAGCACAGGAACACGGCTAGAGCCGCGATTTCCTGCAGCTGCAGCATGCGCTGCTGGGGATTGCCCTTGGCGATCTCGGCCATCGCTTCCTCGGCGGTTCTGCCCTTGCCCTCACGCTCGACGACCTGCGCCACGTTGCGGCGCATCAGTTCGGTCTCGACCCAGGTCGGGCTGATCATGACGCAAGTGACACCGTGCGCGGCGCCTTCCAGCGCCACGCAGCGGGTAAGGCCGAGCAGCCCGGCCTTCGAGGCGCAGTAGGCCGGGTTGTCCTTCCAGCCGACGGAAGCCGCCGTCGAGCCGATGTTGACGATACGGCCCCAGCCGCGCTCGATCATGCCGGGCAGCACAGCTCGCGTGACGCGGAACGCTCCGCTGAGATTGGTGTCGACGATCTTGTCCCACAGCGCGTCGGAATGGCCGCAGACCGGCTGTTCGGCGGTGGTGCCCGCGGCATTGACCAGTATGTCGGCCGGGCCGATGGCGGCCTGCGCGTCGGCTGCAAACCGGTTGGTCACCTCGCTGTCGCGGACATCGAGATGGGCGGCACAAACCCTGGTGCCGTGTGCCGACAGGGCCAACCGCACGCCCTCGAGTTCATCGGCGCCGGGATAGTAGGCGGCGTCGGTTCTGTCGGCGCCGGCGGGGGCGATGTAGGAGCCGACCGCTACATTTGCGCCGGCCTGCGCCAACGCCGTCGCAATGGCGAAGCCCATGCCGGAAAACCCGCCGGTGACGATGGCGCTGCGGCCGGAAAGGTCTGTCATGGTGGGCAGTCTCCGATGCGACGTACGATGCGTTTATTCATAGTCCGTCGCCGGCTAGGAGCGCTACCTTGCCGGCAACGCGGCCGTAACATCGAGTTTCGCTAAAGCGGTTTGCCCAGCCACTCGCGATAGAAGCCTTCGAGATCGGGTTCGAAGTCGTGCACGATGGGGTAGCCCGGAGCCGCCGCCTCGACCTCGTGCATGGTGCCGCATTGCGGGCAGATGAATTCGCGGATTTCCATCCATTGCGGATCGGGGATATCGCTATTGGGATAGATCTCGCGCAGCGCCTCCTCGGTGTTGCGCACGTTGATCGCGGCCTTGAGCTTCCAGTTCTTGCGATAGTCACCGAAAGAGTGGCCGCATTCGCAACGGGTGATGCGCTCGTCGCCGCTCTGGCAGATGAACAAATGATCCGAGACCGGCAGCAGGATCGGGTCCTTCCATGCGACACGGTCCTGATAGACGGCGAGCATCTTGAAGAAGCGGTCGTGGTCCTTGTAGGCGCTCATGATGCGCTTTGTCTGCGGCCAGGGCAGCTTGCCGGCTGAGAGATCGCCGAGGACTTCCTTGCTGTATGAGGTCATGGCTTTGCTCCCGGCATGAAGATCGATCTGGCGTCGACGGTCCAGAAATCGCTGAAATCCCTAGTGAAGCGCGACGATAGCTTGATCGCGCTGGCATACATTTTCTTCACCTCGGGCGCGAAGTCGGCCTTCTCGACACGGCCGCGTTCGGCAGCGATCCAGTCCGAAACCGGGATCGCCTTGGCCAGACGCTCTCTGCGCATGGCGGCACGACGTTCGACGGTGGCGTCGATATCGGCAACCGGATAACCCTCGGCGTCGTCCTTCAGCACGATGCCGAAAATCTGGACCGCCGCCTGGCGGGTGAGAAAACCGTTCTCGACATCCCAGGCGGTCTTGACCGGATCGCGCTCCAGCACGTCGCCGTAACCGCCGCCACCATTGTAGGAATGGCTGAAGATGTCCCCCGACTTGTGCGGCGAGGTGATGTAGGGGCCTTCGACCACGGCATGGTCGCCGCCGATGTTCTTCTCGTAGTCGGAGACATGCGGATCGATACCTGGGGCATGCGCGAGCGGTTCGCCTTTTGCCGCCAGTTCGTGGATGTTGGAGTTGCGCACCGCGCGATGCTTCTGGCAGGTCGGCGCGGGATAGCCGCCACACATGCCGCCATTGTCGAATACCCGCGAGGAGTGTTCCGAGGTGTGCAGTCGCAAGTGCGAGGTCTTGTTGATCAGCCAGGTCGAGACGAAGGAACAGCCGCCGCGATATTTGCCGGCGCCCCCTGAATTGGGGACGATCGAGCGGCCGATATAGACCATCGGCATCGATTGTTCCCAGACCTCGATGTTGCCCATGTCGGACTCCGGATTCCAGCCGACATAGGCGGTGTCGAGGCCATCGGCGATGGCCAGCGCGCCGGAGCCGGCGGCGGCGCATTCGAAATGCGCCATGCCGAACGGCGTACCGTACTGGCTTTCGCCGCCCATCTCGATCATCGGGCTGTTGACCTGGCCAACGAAGGCTTCCTCGACGAAGCCGCGCGCGACGAAGCCGCGCGACAAAAGGCGCTGGAACACGCCATAGGCCGGCAGCAGCAGCGCCCAGGATGTGGCGGTCGCCACCATCTCATTGTCGGGGTTGGTCCAGGTGCCGTGCGGCAGCTTCAGCTCGGTCGCCATCCAGGCGCCGTCATTGACCAGGCCCTCGAAATTCATGTGCTGGGTCAAGGTGACGAACATGCCGCCATCCATGCCGGCCGGCGTGCAGTTCATCGAATGGTAGCCCCAGGGCTGCGTGCCCTCGAAGTCCATGGTGATCTTGCCGTCGGTGGTGATCTCCATCTCGATGGGGATGTTGTAGAGCCAGTCGGGATCGCCAAGCAGCTGGAAGCCGGGCTTGCCCGTCGTGACATGGCCGTAGAAGGTGTGGCCACGATAAATGCCGGGCACGGTGAGCTGGCGGGTGCGGGCGAGCTGGGCGCGACGGCCCTCCTCGATGAACTCCTTCGACACCTTCATCCAGTAGTCGAGGCCGATCTCGGAGATCAGCTGCTTGACGCTTTCGCGCATGTCGATGCAGGAGGCGACCTTGGCCTTCTCGTCGAGCACCCAGTAGATCGGCATGCGTAGATTGCGCTCGCAGCGGATGACGTAGTCGCGGCGGATCTCGTCATTCTCGCCGATCTTCTCGGCGCAGACGAACAGGCCTTCGGTGAAGCGCTCCTGCGCCAGGCAGACGTCGCCGCCGGGCGTGATGCCGCCGGCTTCGAGCTCGTGGCAGACCGCACCGGCCCAGCCGACCAGCGTGCCTTCATGGAAGATCGGCACCACGTCCATGACGTCGGGCACCTGCACGGTGCCGATGAAGGCATCGTTGTTGGCAAAGATGTCGCCTTCGCGGATCTTCGGGTTTTCCTCGTAATTGTTCTTGATCATCCATTTGATGAAGCGGCTCATCGTGTGGACGTGGACCATGATGCCGTTGGACAGCGCGATCGCATCGCCCTCGGGCGTATAGATCGCCACCACCATTTCGCCGACTTCGCGCACGCCGGGCGAGGCCGAGATGCGGCGGGCCATTTCGCGGGCCGAGACGCAATAGGCGCGCAGCTTGGTGTGCAGCGTCTCGAATTTCAGCGGGTCCTGGTTGCGTAGCGTGAGCTCGGTGATGCCGTCATAGCAGCCGGTCTCTTCCATCAGCCGTTCTGAATCGAGCAGCCGTTCGCGAAGGCGCAGGGCCGAGGCAGGTCTGTCCAACATGGCGGTGCCCTTTCAAGAATGGGTGTAATGCAGCAGCGTCCACTCATCGACGTGGACACGGTCCTGCGGATGAACAACGAGCGTGGTGGCGGGATGTTCGATGATGGCCGGACCGATCACCTCATGGCCGGGCTGCAGTAGGTCCATCTCGTAGAGATTGGCCTTGTGCCAGCGTCCCCCGATATAGGCCTCGCGCACGCCCTTGTGCGCTGCTGCCGGGGCCGACTTGCCGAGCGGGCGCTTCAAGAGCACCGGCTTGACCTTGTCGGCGGTGGCGATCAATCCGAGCTCGGTGATGGTGAAGCCGGCTTCGCCATAGCGCGAAACGCGATGGTTGACCTTGGCGTAGACCGCCTCGAACTCGTCGATGACCCTACGCATGTCGTCAGCCGAATTGACCTCGGCAAGCGGTGCCATGACCTCGACATCCTCGAGCTGGCCGGTGTAGCGCATCATCAGGAACGGCACGGTCTTGATCTTGTCTCTGATATGGCCGTCGCTGATCATCTCGTCGACCGCCGCCTTGGTGAGATCATTCCAGACGTCGGTGACCTTCTTGCCGAAAGCGAGCAGCTCGTCATCGCTTGCGCGGGCGCCGATGTCGTGCTGCGTCGAGACCGAATGCCGACGCATGAAATCGGCGGTGGTGCAGCCGAAGGCCGAGAAGGCGGCGGCAAACTGGAAGGTGATGATGTCCTTGAAGCCGATGCCCCTGGAGCAGCCGGCCAGATGCAGCGGACCCGAGCCGCCATAGGACAGCAGCGTGAATTCCGAGGGATGGATGCCCTGGCCGGAGATGACCCGGCGCAGCGCGTTGTTGGCATCGGCTTCCAGCATGTCGATCATGCCTTCGGCAGCCTCCTCGACACCGACGCCAAGGATGCTGGAGAATTTTTCCTCAAACGCTTTGCGCGCCTTCTCGACCTGCAAGACGACCTTGCCGCCGAGGAAATAATACGGGTTGAGGCGGCCTAGTATGGCGTCGCAATCGGCGATGGTGGGTTCAGTGCCGCCCTTGGCGAAGCAGATGGGGCCGGGGTCGGAACCGGCGCTTTCCGGCCCGAGCGAGACTTTCTTGGTCAGCGGGTCGAC
Organism: Mesorhizobium sp. M1078; assembly: GCF_040318615.1. NCBI lineage: Bacteria > Pseudomonadati > Pseudomonadota > Alphaproteobacteria > Hyphomicrobiales > Phyllobacteriaceae > Mesorhizobium > Mesorhizobium sp. M1078. Next base: position 62,817 of record NZ_JAMYMP010000015.1, read on the forward strand.
CTTGAGGATCATGCCGGCGCCGGCGCCGATCGTGTCGAGATGCAGCGTCGGCACGTTGAGCTTGAAACGGTCCATCAGCGGCTCGTTCTCGATCCGCGTCTGGCCGCGCGAAATGACGCCCATGTCGAAGGAGGTGCCGCCCATGTCCGAGCAGATCAGGGAGTCGTTGCCGATGAGCTTGCCGACATAGGCCGCGCCGAGAATACCGCCGATCGGGCCGGAAATCATGGTTTCGTGCAGGCGCGGATGGTTGATTGAGGTCAGGCCGCCAAAGGACAGCAGCGTCTGCACGCCGTATTTGAAGCCGTATTTTTTCGAAACGTCCTCGATACCCCTAAGCTGCTTGCGGCCGCGCGACGTCGCGTAGGCTTCGATCAGCACCGAGTTCAGCCGCGACTGTTCGCGGATGACCGGGCGGACCTCGTGGCTGGTGTAGATGAGGATGTCGGCGCCGGCTTTCAGCACCTCCTCGCGGCATATCTCGGCGATGCGCTTTTCGTGCACCGGATTGACGTGCGAGAAGATGGTCATGATGCAGATCGCCTCGACCTTGTCGGCAATCAGCTTCCTGGCCGCAATCGCGACTTCATGCTCGTAGAGCGGCAGCACGATGTCGCCGAACTGGTCGATGCGCTCGGTGACGCCATGGGTGCGACGGCGCGGCACCAGCGGATCGGGATGATGGTGGGTCACCGCATGCAGCCGGTCGGCATAGGAATAGTCGGCCCAGGCCTGCAGGCCGCGACCCATCAGGATCATGTCTTCCAGACCCTTGGTGGTGATCAGGCCAAGCCGGCGCCCGGTGCGCGACAACAGTGTGTTGAGCATGCCGGTGCCGGAATAGAGCACGACGTTGACGCCGGAGAACAGCTGCTCCAGCGAGATGCCCCAGGCGTCGGCCGCGTCTTCGGCCGATGCGAGGAAGCCTTCGGCCTCGTTCTTCGGCGTGGTTGCCGACTTGCCGATCTTGAAGTGGCCGTCCTGGTCGACAAGGATCGTGTCGGTCATGGTGCCGCCGGCGTCGATGCCGATGACGATTGGATTGCCGACGATGGGGCTGGTGAGGTTGGGTTGGGTCACGGTCGCCTCAGGATTGCTGTAGGATGGCTCAAGCTAGATTCCTTGGGCGGCCTTGCGCCATATGCCAAAAGACACAATGTCCGCCGGACCGGGATCGCCGAGAAAAGGGCATGCGCATGGGCAATATCTGGGGGCCGCTCGCCAGGGCGATTGCCGCCACCGGTACGGACAGGCATGTCGACTGCCTGATTGGCCTGATCGGCGCCGACATCGAGCACGATCTCGTCACCGTGACCCGATATTCGGCGACGCAGACGCCGGAATTCATCAAGCACCGGCGCTTCTCCGACGAGATGGTCCGGCGCTATCTCGACAATTACTACGTCTTCGACCCGTTCTATGCCTCGTGGCGGCGTGAACGCCGGCTGGGCATCCTGCCGCTGAAGCGGCTTGCCGACGACGAGGCCAAGCGCGGCCAGTACATAGCGGGCTTCCTGGCGCAGTCGGAAATCTGCGACGAGGTCGGCATCATGCTGGCCGATGGCGGCGACTGGTGCCTCGGCATCTTCCTCGACCGCTCGACCTCCACCTTCAAGGAGAGCGAGATCGCCCTGCTGGACGAGCGGCTGCCGGTGTTCGAGGCGCTGCATGCACTCGACATTGAGGCGCGCGGCACCGAGTTCTCTCGCACATGGGCGCCGACCGGCCCCGGCGCCTCGCCCCGGCAGGAGCCGACCATCCCGGCGAGCCTGTGGCCGGAGCTGTCGCTGCGCGAGCGGGAATTGGTGCAGCTGATCCTCGCGGGTCACCCCACCGCCAACATCGCCGAGCGGCTCGGCATCACCGTCGGCACGGTGAAGAACCACCGCCGCCGCATCTACGAGAAGCTCGACATCACCACCGAACGGGAGCTGTTTTTACAGTTCTTCCAGCATCAGGCAGACGGTTAGTCCGCCATCGATATGGCCGTCAGTCGTGCAATTGCCTGGAAATCGGCGGGCCGACAGTAAAGCCGGAGAATGTTACCTCAAACCCTTCGCGCTGCGGCGAGCAGCACATCATGCCGACATCGACGGATTTGGAGATCGGGAAATAAGCCAGCCGCACCGGCTTCCACTTGCCATCGGTGGTATCAAGATATTGGATGCGGATCGCCTCGGCATGGCGGGTCAGCCGGATGCGCACGCCGTCGGGGCCGGTGGGAATGCTGAGCAGCGACCAGTCCGAGGTGTCGTTGGTGACCACCACCGAAAAGTAAGCCAGCCCGTCGGTGTATTCGATGCCGGCCTTGATCCAGTGCGTTTCACTCAGCCGCAGCATCAGCCCGGCCTGGTCGTAGAGCACCTTGTAGTCGCCCTTGACGGTGACTTCGGCGCTGAAGTCACCCTCGACCGGCCGATACAGGAAATGGCCATTGTCACGCCAGAAACCGTAAAAGGTTTCGCGCCAGAAGTCGGTTTCCTTGCCGGTGCGCACATGCACCGTAGTGTCACCGACAACATGATGCGGCGGCGGGTTGAGCCAGGTCAGTTCCTCTTTCGCCGAAGTCACCTATACACCCGCCGATCAGCCGGCAAAGGTATAGGCTGTCTTCACCGTTGTGTAGAACTCCGCGGCGTAGCGGCCCTGCTCGCGTGGGCCGTAGCTCGAGCCCTTGCGGCCGCCGAATGGAACGTGAAAATCGACGCCCGCCGTCGGCAGATTGACCATCACCATGCCGGCTTCGGAATTGCGCCGGAAATGCGTGGCATGCTTGAGGCTGGAGGTGCAGATGCCGGAGGTCAGGCCGAAGGGCGTGTCGTTGGCCACCGCCAGCGCCTCGTCATAATCCTTGACGCGGATGACGTTGGCGACCGGCCCGAAGATTTCCTCGCGCGAAATGCGCATGGCGTTGGTGCTCTCGGTAAACAGCGCCGGCCGGAGATAGAAGCCGGGCGTTTCGCGATCGAGTCGCTCGCCGCCGAAAGCGAGGTTGGCGCCTTCCTGGCTGCCGATGGCGATATAGTCCTCGTCCTGCTTCAGCTGGCTCGCATCGACGACCGGCCCGATCTGCGTCTTTGCATCGAGCGCATCGCCGATGACGAGCTTTTCCAGTCGCTCCTTGAGCGCGGCGACGAAGCGGTCGTGAATGCCTTCGGTCACCACCAGCCGGGAAGAGGCCGTGCAACGCTGGCCGGTCGAGAAATAGGCGCCGTTGATGGCGCATTCGACCGCCGTGGCGAGGTCGGCGTCGTCGAGCACGACCATCGGGTTCTTGCCGCCCATTTCGAGCTGGAACTTTCGCATGTGCTCCACACTGGCCGCAGCCACACGTTTGCCGGTGCCGACCGAGCCGGTGAAGGTGATGGCGTTGAGGTCGGGGCTGTCAAGCATGGCTTGGCCGACCACCGAGCCCTTGCCCATGACCAGGTTAAGCACGCCTTTCGGCAAGCCGGCGCGGTGCAGGATGTCGACGATGGTCCAGGCGCTTTCAGGGACGAGTTCGGCCGGCTTGAAGACGATGGTGTTGCCGTGCGCGAGCGCCGGCGCGATCTTCCAGGTGGGAATGGCGATCGGGAAATTCCATGGCGTGATGATGCCGACGACACCGACAGCTTCACGGGTGATCTCGACGCCGACGCCGGGCCGAACGCTGGGTACCAGTTCGCCCGACAGGCGCAGCGTCTCGCCGGCGAAGAAATCGAAGATCTGGGCGGCGCGGATGGTCTCGCCAATGCCTTCGGCCAGCGTCTTGCCCTCTTCGCGCGACAGCGCGCGGCCGATCTCTTCCTTGCGCGCCATGATCTCGTCCGACGCCTTTTTCAGCACGGCATGGCGAACCAGCGGCGCCGAACGCGACCAGGCCGGGAAAGCAGCCTTGGCCGCCGCGATGGCCTGCTTGGCCTGTTCGGCACCGGCCGAGGCATATTCGCCAACGACATCGCCGGTATCGGACGGGTTGATGTTGCGCGAGCCGGCTTCGCCCACCCACTCGCCATCGATCAGATTTTTACGAAACAGGGTCATGTCGCGGTTTCCTTGTATTGGTTCGCTGGGGGTGCCGTATGCCTGAATCATTTATCAGACAAATGACGACACTGTGAGGCCTGACGTCTAGCTGCGGACTGGATAGCCGATGGCGCGCTGCTGTGAAAGCCGCGACCTCAAAACGGACGATATGAAGCAGGCCGCTGTCAGCTCGGAAAAGTCCAGACCAGGCAAGCCAGCGTCGCCGCGGCGAAGATGACGAAGAACAGGCTCCTGAGCAGGATGTTGCGGCGCAGCTCGTTCATGGTGAAATGGCTGCCAACGATGGCCGCGGCGAACAGGAAACGCCAGTTCAGGAGCGCCCACAGCACGCTGCTCTGGCCGAAAGCCCAGCGGGCGACGAGACAGCCGACAATTGTGGCGAACAGGGCAATCACCGCCCAGAACAGCGCATCCGCAGCATGGGTCAAGACGATGCCGGCGGCGCGGATCGGCAGGATCATCATCAGCATGGCGCCGAAAAAATAGACGGCGGCGAGTGGCAGGAACGACCCGGCATCGGCGATGCCGTCCAGCCGCCTCACGCCGATCGCGCCATAGGGATAGCCGTGCCTGGCGACCGCCAGGCTGAGCGCCATGAGCAATGCGGTGAGCACCGCGACCAATGCGAATGTAATGAGGGCCTTGCTCATGCCGTTCCTTGCTTTGAGGCCCTGTCAGAGCCGAATCACGAGGAACGATTTTAGCGCACGGTCCGCGATTGCGCGTCAGCTTTGCTGAGCGTTCCGCTCTTCACCGGTCGCTGTTTTCGAAGGCGCCCATGCCTTGCGCGATCAGATTGGTTGCCATGACAAGCGAAACGATGGCTGCGGAGTTGAAGATCACCACCCACCATTTGCCGCCGGTCAGGAAGCCGTAGCCGTCGGCGACCGCCAGTCCCCAATCGGCTGAGGGAGGCTGGATGCCGAGGCCGAGGAAGCTCAGCGTGGCGATCGAAAAGAAGGCGTAGCCAAGCCTTGTGACCAGCTCGATGAGGATGGTCTCCCTGACATTAGGCAGGATCTCGAGGAACATGATGGAAAGAGCGCTCTCGCCGCCGAGACGAGCGGCGCTGACATAGTCGCGTTCGCGCTGCTCGCGCACGGCGGCACGCACCGTCCGTGCCACCAGCGGGGCATAGGCGATGCCGATCACAAGGATGACGGTGAGGTTCGATGGCCCAAGCGCGACCAGCGCCATGGTGACGAGGACGATGAAGGGAAAGGCCATCAGCGTGTCGAGCAGCCTGGCGCCGATGGCGTCGATCAGCCCGTCGAAATAGCCGAGCACGAGGCCAAGCACGCTGCCGGCGGCAACGCCGAGCAGTGTTGCTGCCGGCGCGACCAGCAGGATGTCACGCGAGCCGACGACGATGCGCGACAGCACGTCGCGGCCAAGTTGGTCGGTGCCGAACCAGTGCGCGGCATCAGGCGGCGCCAGCATGACGAGGAAATCCTCGGCATAGGGATCGTAGGGCACAAACAGGCTGCCTAACACGGCGCAGCCGACCCAGAACAGCAGGATCAGCGATCCAACGATCACCGAGGGCGGCAGCTGCGAAACAGTCTCGCGGATGCGACTTGCTGCCCGCCAGCCCAGCGTACGGCGCTCCGGCAATTCCATCAGTTCCATCATGGCGACACACGGCGGCGCTGCCGCGGATCGAGCAAGGCATTCACGAGATCGCCTGCCGCGGCCGACAGCACGAAGATGGTCGCCATGACCAGCACGCCGGCTTCGAGCATCGGGAAGTCACGCGACTTGGCGGCGTTGAGGACAAGGTTGCCGAGGCCCTGTATGCCGAACAGGGCTTCGATGACCACCAGACCACCCAGCATGTAACCGGTCTGGGTCGCGAGCACGGCGATGGTCGGCGTCAGCGCATTACGCAGCACGTGCCGGATGAGTATCTCGCGACGCTCAAGGCCCTTCAGGACGGCGGTGCGCGTATAGTCGGCGGCCAGCGCCTCGATCACGCCGGCCCGCGTCATGCGGGCGATGTAGCCGGCAAGGTTCAGCACCAGCGGCAGCGCCGGCAGGATCAGGTAATAGCCACTGACCCAGAGCCCGGCGCCATCGGGAGCAGCGCCCGTGATCGGGAACCAGTTCAGCCACAGGCCGAAGACGATGAGCAACAGCAGGCCGGAGACGAAGTCCGGGACAATGCCGAAGGACACGCCGGCGAGTACGATCAGGCGGTCGATAAAGCGGCCCTGGTTGAGACCGGCGACGATGCCGGCGCCGATGCCCAGCGGCAGCAGAAAGACGAGGATAATTCCGGCAAGGGCCGCCGAGCGCTTGAGGCTTTCCAGAACGAAGGGCGCCACCGGCAGACGCAGCGACAGGGAGGTGCCGAAGTCGCCTGACAGCACGCTGCTGAACCAGTGCCAGTATTGCACGAGCACCGGCTGGTCGGCGCCCAGCTGCTTGTTCAGCGCAGCCACAGCCTCGGCATCGGCGAACGGCCCGAGCATGAGGCGGCCGACATCGCCGGGCAGGACCTGCCCGGCGAAGAACACCAGCATGCTGACCAACCACAGCGTGAGCAGAAGCGAGGCTGCCCGCACCGACACAGTGCGGCCGGTCAGCATCGGATTTTAGTGCCCGGAGTGGCTGGACGTCTCACAATCATGCCTGGGCGAACGTCACGCGATCGAGCAGCAGATGCGAGATTGCCGTGAAGCGGACGCCCTCGACCTTGGACGAGACGATGCGGCTGTATTGCGAGAAGTAGCTGATGATCAGCGGCGTCTCGTCCAGCAGCAAGGTCTGGATGTTGCCCGCGGCAAGGCGTTGCGCCTGAAGGTCGCGGGCCTTGCCATATTCGAGCAGCAGCCCGTCATAGGCCGGGTTGTTGAAATGCGCGGCGTTCCAGGCGCCCGAACTCTTCAGCGTCGCGTTGAGGAAGATGTCGGGCGTGCCGCGATGGCCGAAATCGGTGATGCCGAGATTGGAATCGAGCCATGGCGACGAGCCGAATTTCGCCGAGCCATAATAGGCGTCCTGCGGCAGCACGTTGAGCTTGATGTCGATGCCGGCCTTCTTGGCAAAATTCTGGATCAGCACGGCATAATCGGGAATGTCATAGGCGCGCTCGGTGGTCAGCGTCACCGGGAAGCCGTTCGGCACGCCGGCTTCGCCAAGCAGGCGCTTGGCCTCGGCGATGTCCTGCTTGCGCTGCGGCACCGACGGATCGGCCGAGGGGAAGATCGGCGCGAACGGGGTGTCGTTGCCGACGATGGCGCGGCCCTTGAGCAAGCCCTTGACCACCGCCTCGCGGTCGATGGTGAGCGCCAAGGCGCGGCGAATGCGCTTGTCGGTGAACGGCGCCTGGTCGGTCCGCAGATGCACCTCGTCATGCGAACTTGCCTGCACGCTGAGCAGCTTGAAGTTGGGATTGCCCTCGATCGCCAATTCCAGCCGGGTCGTGCTCGGGATGACGTCGAGCAGGCCGGCCTGCAGCGCCAGCACCTGCGCCTGCTCGTCGTCGAAGAACTTGATTTCGACGCGGTCGGGCAGCGCCTTGTCGCCCCAATAGTCAGGGTTGCGCACGAAGCTGGCGCCCTGCTTGGGGCGGAAGGATTCGAGCTTGAACGGGCCGGTGCCGTTGAAATTCTTCTCGAAATCGCCGGCATAATCGGCCGGCAGTATTACGGCGTTGTAGACGTCGGAGGAGACATAGAAGGGGAAGTTGCTGTTGGGCCCGTCGAGATCGAAGGCGACTGTCTGGTCGTCGACGACCTTGGCGCCGCCCTTGGACAGGATGCCCTTATAGGCAGACAAAGCGGACGAACCGCTGGCCGGATCGACCAGCCGCTCGAAGCTCGCCACCACATCCTTGGCGGTGACGGTGCGGCCGTCGTGGAATTTCACGCCCGGCCGCAATTTGAAGGTCCAGCGGCTGGCGGTCTCGTCGGCCTCCCACGACAGAGCGAGCTTGGGCTGCAGACCGTCCTTGGGATCGTCGAGGATGAGATATTCGCCGACCTGGCTGATGACGCCGATGCTGGCCGGATCGGTGATAGAGACGGGATCGATCGCCTTGGTCGGCTGTCCGAGCCCAACGCGGACCGTGCCGCCGGCGCCGGCAGCGCGCGCCGTGCCGAAACCAACAAGTCCCTGCGAGGCGGCAAAGCCGGTGAGGCCGATCAAGGCTGCGTATTTTAGGAGATCGCGGCGCTTGAGGAAGCCGGCCTGGTGCTCATCGACGGCGACGTTCCAGATGTCGCCGGACAGATTGCGAAGCGTATCGATATCGTTGCGTTTGGTCATTTTGAAACCCCTGTCTGAAATGACTGTTGAATGGCTTAAGCGACTGGTTCGCCGTCGAGATGGATGCGGTCGACGGCTTGCGGGTAAAAGGCGATGAGGCCCCTGATTTTGGGCATTTCGGCAATGGGATCGCGGTAGCTCCAGGCGACATCGGGGCTCACCGAGCCGTCGGCGCGCCGGCCCGACCAGTAGGAGGCGATGCCTTTGTAGGGACAGCGCGTCGTGCTGTCCGAGTCGACCAGACGGTCGAGCCTGACATCGTCCGGATGCAAATAGAAACGCGTCGGCAGATGCGTTTCGAACAGCAGCACCGGGCGATGGCTGTCGGCGATCACTTCGCCGTCGAACCAGATCTGGACATGGCTTGAACTCTGCAGAGCGTCGATGCGGGCGTATGGGTCGCGGGCGTGGACGAAGACTTCTTCCTCCTCCTCGAACCATTGGTCGACCGCTTTCCAGGTGAAGGCGATGCGGCCGGCCAGTGGCGACAGGCTTTCATCCGGCGGCGCGACAAACGACCAGGCCGCATTGGGAGAAGCTTTCGATCCCGTCTCCAGGTCCCAATAGGTGGTTTCGCCGCCGACTGGATGCGGCTGGCGATGCTCGGACGGCTTCAAGAGCGAGCGGTCCACCGAGGAGGCCGGGAAGAAATAGATCGGCAGAAAATGGTTGGAGCGCAGCACCAGGACGTTGCGGCTGTCGGCGATGGTGCGGCCGGCGAATTTGACCCGAATGCGCTTGGGGCTGTGCAGAACATTGATGAGCTGCGGAGCCATGGCTTCGCGGGGCTGGAGTTTTGGCGCTGCGGTCATATCAATTGCTCCTGATCAGGATACGGCGCGCACATTGTCGCGCTGTTCGGCGAAGCGGTTGGCCGGCCGCGCCAGGCCAAAGCGGTCGCGCAGCGTCCCCGGTGCATATTCGGTGGGGAATATGCCGCGGCGCTGCAGTTCCGGCACGACCTGCTCGGCAAAATTCACCCAGTCCTCGGGCAGAAGCGGGAACATCAGGTTGAAGCCGTCGGCGGCGCCGGCCTCGAACCAGTCCTGCAACTGGTCGGCGATCTGTGTGGGCGTGCCGACAACGGTCGGCACCGAACCGCTGTTAGCGAGCTTGCGAGCGATCTCGCGCAGAGTGAGGTTCTGCTTCGACCATTCCTTGACGCGGTTCAACGAAGTGCGGCCACCATTGAATGTGCTTTCGTCCGGCAGCGGCGGCAGCGGGCCGTCCGGCGGGAAGACTGAGAGATCGACACCGCTCCAGCTCGAGAGAAGGTCGATGCCAACGCGATCGGGAAGCAAGCTCTGCAGATGCTCTTGCCGCTCGCGTCCCTCTGCTTCGGAAGCTGCGACGATCGGCAGGATGCCCGGCAGGATCTTGAAGCTCTCGGGCTTGCGGCCATAACGGGCGAGGCGCTCGTTGATGTCCTGCCTATATTTGATGCCGTCTTCCTTGGTGCTGTAGATGGCAAAGTGCGCATCGGCGTGCGCGGTAGCGAAATTCTTGCCGTCCTCGGACGAGCCGGCCTGGACGATCAGCGGATGGCCCTGCGGCGGGCGCGAGACATTGAGCGGTCCGCGCACCTTGAAATGCGGGCCCTTGTGGTTGATCGCATGGACCTTGTCGGGATCGGCGAAATAGCCCGATGCCTTGTCGATAAGCAGGGCTTCGTCTTCCCAGCTGTCCCACAGCGCCTTGACGATATCGAGGAATTCGGTGGCGCGCTCATAGCGAAAGGCGTGCTCGATATTGCCGTCGCGGCCGAAATTGCGGGCCTCCTCGTCCATGGCCGACGTCACCACATTCCAAGACGCCCTGCCCTTGCTGATATGGTCGAGCGAGGCAAACATGCGGGCGACATTGTAGGGCTCGCTGTAGGAGCTCGAGGCGGTGGTGATGAGGCCGATATGCCTGGTCACGCCGGCAAGGGCCGCCAGCAGCGTCAGCGGCTCCAGGCGGGCATTGGCGTAGTGGGCGACGCCGCTTTGCACCGAATCCCAGATCGCGACATGGTCGGCGACGAAGATCGTATCGATCCTGGCGCGCTCGGCCGCCTGTACCAGGTCCCGGTAGAATTCGAAGTCCAGCACTTCGCGGCCCGGCGCGCGCGGATGACGCCACGACATGCGATGATCGCCCTGCGGATTGAAGAAAAAGGCGCTGAGGATCATGTGGTCCAGTGCCATGCCGGTCTCCTTCCAGAACTGCTTCAGACGACCGTCGCGATGCCTCGACGGGCCGCCACAATCTCTCCTGAGCGACGAAAGGTAGATTGCGCTCCAGCTTAATTCGAGTAATTTTATCGAGATTGTGCATTGTGAAAGCGGAAGCGATTGCCCTCGATGGCGGCGCTGGGAGAAAGTGGTTTCAAGGGCCCCATGTCGTCATCGGTTCTGAAGGTCGAACAGCTCACCGTCGCCTATGATGGGCGCCGGACATCGCATCCGGCCGTCAACGGTGTGTCGCTCACTATCGGCGAAGGCGAAGCACTCGGCCTTGTCGGCGAGTCCGGATCGGGGAAGAGTTCGGTGGCGCTCGCAATATTGCGCTATCTGCCGCGTAACGCCCGGGTCGCTGCGTCGGCGCTTGAGTTCCAGGGCCACGAGATCCGTGATCTCTCGCCCGAGCAGCTTCGCCGGCTGAGGGGAGACCGCATCGCAGCCGTCTACCAGCATCCGGGCGCGGCACTCAATCCGGCGATGACGATTGGCCGGCAGATCACCGAGACGATCATGCGGCATCGCCCGGTTCGCTCGGACGAGGCCCGCGGTCGCGCCGCCGAACTGCTCGGTCGCATCAGGGTGAGCAATCCGGAGCGGGTGCTCGATCTTTACCCGCATGAACTATCCGGCGGCATGCAGCAGCGCGCCAACATCGCCATCGCCATCGCGCTCGACCCGTCGCTGCTGGTGCTGGACGAGCCGACGACGGCGCTCGACGCCAGCGTCCAGTCCGAGATCATCGCCATCCTGCAGGATTTGCGGCGCGACCACAAAACCAGCGTCTTGCTGATCAGCCACGACATCAACATGGTCCGCCGCGCCTGCGACCGGGTGGCCGTTATGCAGTCGGGAACGGTGGTCGAGAGCGGCGTCGCGAACGATGTCTTCGAGAACCCTGTTCACGCCTACACCAAGGCGCTGATCGCCTCGATCCCGGCGCTCAACTTCACCAAGCGCGACGGCAGGCTGGCCGAGATGCACACAACCAGCCCGTCGAAGCCTGTCCGCAGCGATCAACCGGAAGCCGCACGTCCGATCGCCGTCGCCTGCAAAGGCATCAGCCACGCCTTCGGCTCCCAGGCCGTCCTGCACGATATCGACCTGGAGATAGCCCAGGGCGAGACGTTCGGGCTGATCGGCGAATCCGGCTCCGGCAAGTCGACATTGGCAAGGATCGTGACTGGCCTCCAGACGCCGGACGCTGGGTCGGTCGAGCTGTTCGGCAGCACTGTCGCGCCGCGCGTCGAGAAAAGAAGCCTGAGCGAACGGCGCGACGTGCAGATGGTGTTCCAGTCACCCGACCGCACGCTCAATCCGCGCCAGCGGATCGGCAGGATCCTCGGCCGTCCGCTGCGGCGGCTCGCCGGCTTTGGCCGCAGCGAGGTGAAGCAGCGTGTCGGCGATCTCCTGGCCTCGGTTCGTCTTGCCGCTACGACCGTCGACCAGAAGCCGAGATCGCTGTCTGGTGGCCAGCGCCAACGGGCGGCGATTGCGCGCGCCTTTGCCGGCGTGCCGAAGCTCGTGGTGTTGGACGAGCCGACCTCTGCGCTCGACGTTTCGGTGCAGGCGACCGTGCTCAATTTGCTCAACGACCTGCAGCGCGACAAGGACACCACCTATCTGTTCATCAGCCACGACCTAAGGGTGGTGCGCTATATGGCCGACAGGATCGGCGTGCTCTATCGCGGCCGGCTCGTCGAGACGGGGTCATCCGAGCAGATTTTCCGTGGCCCCAACCACCCCTACACGAAGCTGCTTCTGGCCGCCTCCTCGGATGAGACGGCGCCGAGGGCTCCGGCTCAGCTCCACGTCGCGGCACACGATGCCGAAACCTCCGGATGCTCCTTTGCCGCCCGCTGTCCTGTCGCGCTGCCCGATTGCCGAAAGGCGCAACCACCCGTCAGGCAGGCCGGCGACGGTCATCTGATCGCCTGCTGGAGGGACACAGGCAGTCTCTGATTGCGAAGCGGGCCGGCCCAACTGCAAGCCTGCCTTCGAAGAGATGTCCCCCGGCCGATGCGCCGGAGGACAGGCTTGGGAGGCGCCGGACGTCGGCTGGAAATTTCCGGCGATGGTTTTGACCAGCGTCGATTTGCCGGCACCATTGTCGCCCATCAGGCCGAGAACCTCGCCCTCATTGATGTCGAGCGACACATTGTCCAGCGCGCGGACGGCACCGAAATCCTTCACGATATGTTCGAGACGCGCTAGAACCGGCATCGCATCCTCCCATGCCAATTTGTAAGTTTCTGATACAAATCCTCGTTTGAAACTTGGGTCAATGGGCTTGGGGATGCTGAATATCTTGTTGCAATGCACCCAACCTTGGTCTTTCAAACCGCCTAGAAATTCTATTAGTATGCAAATCAAACAAATTGTGGAGAACGACGTGCTGGTGTCGACCGATCTTCGGCCGAACGAAACGAGGGCACTTGCGGCGCTGTTTCGTGCCGGCGCGTTGAGCCGAGCGGCGCTCGCACGCGATCTCGGCCTGACCCGGTCGACCACCGGCGCCCTGGTGCTGGGGCTGACCGAAGCCGGTCTGGCGCGCGAGCGGTCGGATGGAACGGATGACGAGCAGGATAGCGAGGGTCGGGTCGGCCGTCCCGGTATCCTGGTCGAGATCGAAGGCAATGGCGGCTTCTTCCTTGGCGCTTATATCGGCGTCAACTGGATCGCAGTCGTGACTGTCGACCTTGCCGGCGCGCGGCGTGCGAGCGCCTCTAGGGCATTTGCCGGCCCCGGTAGCACGCCCGAAGCCGCAGTCGACATCATCAAGGAGCTCGTTGCCGAGATCCGGTCGCAATTGCCTGAAGGCACGCGCCCCTACGGGCTCAATGTCGCCGTGCCCGGCTTCCCCGCAGCTGATGGCGTCTCATACCATGCCACCATCCTTGGCTGGCACGGGGTCAATCTAGCGGAGCTTTTGGGCAATGCCTTTGGCGACGATTTTCCGATCCTCTTGGAAAACGATGCCAATGCCGTCGCGGTGGCCGAGACATACCGGCCGCATCCGGGAAAGGACGATGAGGATGCCCTGGTCATCCTGATCGAGAACGGCGTCGGCGGCGGCATCATCAATGCCGGCAGGCTGCATCGCGGCCGACTCGGCGGCGCCGGCGAAATCGGTCATCTGCGCATCGGCGACGAAGGTTTTGTCTTCGACGCGAAGCGCCCGGGGCGGCTGGAATCCTATGTCGGCAAAGATGCGTTGCTGGCTCGCTATTTGCACATAAGCGGACTGCGCGCCGGCGTGGATGAGTTTGTCGCGGCGCTTGCCGGCGGCGATCCGGCAGCCGTCGCCACCGCGCGCGGCTGGGCGCTCTGGTTCGGCCGCGGCCTGGCGACGCTCACCTGCACCTTGCAGCCGGAGCGCATCATCCTCTCGGGCTCGGTCAATGCCGTCTATCCTTTCGTCGCTGAGCAGGTCGAGGCTTTCCTGTCGGACTTCCTCGCCGAAGGCTATCCCGTTCCCCGGATCGAACTGGCGCGCGTCCGCGCCGACGGTCCGGCATTGGGCGCTGCCTGCCTGCTGCATCAGGCAGCTTTGTCGGGCGATCCGCAATTTCAACTTCGCGGCCTCGCCGCGCGCTAATCAGGAGAAAGATTCCATGCCTCGCAAAGATGAAAAGCGGCTGCGTGTCGGCGTGCTCGGCTGCGGTCCGATTGCGCAGGCGGCGCATTTCGAATCCTGCACCAAGGCGCGCAATGCCGATCTCTATGCCATCTGCGATGTCGCCGACGATCTGCGCGACAGGATGGCGGCGACCTACGCGCCCGAAAAATCCTATGCCGACTATGGCCAGATGCTGGCCGATCCCGACCTCGATGCCGTCATCATCGCGACATCGGACACGTTCCACGTCAAGGCCACGGAACTGGCGCTGGATGCCGGCAAGCACGTGCTGTGCGAGAAGCCGCTGGGCGTTTCGGTCGAGGAAGTCGAAGGCTTGCGGGCGGCGGTCGACAGGAGCGGCAAGGTGCTCCAGGTCGGTCATATGAAGCGCTTCGATCCCGGCATCCAGGCGGCCAAGGCCTTCGTCGACGACGAGATGGGTGAGCGGCTGGCGTTCAAGGGCTGGTATTGCGACAGCACCCATCGCTACCCGATGACCGATGCGGTCCAGCCGCTGATCATCACCAGCACCAAGGCGCGCAAGCCTTCCGTCAATCCCAAGGCGGATCTGCGCCAGTATTACATGCTGGCGCATGGCAGCCACCTCATCGACACGGCGCGCCATCTGCACGGCCCAATCGAGGCGGTCGAGGCCCGGCTCACCGAGCGCTACGGCGCCTATTGCTGGTTCATCACCACCATCTTCGCCGACGGGTCGGTCGGCCATCTCGACCTGACGGTTGCCGTGCGCATGGACTGGCACGAAGGGTTTCAGATCTATGGTCAGAACGGCAGCGTTCTCGCGAAGACCTATAACCCCTGGTACTACAAGAGCAGCGAGGTCGACATTTTCCGCGAGGCCGATGGCAGCTGGCATCGCACGCTTGGCGCAGACGGTCACTTCTATCGCCGCCAGCTCGAAGGCTTTGCCGATGTCGTGCTGAATGGCGCGCCCATGGTTGGCGCCGGCATAGACGACGGCATCGCATCGGTCAGGGGGATGGCGGCCATCGCCCGCTCCGCCGCTGCCGGCGGCCGCGCCGTCCGCCTCGCCGACGTCGACGGGGTCGTGTGATGCAGCTTGGGATCTTCGCCAAGACCTTCACCACCACCGGCGCCTTGCCGGTTCTGCGCGCGGTCGCGGACGCCGGCTACGCGGCGGCGCAGTTCAACCTGGCGTGCCTTGGACTGCCGTCGATGCCGGACAGCATCGAGCCGGATGCGGCCCGATCCGTCGTTGAGGCGAGCCGCCAGACCGGTGTTTCGATTGCAGCAGTGTCTGGAACCTACAACATGATCCATCCCGATCGCAGGGTTCGCGATCAGGGACTCGCCCGGCTCGAGGTACTGGCTGCGTCATGCGCTGACATGGGCACGCGGCTGATTACGCTGTGCACCGGCACCAGGGATGCTGAGGATCAGTGGCGCTGGCATGCCGACAATGCCACTGACGCCGCCTGGAGCGATCTTCGGGTGGAGATGGAAGCCGCGATCGCGATTGCCGAGCGCTTCGACATCGAGCTTGGCATCGAACCGGAACTTGCCAATGTCGTCTCCAGCGCGCGGGCCGCACGCCGCCTGCTCGATGAGGTGAACAGCAAGCGCCTGCGCATTGTGCTCGACCCGGCCAATCTGTTCGAAGTGGCTGACAGCGCGGAGCGTCATCGCCTGATCGACGAGGCCGTCGACCTGCTGGCCGCCGAGATCGGCATGGCCCATGCCAAGGACCGCCATGCCGACGGCAGTTTTGCCGCCGCCGGACAGGGCGTTGTCGACTTCCCGCATTTCATTAGCCGCCTTCAAGCTGCCGGGTTCGACGGCCCCCTGATCACGCACGGCCTGATGGAGGCCGAGGCGCCCGGCGTGGGCGCCTTCCTTCGCTCTGCGCTCGAAGAAAGCGGAAGAGCGTGAAACAGACCTTCAGCCGCGACGGTGCCGACCTTGCTTACCGGGACGTCGGCGCCGGCTTCCCCGTCATCTTTCAGCATGGGCTGGGCGGTGATGAAGCGCAGGTCGCCGACGTGTTTCCCGACCTGCCGCAGACACGGCGGGTGACGCTCGAATGCCGTGGCCAGGGTGGATCCGGCTACGGGCCGGTCGAGCGGCTTTCGATTGCGACTTTTGCTGAAGATGTCGAAGCGCTCGCCGACGATCTCGGCATCGGTCCGGCCGTCGTCGGCGGCATTTCGATGGGTGCGGCGCTTGCGCTGCGCCTGGCAGTGCATAGGCCGGCCCGTGTGCGCGCTTTGGTGCTCGCCCGGCCCGCCTGGGTAGCCCAGGCGGCTCCGGAAAATATGAGGCCCTATGCCGTCGTCGGCGATCTCTTGATGCGGCATTCGCCTGAAGACGCCAGGCGTCTGTTCGATGACAGCGCTGTTGCCGGCGAACTGGCCAGATTGGCGCCGGACAATCTCGGCAGCCTGCAAGGCTTCTTCACTCGCCCGGACCCGGTTCTGTTCGGCAGGCTGCTTTCGGCGATCGCCGGCGATGGTCCCGGCGTGAGCGAGGCGGACATCCGCGCTATCGCGGTGCCGACTCTTGTCATCGGCCATGACCATGACCTCGTCCATCGCCTGGCCGACGCACAGACGCTGGCCGGACTCATTCCGTCGGCCCGGCTTTGCACCATCACAGCCAAATCGCAGGATCGCGCCGCCTACCGGCTGGAATTCCGCGCCTGTCTTTCGGAATTCCTGGAACCGCTCGCATGACGCATCAAACGATGGACGACACGATCGCCGTGGTCGAGATCGGCGGCACGTCGGTCAAGGTTGGCTTTGCCGACCACGGCATCCCGGTGGATTCCCGAGCTGAACGGCATCCGGCTGGGTACGGAACTGGCATCGCGGCTCCGCGTTCCCGTGCGGCTCGAACGCGACGTCGTGCTGCAATTGCTGGGTGAAAGCGTCGCCGGCGCAGTGAAGCGGCAAAAGGAGGTGCTGGCGGTCTATCTCGGCACCGGCATCGGTGCGCCTATCTCGGCAAGGACGGCATTTTCAGGGGTGGCGGCTGGGCGCTCGAGATCGGCCACATGCCGATCTACCGGCCCGACGAAAGCGGTCCGCCAAACCGGGTCGAGACCTATGCCTCAGGGGCAACGCTCGTCGAACTCGCGACAGACTACGATATCCCGGTGGCCGATCTGTTTTCGGCGGCCGGGCAGCCGCCATCGCTGCGCGAATGGCTCGACGAAATCGTCTGGCAGCAGGCGGTGGCCGTCGCAACCGCAGCCGCCCTGTTTTCCCCGCAGACGATCCTGATCGGCGGCGGTATCGTCGACATGAAGTCCTATCCCCGCCAGACGCTCAAGCAGCGCATCGCGGACAGCCTGCCGCATTCGCTTGTTGTAGAGCCTCTGGACATACGCTGGGCGGCCCTGGGCTGGCAGGCGGCGATCCATGGCGCGGTGCTGCTCGGCGCGGTGTGATCGCCGTGATTGCTGTCGGCGAAGGATTACTTGATCGTCTTGCCGTCCGCCCCAAACCGGTATGTCTTACCCGGCTCGGGCGTTGCATACAGCGTCGCACCGGGCTCGGCGTCGTAGACACCGAAAATGCGCACCGTGATCAGCCCGGCCTTTTCGCAGTCGAGATAGAGGTTGGTGTCGGCGCCGAGATGTTCGGCGTGCACTACCGTTCCCTTCCAGGCACCGGACCTTGGATCCACGGTCAGATGCTCCGGCCGCACGCCGATCGTCTTGGCCGTCTCGCCCAATCTGGCGCCGTCGATGAAATTCATCTTCGGCGAGCCGATAAAGCCGGCGACGAACTCGTTTGCCGGCGAATTGTAAAGCTCCATCGGGCCGCCGATCTGCTCGATCTGGCCGGCGTTGAGCACGACGATCTTGTCGGCCAGCGTCATCGCCTCGACCTGATCATGGGTGACGTAGATCATCGTTGCCTTCAGCCGGCGATGCAGCTGCGCGATCTCCAGTCGCGTGTTGACGCGAAGCGCAGCGTCGAGGTTCGAAAGCGGCTCGTCGAAGAGAAACAGTTTCGGCTCACGCACCACGGCGCGGCCGATGGCGACGCGCTGGCGCTGGCCGCCCGACAGTTCCGCCGGCCGCCGCTCGAGATACGGTTCCAGCGACAGCATCGACGAGGCGACGCCGATGCGGCGTTCGATCTCCGGGGCGGGCGTGCCGGCCTGCTTGAGGCCGAGGCCCATATTGTTCTTCACCGTCAGATGCGGGTAGAGCGCGTACGTCTGGAACACCATGGCAATGCCGCGTTTTGCCGGGGGCGTGGCCGAGACATCGGCGCCGTCGATCACCACCCTGCCGGAGGTCGAATCCTCCAGCCCGGCGATGACCCTGAGCAAGGTTGACTTGCCGCAGCCAGATGGGCCGACGAAGACGACGAATTCGCCGTCGGTCACTTCGAGGTTGATGCCTTTCAGCACCTCGACCGGCCCGAAGGCCTTCTTCACATTCTCGATTACCAGCGAGCCCACGGCTTCGTCCTTGTTCTAGAGTTTGCCCTACTAGAGCTTAACTGGGGCGCCGCTGCGCACGCTCTCATCGGCGGCAAGGCAGACGGCGAGCGATTTCACCGCGTCGTCCATGTGGCGGGTCAGGTCGATGTCTTCCCGGATCGCCTTCAGCACGAAGGCCTGTTCGAGGTCGCAGAGATCCTGGTGGCCGGGTTCGCCGTCCATCGACAGCATCTCGTCCGGCCTGGCGAACTTGCCGTCCGCACCCGTCGCAGCGCTGTGCAGGCGGATGGTCGAGGTCTTGGTGTGGGTGTCGATGTCGTCCGACTTCACACCTTCCTTCATGACGATCGACACGCAGCCATTGGGCGACATCACGTCCTTCACGAAGAACTCCGTTTCCGAAATCATCGGTCCCCAGGCAGCTTCGTACCAGCCGACCGAACCGTCATCGAACAGCACCTGCAGATGGCCGTAATTGTACATGGTCGGCGCGATTTCCTCGGTCAGCCGCAGCCCCATGCCGCGCACCTCGACCGGCTTGGCGTCGGTGATCTGCAGCATGACGTCGAGATAGTGCACGCCGCAATCGACGATCGGCGACGTCGTCTGCATCAACTGCTTGTGCGTCTGCCAGGTCGGGCCTGACGATTGCTGGTTGAGGTTCATGCGGAACACGTAAGGGCCACCGAGCTTGCGCGCCTCGGCGATCAGCCGGACCCAGGACGGGTGATGGCGCAGGATATAGCCAATCACCAGCTTTCTGCCATTGGCCTTGGCCGCCGCGACGACGCGCTTGGCGTCCGCCACCGTTGTTGCGAGCGGCTTCTCGACGAAGACGTGGCAGCCGGCCTCGAATGCCTTCACCGCATAGTCGGCATGGCTGTCGGAATAGGTGGCGATGCAGGCGACGTCGGGCTTTTCATCGCGCAATGCATCGTCGAAGGAACGACGGATGTCATAGCCCGACAGCCCGTCCGGTAACAGCACGTCGGAGCGGTTGATCAGGGCCGCGATCTCGAAGCCCGGATTAGTGTGGTAGGCCAGCGCATGGCTACGCCCCATATTACCGAGGCCTGCTACGACGACGCGAAGGGGCGATTTAAAGGTCACCTAACTACTCCAGACGTTCCAGTTATTCCTTCTGAGAGGGTGTCACCCCACCCGGCGCTTCGCGCCGACCTCCCCATCGAGGGGAGGTAGGACGTTGGCGCGAATACCCTCACTGCCAAAGAAGCTTCTCCGAAAGTCGCCCTTTGGCGGTCGTGAATGAAGCCACGACCTTTTACCTCCCCTTGATGGGGAGGTCGGCGCGCAGCGCCGGGTGGGGTGAAGGCTCCAGCAGAGATTTGTAGGGCTCCGCTCACTTGACGGCTCCGGATGTGATGCCGCGGATCAGCTGCCGCGAGAAGATGACGTAGAGGGTCAGCACCGGCATGATCGCCAGCGAGAGTGCGGCCAGGATGGCGTTCCAGTTGGTGACGAACTGGCCGAGGAACAACTGCGCGCCGAGCGTCACCGTCTTGGTCTCTTCCGACGGCGCCAGGATCAGCGGGAACCACAGATCGTTCCAGATCGGGATCATGGTGAAGACGGCGACCGTCGCCATCGACGGCCGCACCAGCGGCAGCACCAGCCGAAAGAAGATCGTGTATTCCGACAGCCCGTCGATACGGCCGGCATTCTTCAGATCGTCCGACACCTGCTTCATGAATTCTGACAGGATGAAGACGGCGAGCGGCAGGCCTTGCGCGGTGTAGACAAGGATCAGCGCCGTCAGCGTGTTGACCAGCCCGCTCGCCACCATCAATTGCAGGATGGCGACGGTGCCGAGCCGGATCGGGATCATGATGCCGAGCGCGAGGTAAAGCCCCATCAGCGTGTTGCCGCGAAAGCGGTATTCCGACAACGCGAACGCCGCCATCGCGCCGAACAGAAGCACGAAGAACAGCGAGGCGACGGTGACGACGAGGCTGTTCTGAAAATAGTGGATGAAGTCGCCCTGCCCGATCACGGTGGTATAGCCGATCAGGTCGAAGGTTTTTGGCGTCGGCGGCGTCAGCGGTTCGCTGAAGATGCCGGCGCGTGACTTGAACGAATTCATGATGACCAGGATCACCGGAAACAGCGCGATCGCCGTATAGGTCAGAAGGATCGCGTGGGCGCCGATGGTGCGGGGCAGCGAACGGGTGGCGGTGCTCATTGGAAGGTCTCCTGACGAGCGATGACTGTTGAGGTCGGCACCAAGGCACCCCCCTCTGTCCTGCCGGACATCTCCCCCTCAAGGGGGAAGATTGGCAGCTTGAGGCTCGGCGCCTCTTCTCCAACGCTGGCGATTTGCGAAGCCAATGGTGCCATTCAATCTCCCCCCTTGAGGGGGAGATGGCCGGCAGGCCAGAGGGGGGTGTTTAGCCGTAACATGTCTGCCCCTCTAAAACTGGTAGCGACGCAGGCGCGTCTGGACGAGGAACAGGTAGACGCAGACGCCGCCGAGGATGATCAGGAACATCATCGTGGCGATCGCCGCACCCATATTGGGATCGCCGGTCTGCAGCTGGAAGCCGAAGAAGGCGCGGTAGAGGAAAGTGCCCAGAATATCGGTCGAATAGTTCGGGCCGGCCAGCGCCCCTTGCGCGGTGTAGATCAGGTCGAAGGCGTTGAAATTGCCAACGAAGGTCAGGATCGAGATGATGCCGATCGAGGGCAGGATCAGCGGCAGCTTGATCTTCCAGAACTGCGACATGCCGGTGATGCCGTCACACTCGGCCGCCTCGATCACCTCTTCGGGGATCGACAGCAGCGCCGCATAGATCAGCATCATCGGAATGCCGACGAACTGCCAGACCGAGATCAGGCTGAGCGCGGTCAGGGCATATTGTTCTTTGCCGAGCCACGGCGTGAACAGGCTTTTCAGGCCGACCAGATCCATCAGATGCGGCGCCACGCCCCACAACGGCGACAGGATCAGTTTCCAGGCGAAACCGACGATGACGAAGGAGAGGATGGTCGGCACGAAGATCGCGGTGCGATAGAAGGCGGCGAATCTCAGCCTCGGGCTGGACAGCAATGCCGCCAGCATGACACCGATCGGGTTCTGCACCACCATGTGGATGATGAAGAACCAGGTATTGTTCCGCAGCGCGTTCCAGAAGCCGACCGACCAGTTGGGGTCGCCGAACAACGTACGGAAATTAGTGAAACCGACGAACACCTGATGCTGATCGACATTGCGGAACAGCGACAGCTGCAGCGTGCCGGCCAGCGGCAGGATCATGATCGCCGTATAGACCAGCAGCGCCGGCGCCAGAAAGACGCCGATATGCCAGCGGAACGGTCGTTTCGGTCGTGTTTGTGCGGCCATGAGTGCGGTCCCCGCCGATCAGGTTTAGCAATGCCTTCGACGGCAGCGCTGCCCCCCCACCCTTACCCTCTCCCCGTGAAGGACGGGGAGAGGGGGCGCCTGCGTTTCGGCTAATCCTTCTCCCGTCACTATACGGGGAGAAGGTGCCGGCAGGCGGATGAGGGGCGGCGCCGTCGTTCGCAGTCGATGATGCTGTCGAAAAACGCAGGGCCGTCCACTTGGGGCCCTGTCTGTTGTCTGAGCTCTTATTTGCCCGGCTTGTACCAGCTGTCGAGGCCGTCCTGCAGCTTCTTGGCGGCAGCTTCCGGCGTGTCGGTGCCATTGATCACGTTGGCCGATTCAACCCAGGTTTCGTTCTCGAGGTTCGGCGTGCCGCGCGACAGGATCTGGTAGGTCGAGCGGATCGTCGACTTGCACTTGTCGCGCCAGGAGACGAATTCCTGCGCCAGCGGGTCTTCCATCTTCACCGGGGTGGAATTTAGGCTGAAGAAGCCCGGCAGTGCGTTGGCGTAGATGGTGGCGAAGTCCGGCGAGGCGACCCAGGACAGGAAGGTCTTGGCCGCGTCGGCATTCTTCGACGCCGCATTCAGGCCCATGCCGATATCGGTATGGTCGGAGATGTAGCAGGTGTCGCCGGCCTTCTCGACCGGCGGCGGGAAGGCGCCCATCTTGAACTGCGCCTGGGTGTTGAACAGGCCGATCTCCCACGATCCCGCCGGGTAGATGGCGGCGCGGCCAAGCGTGAACAGGTTCTGGCTGTCCGGATAGGTCTGGGCCTCGAAGCCGTCGCCGAGATAAGGCTTCCACCTGGCCAGTTCCTCATAGGGAGCAACCCAGTCCTTGTCGGTCAGCTTCTGGTCGCCCTTGATCAGCGCTGCGCGGCCCTCTTCGCCCTTCCAGTAGTTCGGACCGATGTTCTGATAGCCCATGGTCGCGGCTTCCCAGAGGTCCTTGGTGCCCATGGCCATCGGGATGTAGGTGCCGTCGGCCTTGATCTTGTCGAGCGCGGCGAAGAACTCGTCACGCGTCGTCGGCACCTTGAGGCCGAGCTTGTCGAAGGCGTCCTTGTTGTAGATGAAGCCGTGAATGACCGAGGCCATCGGCACGCAGAAGCTCGCCTTGCCGTCGTCGGTCTGCCAGGCGGCCTTGGCAACGGGCGAAAAGTTTTCCATGCCGGGCAGCGCCGACAGGTCGGCAAGGTTGCCCTTCTTGAACAGTTCGAGCGATTTGTCGAACGGGCGGCAGGTGATCAGGTCGCCAGCCGAGCCGGCGGCGAGCTTGGCGCCGAGTGCGGCGTCATACTCGGTCGGCGCCGACGGTGCGAACACCACTTTGATGCCCGGGTTCTTGGCCTCAAAAGCCGGGATCAGCTTGTCCTTCCAGATGGCAAGGTCGTCGCCGCGCCAGCTTTCGATATTGAGCGTTACGTCATCGGCGTGAGCCAACCCGGCGGTGCCGAGAATGCTGGTGCCGAGAAGCAGTGCCGTCAGTAATTTCGTTGTCATGCTAGTCTCCCTGTTGACCTTTTTCAGGTTCGGTTTTGAGAACAGGGGCCTTCGCGCCCTTGTTCCCCTCGATCGCGGAAAGGGCTGGCCGCAGCTTCTGGCCGGTCCCTTCCAGTATCTTCTCGGCCGCAACGGCGTTGGCAGCGCCGGCGGCGAGCAGAATGGCTGTCTTGACGACGCCGCCGCTCGCTTCGAGCAGCCGCACGGCGTCTTGCCGGTCGCGGCCACTGATAGCGGCGACGATGCGAGCCGCGCGGTCGCGCAGCTTGATGTTGTCGGCGGTGAGATTGACCATGTAGCCGTCATGGACATGGCCGAGATGAATGGCGGTAAGCGTCGACAGCATGTTGAGCGCGATCTTCTGGGCAGTGCCGGCGCCCATGCGCGTCGAGCCGGCAATCACCTCCGGTGGCGTCTCGAGCAGGATGGCGACGTCGGCCAGCCTGAGCAGGGGCGTGTCCTTGTTGTTGGCAATGGCGATGGTTGCCGCGCCCCGGCTGCGCGCATCCTTCAGCGCCTGCACCGCATAGGGCGTCGAGCCGCTGGCCGAAATCGCGATCAGGCAGTCGCCCTTGCCGATGCCGGCGCCGGCAATTGCCGTCGAGGCTTCGTCGGTGTCGTCTTCCGGTCCGCCGGCCAGGGTCTTGAAAGCGTCGTCGCCACCGGCGATGAGGATGGCGATGCGTTCGCGCTTGATGCCGAAGGTGCCGGGCAACTCCAGCGCGTCGGCCAGCGCCATCAGGCCGGAGCTGCCGGCCGCAGCATAGGCGAGCTTGCCGCCGCCGTTCAGCCGCCCGGCGATGATTTCGGCTGCGGCGGCGATGGCGGGAATGGCGTCGCGCACAGCCTTGGCGGCCTCGATCTGCGCATTGACCAAAGAAGAAAGGATGGCGTCCGGGGCCTGGATGTCCAGTCCCTCGGCATTGCTGTGAAGCGCTTCGGTGCGCGGTTCGGCCATCCCTGTCCCTCCGATGGAAGAACAATACCAAAAAAATACCACTTGTCCACACGCATTAACGAAATTGCGAACTGGAAAGCGTTGAGCCGGCAAAATTCCGGGGTTTTTCAACCTGATACGCCTTAATCTTTTTGAAACGGAAATTAATCCCTTGGCTATTGGTATTTTATTGGTATTATCCGCCCGGAGGAGACATCGCGTGAAATTCGTGCTCGGTATCGACGGCGGCGGCACCAGCTGCAGGGCAGCCCTTGCGACAGGCGATGGCGTTGTCATTGGCCGTGCCAAAAGCGGCGCCGCCAACATCCGCACCGATCTCACCGGCGCTCGCACCCACATCGTCGAGGCTGCTCGTCAGGCCTTCATCGCCGCCGGGCAAGATCCGGACCTGATCCCGCAGACACCAGCCATTCTCGGCCTTGCCGGCGCCAATGTCGGCACCTACCGCCAGCAGCTTGAAGCAATCCTGCCGTTCAGCATCAGCCGCGTCGAGACGGACGCCGAGATCGCGCTCGAAGGGGCAGTCGGCTCTGGTGACGGCGCCATGGCCATCCTCGGCACCGGCACCGCCTATATGGCGCGCAAGGGCGGCACGTCGCGCGCCATCGGCGGCTGGGGCTTTCAGGTCGGTGATCAAGGCAGCGGCGCCCGGATCGGCCGCGACCTGCTGGAGCAGACGCTGCTCGCCCATGACGGCGTCCGGCCGCGCTCAGCCCTGACCGACAGCATGATGGCCATTTTCCGCAACAATCCCGAAGACGTGGTCGAGTTCACCACCAATGCCAAGCCCGGCGATTTCGGCGGCTTCGCGCCCAAGGTTTTCGAGCATGCCGAGAAGGGCGACAGCGTCGCCAACTGGATCGTGGACAAGTCGGTTGCCGATGTCGAGGCGTCGCTCCACGCGCTCGACCTCTCTGATGACGCCCCGCTCTGCCTGCTCGGCGGGCTGGCGCCGCTCTATGGGCCGCGCCTTTCCCAGCGCTACCAGGCGCTGCTGAAAGCGCCGCTCGACGATGCCCTGGGCGGCGCCGTGCAGATGGCGGCCCGCATCTTCGTCAAAGCGAAGGCGACGCGATGAGCGATGCCGCCGACCAGATCTTCGCCACGCTGAGGCAGTCGTCGCAGAGCGGCGCCCCGCTCTACCTGCAGCTCAGGAAAAGCATCGAGGACGCCGTCAATCGCGGCCTGATCGGGCCGGGCGATGCGCTGCCTTCCGAGCGCGACATCGCCACCAAGGCCGACATTTCGCGCGTCACCGTCCGCAAGGCGGTGCAGGACCTAGTCAAGGGCGGCATCCTCGTGCAGCGCCACGGCTCCGGCACCTTCGTGGCGCCGCGCATGGAGCGCGTCGAGCAGTCGCTGTCCAGGCTCACTTCATTCACCGAGGACATGGCAAGGCGCGGCATGGCGGTGCGTTCAGCCTGGCTCGACCGCGACCTCTACCCGCCCTCGCCCGACGAGATGATGGTGCTCGGCCTGTCCTCGAACGAGCTGGTGGCGCGCGTGGCGCGCCTGCGCATCGCAAACGACACGCCGCTGGCCATCGAGCGCGCCTCGTTGTCGGCCAGCGTGCTGCCGGATCCGGCCGGGATAGGCTCGTCACTCTATGCGGCGCTGCAACTGACCGGCAACCGGCCGGTGCGGGCGGTGCAGCGCATTTCCGCCGCCAATCTCGGCGACGCCGATGCGCGTCTGCTCGAAGTGCCATCCGGCATTGCCGGCCTGCACATCGAACGCATTTCCTATCTCGCGAGCGGCAAGGTGATCGAGTTCACCCGCTCCATCTACCGCGGCGACGCCTATGATTTCGTCGCCGAACTGCGCCTGACAGGGCCGAGCGAAGAGGGCCGACCATGATCCCCAAGACCACCCATATGCGGCGCGAGATCGACGAAATTCCGCAAGCCGTCGCGCGTCTGCTCGATGGCTCGGCGGCGGTGCTGACCGAGGCCGGACGCGGCATTCGCGAGCGCGATCCGAGCTTCGTCGTTACCGTCGCGCGCGGTTCGTCCGACCATGCCGCCACCTTCATGAAATATGCCGTCGAACTGACCGCCGGCCTGGCCGTGGCATCGGTCGGTCCGTCGATCGCCTCGATCTACGGCGCCAAGCTCAAGCTCGCCGGTTCCGCTTGCCTCGCCATCTCGCAATCCGGCAAGAGCCCTGACATCGTCACCATGGCCGAGACGGCACGGGCCGGCGGTGCGCTCACCGTCGCCATCACCAACACCGCCGATTCGCCGCTGGCGCGGGCTTCGGATTTTGCCATCGACATTCTGGCCGGCCCCGAGCGCAGCGTCGCGGCGACCAAGACATTCGTCAATTCGGCGGTCGCCGGCCTGGCGCTGATGGCGCATTGCACCGGCGACGACAGACTGCTGGCCGCCCTTGCCCGCCTGCCCGAGCATTTCAGCAAGGCGATCGCCTGCGACTGGATGGCGCTGGCCGGCGCATTGGAGACGCCGCAATCGCTGTTCATCCTCGGCCGTGGCCCGTCGGCAGCGATGGCCGACGAGGCGGCGCTGAAATTCAAAGAGACCTGCGGCATGCATGCCGAGGCCTACAGTGCAGCCGAAGTCATGCACGGCCCGCTGGCGCTGGTCGGGCCAGGCTTCCCGGTGCTGGCGCTCGCCGCCCGCGATGCCTCCGAGCCGTCCGTGGCAGAGGCTGCCGACAACCTTGCCGGCAAGGGTGCAGCAGTTTTTGTAACCTCGGACAAAGCCAAGAGCGCGGCGCGGCTGCCGCATGTCGCCACCGGTCATCCCTTGACCGACCCGCTGACGCTGATCGTCTCCTTCTACGGCTTCGTCGAAGCCTTCGCCCGCCATCGCGGCCTCGATCCGGATGTACCGCGCAATCTGCGCAAGGTGACGGAAACCGTATGAGCGACCGTTTTGCCCTGACTGGCGCCCGAATTTTCGATGGCGACGACTGGCATGACAACGCCGCCCTTGTCGTGCACGGCAAGGTGGTCGAAGGCATTCATCCCGTCGGCGCCATTCCGTCGGGCGTTGCCCGCATCGACGCCGGGGGCGGCATGCTGGTGCCGGGTTTTGTCGACCTGCAGGTCAATGGCGGCGGCGGCGTCATGCTCAACGACCATCCCGATGTCGCCTCGCTGGCAACAATCTGCCGGGCGCATGCGCCGTTCGGCACGACCGCACTGCTGCCGACGCTGATCACAGATACGCCTGACATCATCGCCGCGGCCATTGCCGCCGGCACCGGGGCGGCACGGCAAAAACTGCCGGGATTTCTCGGCCTGCATCTCGAAGGGCCGCATCTCTCCGTCGCCCGCAAGGGCGCGCATGAACCGGCGCTGATCCGGCCGATGACGGATGCGGATGAAGCGGCGCTGGTCGCGGCACGCAAAAACCTGCCGGTGCTGCTGACGACGATAGCGCCTGAATCCGTCGAGCCTGCCCGCGTTGCGGCCTTGGCCAAGGCCGGTGTGATTGTCAGCCTCGGCCATTCCGACACCGGCTACGCCACGGCCAGAGCCTTTGCCGATGCCGGCGCCAGCGTGGTCACACATCTGTTCAACGCCATGAGCCAGATCGGCAACCGTGAGCCGGGGCTGGCGGGTGCGGCCATCGACATAGGCAGTCTGTCGGCCGGGATCATCGCCGACGGCATCCATGTCGATCCCGCCACCATGGCAATCGCGCTGCGCGCCAAGCAGGGGCCGGGCAGGATCGTGCTGGTCACCGACGCCATGGCGACGATCGGCACCGACATGACGTCGCTCACCCTCAACGGCCGCATCATCTATCGCAAGGATGGCAGTCTGCGGCTGGCCGACGGCACGCTGGCCGGCGCCGATCTCGATATGATCTCGGCCGTCCGCTACATGCACAGGATCGTCGGGCTGGACCTGTCGGAAGCGTTGCGCATGGCCTCGCTCTATCCGGCGCAGGCGGTCGGCCAGGCCCACCGGCTCGGCCGCTTCGCCAATGGCACGGCTGCCGATATCGTCGCTCTGTCGGACGCCCTCGACGTCAACGGCGTCTGGATCGGCGGCGACAAGGTTTTTGCAGGCGCGGACAGTCCGCGCTAAAGTCCACCCATGCATGATGTCGACTGCGTTGTCGCCGGAGCCGGTGTTGTCGGCCTCGCCATTGCCCGCGCGCTGGCGCTGTCGGGCCGCGAGGTGCTGGTGGTCGAGAAGGCCGCAGCCATCGGCACCGGCACCAGTTCGCGCAATTCGGAAGTCATCCATGCCGGGCTTCATTATACGCCGGGCAGCCTGAAGGCCCGTCTCTGCGTCAACGGCCGCGAGCGTCTCTATGCCTATTGCCGCGAGCACGACGTCGCCCATCATCGCACCGGCAAACTGATCGTTGCCGTCGAACCCGACCAGTTGGACAAACTGCAGGCGATCCAGATCAACGCGGCGCAATGCGGAGTCGGTGACCTCAAGCTTTTGACGCGCGCAGAGGCCGAAAGCCTGGAACCGGCGCTGAGCTGCGCCGGCGCGCTGCTGTCGCCGTCGACCGGCATCGTCGACAGCCAGGCGCTGATGCTGTCATTGCGTGGAGACGCGGAAGCGGCCGGCGCATCTTTCGCCTTGCTCACCGTTGTCTCAGGCGCGAGCATCGAAGCCGACGGCATCCGGATCGACACGCGCGACGCCGATGGCGAGGGTTTCACCTTGAAGACCGGCGCCTTCATCAACGCCGCCGGCCTCGACGCGCAGGCGCTCGCCGGCCGCATCGAAGGCCTCCCGCAAGACCGTGTTCCGCCGCTGTGGCTGGCGCGCGGCAATTATTTCGCGCTTTCCGGCCGCTCGCCCTTTTCGCGGCTGATCTATCCGGTGCCGGTCCATGGCGGCCTCGGCGTGCATCTGACCCTCGACATGTCGGGGAGCGCGCGCTTTGGCCCGGATGTCGAATGGATCGATCGCGTCGACTATACCGTCGATCCCGCACGAGGCGCTGCCTTCTACGACGAAATCAGGCGCTACTGGTCCGGCCTGGCGGACGGCGCCCTGCAACCGGCCTATGCCGGCGTCAGGCCGAAACTGTCCGGTCCGGGCCAGCCGGCCGCCGACTTCGTCATCCAGGGACCGGCTGACCACGGGGGCGGTCAGATCGTCAATCTGTTCGGCATCGAGAGCCCTGGCCTTACCGCCAGCCTCGCCATCGCAGAACATGTCGTTGGGCTTTTATATCCGCAATGACGGGCGTTCCTGAAACTTCGGGCAGGCGCATACCATGAAACCTTTTGATATGGAGGTCGTTGTCGGGGCATATGTCCGAGGCAAAACCCAAATTGAAACCGGCCGACGGTGTCGGAGCGCGCGATGTCACGAAGTCGCGTCGGGAAAAGCCGTCACGGCAAACGCGCGGAGATGGACCGCGCGAGGACACGCCGCGCGAGAAAAAAGCATCGGCCGCCGAAGCCACGTCCGAGCCCGTTGGCGAGGCTGCGCCGCCGCCGGATGCCGTCGAACCCGATCCCAAGCTGACGCCTGAGCAGGCCGAGCAGGCGCGCAAGAAATATCTGCTGCGGCGTTTCTGGATCAGCGGGCGCGGCTATTGGGGGAGGCATGGCGACAAGCTCGCCTGGCCTTTGACGATCGGAGTGCTGCTGCTGATCTGCATCAACATCGGTTTCCAGTATGGCATCAATGTCTGGAACCGCTCGATGTTCGATGCCCTCGAGCAGCGCAACGCCCGCACAGTCTATCTCCTCAGCGCCGTATTCGTGCCGCTGGTGATCTGCAGCGGCAGCCTTGTCGTCGCGCAGGTCTACCTGCGCATGACGATCCAGCGCCGCTGGCGTTCCTGGCTGACCACCGGGGTCGTCGCGCGCTGGCTGGCAAACGGCCGCTACTACCAGCTGAACCTCGTGGGCGGCGACCACCAGAACCCCGAGGCCCGCATGACCGAGGATCTGCGCATCGCCACCGAGTCGCCGGTCGATTTCACCGCCGGCGTCCTCAACGCGTTCCTGTCGGCCTCGACCTTTATCGTCGTGCTGTGGACCATCGGCGGCGCGCTCACCCTGCCGATCGGCGGCGAGAGCATCACCATTCCCGGCTTTCTGGTCATCACCGCGATCATCTATGCCGCCATCACCTCGACCTCGATGGTGGTCATCGGCCGCGATTTCGTCCAGCTCTCCGAGCGGAAGAACCAGGCGGAGGCCGAACTGCGTTACACGCTGACGCGCGTGCGCGAAAACGGCGAGAGCATCGCCTTGCTGGGAGGCGAGGACGAGGAGCGCAGCGGCATCGACAGAAATTTCGGCCACGTGCTGAGGCAATGGGCTCTGCTGACCGGACAGCACATGCGCACGGCGGCGGTGTCGCAGGGATCGAGCCTGTTTGCGCCGGTCGTGCCGATCCTTTTGTGCGCGCCAAAATTCCTCGAAGGCTCGATGACGCTTGGCGAGGTGATGCAGGCGGCGTCTGCCTTTGGCATCGTGCAAGGCGCGTTCGGCTGGCTGGTCGACAACTATCCGCGCCTTGCCGACTGGAACGCCTCCGCGCGGCGCATTGCCTCGCTGATGATGTCGCTAGACGGGCTCGAGCGCGCCGAGCAGAGCGATGCGCTCGGACGCATCAACCGAGGCGAAGCCGAAGACGGCGCCATCCTCAGCCTCGACAATCTTTCCGTGACACTCGACGACGGCACCTCCGTGGTCAAGGAAACCGAGGTCGTGATCGAGCCGGGCGAGCGGGTGCTGGTTTCAGGCGAATCCGGTTCAGGCAAGTCGACGCTGGTGCGGGCCGTCGCGGGCCTGTGGCCATGGGGCGGCGGCAGCGTCAATTTCCACACCGACAGGCGCCTGTTCATGCTGCCGCAACGCCCCTACATCCCTTCCGGAACGCTTCGCCGCGCGGTCGCCTATCCCGCGGCGGCGGACAAGTGGACCATCAAGCAAATCAAGGCTGCCCTCGACAAGGTGGGGCTTGGCTATCTCACCGGCAGGATCAAGGAAGAGGCGCCATGGGACCAGACGCTGTCGGGCGGCGAAAAGCAACGCCTCGCCTTCGCGCGCCTGCTGCTGCATCGCCCCGATATCGTGGTGCTGGATGAAGCGACTTCGGCGCTCGACGAGAAGAGCCAGGACACGATGATGTTGACGGTGATCCGCGAACTGCCTGACGTCACCATCATCAGCGTGGCGCATCGTGCGGAGCTCGAAGCCTTCCACAGCCGCAAGATCACCCTGGAGCGGCGGGAGGGCGGCGCCAAGCTCGTCAGCGACGTCGACCTCATCCCGCGCAAGCGCAAACGCAGCCTGCTGAACCGCGCTTTGTGGGGTTCCAGCACTCGGGTGAAAAAGCCGCGCAGGTAAAAGGCGCCACTGCCGAACCGCGAACAGAGATGTCCAGGCGAAGCGCTTGGGCAAAGACATTAGCCGGCTATGGATTAGCCGTAGAGACCCTTGTAGGTCTCGCGCAGCAGGTTCTTCTGCACCTTGCCCATCGTGTTGCGCGGCAGCTCGTCGACGAAGATCACCTGCTTCGGGTGCTTGTATTTGGCCAGCTGGCCGGCAATGGCGCCAACGATCTCGGCCCCGGTGATCTGCGATGCCGGCGCCCGCACCACGACAGCGGTGACGCCTTCGCCGAAATCGGGATGGGCAATTCCGATGACGGCACTTTCCAAGACGCCGGCAACGGCGTCGATCTCGCTCTCGATCTCCTTGGGATAGATGTTGTAGCCGCCGGAGATAATGAGATCCTTGCCGCGGCCGACGATGTGGACGTAGCCGTCCGCGTCGATGATGCCGAGGTCGCCGGTGATGAAGAAGCCGTCCTTGCGAAACTCCGCCTTGGTTTTTTCCGGCATGCGCCAATAGCCGGAAAAGACATTCGGACCTTTGACCTCGATCATGCCGACTTCACCCTGGCCAAGCGCATCGCCGCTGTCAGGGTCGGCGATGCGCAGCGAAACGCCGGGCAGCGGGAAGCCGACCGTGCCGGCGCGACGCTCCCCCTCATAGGGGTTCGACGTGTTCATGTTGGTCTCGGTCATACCGTAGCGCTCGAGAATGTCGTGGCCGGTGCGCTCGCGCCAGGCCTTGTGCGTTTCGGCGAGCAGCGGCGCCGAGCCGGAAACGAACAGGCGGATGTTCTTCGCCGCCTGGGCATCCAGCCCGTCCTGCTGCAGGAGCCTGGTATAGAAGGTCGGCACCCCCATCAGCACTGTCGCGCGGGGCAAGAGCGAGACGATGCGGCCGGCGTCGAATTTCTGCTCGAACAGCATCGAGGCGCCGGCCATCAGGGTGACGTTGGTGGCGACGAACAGGCCATGCGTGTGGAAGATCGGCAGGGCATGGATCAGCACGTCATCCCCGGTGAAACGCCATTGCTCGACCAGCACGCGCGCATTGGAGGCCAGGTTTTCGTGGCTGAGCATGGCGCCCTTGGAGCGTCCGGTGGTGCCCGATGTGTAAAGGATTGCGGCCAGATCGTCCGGCCCGCGCGCCACGGCGTCGAAATCCGTGGGCTGTTGTGCCGCCAGTTCGGTCAGCGAGCCCTCACCATTGCTGCCAAGCGTGAAGGTGGCAGCACCCGACGCCTGCGCCAACGGCGCGATAGCGCCGGCGCGGGCCGGGTCGCAGACGACCAGCCGCGGCTCGGCATCACCGAAGAAATAGCCGAGTTCGGCCAGCGTGTAGGCGGTGTTGAGAGGCAGGAAGACCGCGCCGGCGCGCAGGCAGGCGAGGTAAAGGAAAATGCATTCAGGGCTTTTTTCGACCTGCACGGCAACGCGGTCGCCCGGCTCGACGCCGAAATGCCTCAGCGCATGTGCCAGCTGTGCCGATTGCGCCAGCATGTCGCCATAGGCGATCGCGCGTCCGTCATCGGTCGCGATCAGGATGCGCTCGGAGGCTGAAATCCGGCTGCGGAACGCGTCGAACAGGTGATTGGTCATGCGCATTCCCTAGAGATGATGCCGAAAAGTGTGAAGCGGTTTTCGGAGGACATCATGCTCTATCCCTTTGATTTAGAGCCGGATGGCTTTGGAACAAAGGAAACGATTTCGCCTCCGTCCGGCAAAAACGTGAAATCGGGTTTGCCGCCGATCAGATGAAGTCAAGCGGACTTGGATAACGGGCGATTTTGGATAGCGGGCGGATTTTGGATAGCGGACCGGAAGCGCTTCTATCTGCGGCTGCGCAGCGCCTTGGTGGCGCTCACGCGTGGATCGCCGCTGTCGTTGAAGCGCTCCATGCACATGGCTGCCGTCAGACGGTAGTGGTTGAGGAGGGCTTCAACGGCGCCGTCGGCATCGCCATCCACCGTGCGCTCCGCAATCAGCCGATGTTCACTGATTTCGTCGCGCTCGCTGCCGTCCTGGGAGATCAGCCGGTAACGGGAGGCCTGATCCGAAAGCTGGTCGCAAAAGCCGGTCAGCCAATGCGATCGGCAGCCTGCGATTAGTGCCCTATGGAAGGCGCGGTGCAGCTTTTCCCATTCCGGATTGTTCGAGGACGGGTCCTCCGGCAAGCGGCGCGGGGCACGCGCCAGGCGATGCAAGGCCAGCACGAGCTGCTCTTCCCATTCGCCGGTGCGGTTGGCAATGGATTCACGCAGCGCCCGCTCTTCCAGCCAGCAGCGGGTGCGCGTCAATTCCTCAAGTTCCGGGGCACTGACCGGCATGATGAAAAAACCGCGCTGGTCGTGGCGGCCGAGCAGGCCTTCCGAAGCAAGTCGGTTGAGGGCCTCGCGAACCGGTGAGGCGCCGGCGCCGTAACGGGAAACCACCCATTCGACACGAAGCTTGCTTTCACTTTCAAACACGCCGCGCAGGAGATCGTCGCGAAGCTGTTGATAGACCGTACTAGCGAGTGTGCTCTTGGGTCCCGCGCCTTCGCTCACATCGGCAGATCCGTAGGTCAATATGACTCCTGTAGCTCTCCCATGCTCCGCTAGCCCGTTCGCGAAGCAAACGATTTCCCCTGTAAACTTACTGTAACTCCTAAGGCATCCGCCCCTCAAGCGAAAGATCACGATATTCGACTTAAAGAGGAAGGTTGACCGCATCTTATCCGCCGGAAGTAACTAAAATCGTGAAAAACTTGTTCTTCTGAAGAAAGTTTGTCTGCCAGCATGGCAGGTGCCCTCGAGAAACAGCTTCGAGATCCGAATACGGATAATTTTTTCTTAACGCGCGTCATGCCGCCGGATTGACCTCTCCCCGCATGCAGATCCCTTCGGCAGTTATCCACTAGATTTATGGGCCAAAACTAGTGCCGGATGCCGCGATCCTGTCGCTTGCCGCGATGCCCTTGCGGCTGCCACCCGTTGACGGCTTTTTGGGAGATCGAAGGATCAGGCAGGGAGATCAGGCCGAGGAGAACCGACCAGCCGGGAACTTGCCCTGGAACTGATGTCAGCCGGCAGCCCGGTCGGCCGCGGTTCGGATGGCTTCTATATTGGCCCGATAGGCTTCGACGCTGCCGCCCTTGAAGATGGCGGCGCCTGCCACCAGCACATCGGCGCCGGCTGATGTGACCAGGGGGGCGGTTTCCGGCGACACGCCGCCGTCGATCTCGATGCGAATCGGCCGGTTGCCGATCAGCGCTTTCACCCGCTTGACCTTGTCGACCATGGCCGGGATGAAGGCCTGGCCGCCGAAACCCGGATTGACGGTCATGATCAGGATCAGGTCGAGCCGGTCGAGCACATATTCGATCGCACTTTCCGGCGTCGCCGGATTGAGCGATACGCCGGCCTTCTTGCCGAGACCCTTGATGGTCTGAAGCGAGCGGTCGAGATGCGGTCCGGCCTCGGCATGCACGGTCATGCCGTCGCAGCCGGCATCGGCAAAGGCGGCCAGATAAGGATCGGCCGGCGCAATCATCAAATGGCAGTCGAAAAAGGCCTTGGTGCGGTTGCGGATGGCCTTGATCACCGGCGGGCCGAAGGTGATGTTGGGCACGAAATGCCCGTCCATCACGTCGAGATGGATCCAGTCGGCGCCGGCCGCGGTCACCGCCTCGACCTCGTCGCCGAGCTTCGAGAAATTCGACGCCAGCACCGATGGCGCGATCAGGGTCTTCCTGCTCATGATGCGGCCCCTTTGGGCGCCCTGTTTGCGGGCGCGGCCTTGACGACTGCTAGAGCAATTCCAGGAAAAGTGGGAACGGCTTTCCGTCCGGAATTGCGTGAAAACAAAGAGATAGAGCGGTTCGGCGTTTCCACGAAACGATGAACTGCTCTAGACTATGATCCCGGAAAGGGAAAGTCGGTATTTGCTGCGCCCGGCAGCGGGTTCGGCGAATACCTGGCCGCCTGATCGCCGCAGCGCGCCCAAGGAAAAAACCCGCCGAATCGCTCCGGCGGGGTTCTGAATTTTGACTCGTATCAGATCCTATGGCTTGAAGTTGGCCGCCGGATCCCTTTGCGGCTGTACCTGCGTCTGCGGCGTGCGCTTCGGTATGAACTGCTGAAGGACACCTGGATTGAGCAACAGGGTCGGGTCGAGCGACGGCTGCTGCCGGATGGCTCTGCAGTTCGGGAACCGACCAACGGTGCCTTCGGGGCAGCGCCGCCTGATGATCGGCACGCACTGGCCGCCGACCATCTGCGAGCCCGGGGCGCAGTCTCCCACCTGCGGCCTCGGCTTGCGGCATGCGCCGTCGATCACCTGGGTGCCGCGCGGGCAAACACACTCGCCGCGCTTGTTGTGCACCTGGCCGCGTATGTCGCACTGTTCCAGCACAGGCTTCTTCTGCCGGCAGGCATTGCCTTGCACCTCGGTACCCCGCGGGCAGACACAATTGCCGTTGGCGTCGTGGACCTGGCCGCGGATCGAGCACTGCTCGGGCTTCGGCCGGATCGGCCGGCAGACCTTGCCCCTGACTTCTGTGCCGTCCGGGCAGACGCAATCGCCGTTGGCGTTTTGGATCTGACCACGGATCGAGCATTGTTCAGGCTTTGGCCGGATCGGCCGGCAGGCTCCATTGCGCACCTCTGTCCCACGCGGGCAGACACAATCGCCATCGGCGTCATGAACCTGGCCGCGTATGCCGCACTCCTGAGGCTTCTGCTTGTCGCGCACGCAGGCGTTTGCCTGTCGGTCGAGATGCGTACCTTCCGGGCAGTAGCAGCCATTGCCGTCCGACGTCGGGACCGAACCGGGGATGGTGCAGCCAGGCTTGTCGGTCTTGACGCAAGCGCCGTTCTCAAGCTCGGTTCCGCGCGGGCAGACACAGCGTCCATCCTCGGTGCGGATCTGGCCCTTGAGCAGCACGCAGGGCCTCGGATCCTTCGGCTGGATGATGACGCCGCCGTCGGGCGAGCACTGGCCGTTGCGGAACGTCGTGCCTTCC
This sequence comes from Mesorhizobium sp. M1078, assembly GCF_040318615.1. Taxonomy (NCBI): domain Bacteria; kingdom Pseudomonadati; phylum Pseudomonadota; class Alphaproteobacteria; order Hyphomicrobiales; family Phyllobacteriaceae; genus Mesorhizobium; species Mesorhizobium sp. M1078. Next base: position 99,502 of record NZ_JAMYMP010000015.1, read on the forward strand.
GGACACACGCACCGGCCGGCATCGTTCATGACGAAGCCTGGCGAGCATTCCTTCTTCACCTCGCGCTTGATGGTGAACGGATGGCAGGCATAGGCCTTGCCGCGATCGCCCTGGACGTTGGTCAGGTCGCCGGGCAGTACGTCGCCGCCGCCTTGCACCCTGGTGTCGGGAGACAAGACGCCGACGCAGTTCTGGCCGCTGACGTTGCCCCGCAGATTGACCAAGGGAGCGTCGGGAAGGACCACGGTGACCTTGTGCACATGGCTTTCCCCGGCGCCGAGCGTCAGGTTGGCAATGCAGGTCAACGGCAAGGTCGTCGGTTCGGGCGAGCAGCCGAAGGGAGGTTCGATCGAGGTGATCGCGACGCCTTGCAGCCGCCCCAGCCCGTCCACCCCGATCGCATCGCCGATGCGGACCGGACCGGAGAAGGCGGTCTGGCCATCATTGGTGATGGTGATCTCGAACGAGCAGGGTTGCCACGGCTGGCACTCGGCATCGCCGGTCTTCTTGACGCTAATGGTGGACGTGCCGCCGCCCTTGGCGCAGGCCTGGCCGATCGGGTAGACGACGTCGTCTCCAGGGGCCGGGCCGTATGAGCCGCGTGCGCAGTTCTCGAACGCGCCATTGGCCAAGACCGTCACGTCGAAGTGCCTGGAGGTTCCGGGCGTCATCGCGGCGCCGGGTATCTGGCATGACAGCGCATTGGCCGGAACCGCTCCGCAGGCCCATTCCGCACCGTCGGGTGTGACGGTCTGGATCTGGACCGGCGCGCCACCCGATATCAGCGTGGCAGCATCGTTGACCCGCACCGGACCGGTGGGGGCAGAGGTGCCAAGGCTGATGACGGTGATGCGGCAGGAAACCACCGCCGCACCGGCGAGCGAGCCATTGCAGACCTTGGTGATGCGTAGGGTCGGCTTGCCGCCATTGGGATGACGGAAGCGTTCCTTGGCGCAGGCCTTGTTGTTGGTGAGGTCGACCTCACCGGGGACGGGCTTCAGCGCCGCGCAGTTCTCGACCGAATCCGACTGGTAGCCGGCCGGCATGACCGCCCTGACGACGATCGGCGTCGATGCGCCCGGCATCAGCACGATGCCGGCATTGTCGCAGCGGAACTGGCCGGGACCGTTCGGTCCGCATGTCCAGGGCGGAGACGGGCCGAAGGTCGAAGAGGCCGGCGCGCCGCCCGGGTAATTGTCGACAACCGTCAACGGCCCATTATAGGGGACGCTGCCATTGTTGATGATGTCGATCACGAAGTAGCAGATGCCGTCGGGCGTGCAGACCGGGATGCGGGCACGCTTCTTCAGGATCAAGTCGACCTTCTTGTCGACCGGGGGCCGGCAATCGCGGTCGCGGTCGCCACGCCGGCAGATCGGGATCGAGGCACAGCCGCGATCGTTCTGCTGGCTGCCGAACAGCGGCTTGCCGCTGGCGCCGTAATTATAGGTGGCGCAGTTGCGCAACGCGCTGCCTTGCCAACCACCCGCCGGCTTGAAGCCGAGCTTGAGGTTGATGGAGGCCCCCGGATTGAGCGTGGTCACCGGATAGGTGCACGTCATCGGGGTCACGCCGGGCATGCATACCCAGGGCGGGTTGGGCCCTGAATCCAGAGTCGAGCCGGCCGGCAGCGTCACCTCGTCGAGCACGATCTTGCCGTGATACGGCCCGTCGCCGACATTGGTGACCTTGATGGTGAAGTCGCAGCCGCCGCCCATCGTGCAACGCGTCACGTCGGCGCGTTTCTCGACCTTGAGGTCCGGTTCCTTGTCCTTGGGGGGACATCTCAAGTCACGCGGGATGACGATGTCGATGGTCTGCGTGCAGCATAGTCCCCAACCCTCCTTCGGGCCGGCATAGGTCTCGATGCCGGTGACGATGAGGTGGATGACGTCGCCGGGCGATGCACCGACGATCTTCCAGTTCAGCACACCGCCGCCCGCCGGCACCAATTGCGTGTCGGGGATGATGGTGATGCCTGGGGTCGTCGTCGATACCTGCACCCATTTGCCGCCCATCTCCGGGCCGACAGGCATGTGGTAGATGAACGCGCCGCCGCCTTGCACGCAATCGACCGTGCCGCGCTCCACCTTGAAACATTCCCGGTCGGGAGGCGGAGGCCGCTTGTCACAGTTGGTGAGGTCGATCTTGATCGAGGTCTTGGCCCCGGTCTTGTAGTCGCCGTCGTCGGGCTTGCCCGGATCCTGCGACGGGATGATGGCCCCCGTGCCGACGCCCGGCGTTACCTTGATCATGCCCTGGTTGTCGACGATGGTCGGCGAAGGAAACGCCGCATGGTCGATCTTGGCGGTGATCTTGAAATTGATGACGCGTTCATTGCCAGCCCCAGCGCCGTCGAGATCGGTGGTGGAAATCCGGAAATCGGAAACCGTTGCCGTATCGTTCGGATTAGCCGAGGTGCTGATTGTCGCACCCGGCAGCGGTCCGCCAGACGCATCCGTGCCGTCGCCGGACACGTTGACGTTGACGATCGCAAGACCGTGCGGAAGCTGATCCTTGAAGTCGAGTTGGAGTTTCTTCCGCCTGGCCGAAAAGCTTGGGTCGGCAAAGCCTTGCGGGTCGCCGCGCAGGCCAAAGCTCAGGGAGTAGACGACGTAGTCGCAGCTCCTCTGTGTGCCTGTTTTGGTGAAGAACGGCACGATCCGTTCCGGCCTCGGATTGACGATTTTTGAATTGTCGAGGTCGAGCCGCAGTTCCGGAGTGATCGGGACTGCATCTTCGGCGTGGCTTGCCACAGGGGTGAACATGGCGACCGCGATACCGGCCGCCATCAGCCAGCGCGCGCCGCGCCTGGCATATGACAGGGGTTTCATGATGGTCTCCATGACGGTTGGCTGCTTGCCGTTGGATTGACTGCTGTTCGCGGTCGGGGAAAGTGCGAGATTTTTCATCTTCCCCTCCTCAACGTTCGCAGCTGACGGCTGGGGTTCTGAGCGGCAGAGTCATCTTGCAGCAAGGGTAGTAGCCACCCTTGTCCTTGTCGGACTGCCTGTAGAAGCAAAGTCCAACATCGACTCTGTCGCCCGGAGAATGGCCGGTGATGTCGACCGTGTAAGGCTTACCGGGAGCATGCGACTGGGGTGATGTCACCCCGACGCCTGGTGTCATGGACTGGACCTTGATCGAATCGCCGCCAAAGCCGGCATGGTCATGGAGATAGAGGTCGGCCTGGAGGCCGCGAGGCGTGCAGTAGAACTGAACATCCTCGACATCGATGCACGGAGGCAGATCGCCGGGCGGTGGGAAGCCCGGCGGATAGAACGGCGGCAGATAACCGCCTGGGATCTCTTCATAATAGCCGGCACGGCCGTCGCAGGGGTGCCAGACCTCGACGTCGCCGACATGGCCTTCCACTTCTGGGTCTTCGAAATAGCCGTCGAAGTCGACGAACCACGAGCCGAAAGGCGGCACGTTGGCCGGCTTGACCAACGGCGTCGGCGTGATCTGCACGCCGTGCACGGCAAGCGGCCCGCCGGCGGCGAGCTGGTCGGCAAGTGTCGGGTTGTCGCGCAGCTTGTCGCCGGTGTTGACCAGCGTGTCGGTGCACACGCCGGTGTCGAGATTGCCGTCGGCGTCATAGCCATATTGCAGGTCGAGCCCACCGGCCGACTGCCGGTTGCCTTGCGGGAAGCCGACTGCATATTCCTGCGGCTCTTCCACCCAGACCGATTCCGTCGCCGGATCGTCCGGGTTTTCGCGCCAGTAGCGGATGACCTCGCCCTTGCCGGAATCGGCGAACTGGCTGTAATCGTAGCGATTCTCGACCGGGCCGCGCTGCGCCAGATACATGAAGCCCTGGTTGTCGAAGGCGATGTCGGTGACGGCGTAGTCCTTGTCGGCCTTGACCGTCAGCTCCCAGCGCGGATCACCGGCAAAGCTGCCATCGCGGGCAATGCCAACCGACCAGATCTCGGCCTTTTCGCCGACCGAATAATAGAGCCGGCCGCCATGATAGGCGACGGACCAGACGCGGCGTTCGTCCTGCGTGTAGCCCCATGTGTCGGGGTCTTCCGAGTCGAAGGCAGCACCCTGTATGTCCATCACCGCACCGTCATCGGCGACGGGAGCCAGCCCATGCGCCGGCCGCCCGGCCACGCCGTGATCGAATGTGTCGATCAGCGTGCCGTTGGCGTCGAGGCGGTGGATGAAGCCCGTGTCGAGGTCGCTGGCGAAGAACTCGCGGTGATTGCTGTCGAAGCTGATGTCGCCGATGCCGGAACCGCTGTTGGTGTCAATGTCGGCGAATTTGGAGACCGCGCCGGTGATGCCGTCGATCTTCCAGATCGTGCCCGGACCGCCACCGCTTTCGGTGCCGAACTGGCCGTCCATGAAGACGGCGCCTGCGGTTCCGCGGCGCTGTCGCTCGGGCCGACCGTCGGCATCTTCGTCCGGGGTGACGATACGGATGCCGTGCAGCGAGGTCGCGCCGGCATAGAGGTTGGGGACGCCCGTGGGAACGCCGTCGCGCACACCGTCATCATAGGTGATGGCGAACACCTGGCCGATCTGTTCGGCCGTCACCTCGAAAGGCGGCGGCGTGTAGACGAGCTGGCCGGAAGCCGGTCCGCCGAGCGCCGAAACGTCGAAGACGCGCAAGGTGGCGCGCGTCGTGTCGATGAAGGTTTCGTCGACCGGGTCGACGCCGGGCGGCAGCCCCCCCCTTTCGGAATCGGCAGAGTCGAAATTGGGAATGACGGTGCCGGAAAATCCGGTGACCGCCATCGAGCCGGGATAGATGATCTGGGTTTCCTGCGCTTGGGCGGCTGTGTCCAACCAGAGCGTGGCGCTCAGCGCCAGGGCAAGCAAACCGCCGGCCAGATGGAGCGAACGGCGCAAACCGCCGCTTGGAGACGACATGGACGCGCCGCGATCGCAGGACATAAAACTCCCCCCGAAGTTTTCGGGAGGAACATCCGGTCCGGCCGCGCGAAACAGGGCAAGGCGCGGCGTTCCGGCACGTTCGTCCCTGATCGAATTGTCTGCTTTCCTCATCTTCACGATACGCCTGCTCCTGCGCAGGGTCAACGGAATCAGCCGAAAGCCCAGCGCATCGACTCCATCCCGAAGGCGGTGGTCGCGCTGAGCTTGCGTTGGTCCCGGAGACCGTGGAGCCTCTGGGGTCCTGGTCATGGGGCATCCTTTCCGGCCCGCACCATGCGGCGCCTGGTAGTCAGTCGCAGGCTGGAGCGGAAAGGTTCATGCAAAACGGCGGCCGGGTCTGTCCGCCATTTCACAGAGGCGCGGCCAATTCCTTGTGTCAACTCAAGGTGGAAAACAGTCTTGGCGCGCGAAAGACCGGCCGGCTTACTTACCGTCAGTGCCGGCTTCTGCTAGCGTCTTCCCAACCCTGGGGGGATCATGACACGCAGGCACTTCGTTCTCTTGCTGGCGGCGCTTTTTCCATGTGCGTTGCCGGTCCATCAATCCGTAGCCAAGACCTTGGTCTACTGCACCGAGGTTAGCCCCGATACGTTCGATCCCGCACTCGCCTCCGGATCCCGCGACGCCTCGGCCACCGCTCTCTACAACCGCATGGTCGAGTTCGAGCCCGGCACCACCAAGGTGCGCCCCAGCCTTGCCGAAAGCTGGGAGATTTCCGACGACGGCCTCACCTACACATTCCACCTGCGGCACGGCGTGAAATTCCACAGCGTCGAGGGTTTTACGCCGAGCCGCGACTTCAACGCCGATGATGTGCTGTTCACCTTCGACCGGCAGGCCAACGCGCAGAACCCGTTCAACAATTACGCCAAACGCCAGTACATTTACTTCGACGGCATCGGCATGCCGGATCTTGTCGCCGGTTGGCGCAAGCTTGACGACCATACTGTGGTGATGACGCTGAAGGCGCCGCATTCGCCGATGCTTGCCGACCTGGCGATGGATTTCGCTTCGGTCGTTTCCAAGGAATATGCCGACAAGCTCGTCGCAGAGAAGCGGCTTCTCGACCTGGCGCTGAAGCCGGTCGGGACGGGTCCGTTCCAGCTTGTCGACTACCAGCAGGATGCAGTCATCCGCTACAAGGCCAATCCGGACTACTGGCGCGGCAAGCCGAAGATCGACGATCTCGTCTTCGCCATTGCCACCGATGCCAGCATTCGCATGGAAAAGCTGCGCGCCGGCGAATGCGATCTCATGCCCTATCCAAATCCGGCCGACCTGGAGGCGATCAAGGCGACGCCCGGAATCAAGGTCATGCGGCAGGAGGGCCTCAATACGGGATACCTCGCCTTCAACACCTTGCAGAAGCCCTTCGACGATCCAAGGGTGAGGAAGGCGATCGCCATTGCCATCGACACGCAGGCGCTGGTCGACGTCGTGTTCCGCGGCACCGGCGAAGTCGCACGCAATCCGCTGCCGCCAACCTCCTGGGCCTATGACAAGACGAGCCCCGATCATGTCTTCGACCCCGCTGCCGCCAGGCAGGGGCTCGCCGATGCCGGCGTAAAAGACCTGCACATGAAGATCTGGGCGATGCCGGTGCAGCGTCCGTATAACCCGAATGCGCAGCGTATGGCCGAAATGATCCAGTCCGACCTGGCAAAGATCGGTGTCACCGCGGAAGTCGTGACGTATGAGTGGACTGAATACCTTGCCCGCTCGAAGTCACGCGACCGCGACGGCGCCATGCTGTTCGGCTTCACCGGCGACAATGGCGACCCCGATAACTTCCTGTCGGTCCCGCTTGGCTGTGCCGGCGTCGGCACCACCAATCGTGCCAACTGGTGTTTTCCGGCCTTCGACGATCTGCTCAAGCAGGCAGCCGGGATCGTCGATCCCGCTGCCCGCGCAAAACTCTATTCGCAGGCGCAAACGATCTTCAGGGAGCAGATGCCGTGGGTCGCTATCGCCCACTCCGTGGTCTCGATCCCGATGCGCGAACAGGTGACGGGCTATGTCATGGACCCCTTTGATCACCACGATTTCTCGGGCGTCGATATCAAGGAATAGCGTTCGGTGTCTGCCGCCGATCTCGATGTCTATGTAGAGAGCCTGCGCAATTTCCGACTGGTGCGGAGCTATTGCATCGCGCAGTTACTGCCTTACCTGGAACAGGCTGGATTGAAAGTGCGCCTGCTCGACCGGCCGGCCGGCCGAGATCGGGCGCCGGTGGCCTTTCTGCATGTCGACCTGACAATCGTGCCGCCAACGTACCGCGGTCTCGGCCACCTCTACGACCGCACCATCAATGGCCGCGCGCTGTCCATCCACCGGCACCTTTATTCGACACTGAAGCTGGAGGCAGGCGACAGCCACGAGGGGCCGGTTGTCGTCAAGACGGTCCTCAACTCCAGGGGCCGACCAGAGCAGCGCTGGTGGCAGCATCGCAACGGCCTGACCAGGAGCGCGCATGCCATCCGCAAGCTCTTCGAACCCGGCTACAAGGACCGCCTGTGCCCGCCCTATAAGGTCTACCAGACGATCGGCGAGGTTCCGCGGGATGTATGGCGCAACAATCGCCTGATGGTGGAAAAGTTCGCTTTCGATACGCTCGACCTGCCCATCGTCAAGCACCGCTACATGTTCCTGCTCGGTGCCGAGGTCAACATGCGGCAGGTCTACGACGATGTGTTGTGCGCCGGCTCAAAAATCCTGAGCAATGAGGTGGGCGGCGCCGTCCCGCCGGAGGTGCTGGCGGTGCGGCAAAGGCTCAATCTGGATTTCGGCGCCATCGACTATTTCATCGTCGACGGCAAAGGTATTGTCGTCGATGCCAACAAGACCGTCGGCTCAAACCCGGAATGGCTGAAGAAAAACCGCTTTCGCCGGGAGTTCAACGATCGCATGGCCGAGGCGCTGATCGCCTTTGTCCGCGGTTGAGCCGGATCACCAGATCCAGTCGCCCTTGCCCAGCACCGACACCGCTTCGACGATACGGTTGAAGCTGGCGCGGGCCCGGCCGACCGTGTGCCTGGCCCGGAGATAGCCGTGCACCAGTCCCGGCTCCTCGAACCAGGCGGCATGGCCGCCGGCAGCGAGGACGCGGTCGCGATAGGCCTCGCCGTCCGACGACAGCGGGTCGCATTGCGCGGTGATCAGCACTGTCGGTGGCAGGCCGATGAAATCTGCGTCGGCCAGTGGATACAAAGTGATGTCGCCGGTCCCATTGAGGCCGCCGGTGCGGATATCCCTGTAGAAGTCGAGATCGCGCGCCGTCAGCATCGGCGCTTCCGCATGCGTCAAATAGGAGCCTTGCGAACGGTCGCCGCCGAGGCCGGGATAGATCAGCACCTGGCCGATCGACTTTTTGGCATGGCTGCGCGTCGCGTGGGCGAGAGCCGCGCAGAGATTGCCGCCGGCGCTGTCGCCGCAGAGCAAAATAGGGCAGTCGTAGTTTGAGGCCGCCCATTCAAAGGCATGCAGCGCATCGTCGAAGGCGGCCGGGTGCAGATGCTCCGGCGCCAGCCGGTAGTCGATGGAGACCACTTCGAAGCCGGTCCGGGCGCACAGCTCGGCGCAGACATCGTCATGGCTGTCCAGCCCACCGAGGATGAAGCCGCCGCCATGGATGTAAAGCACCATCGCGGCATGGCCCGGTGTCGCGCTGCGATAAATGCGGATCGGGATGTCGTGGGCGGCAATGATTGTTTCCGCCGTCACGCCATCGGGATAGCCGGCAAAAAACTCGCGGCACATCCTGTCATAGATCGCACGCTGCTGGGCGATGGTGTAGTTGATCGTGTCGGGCGGATAGTAGGAGTTGGTCTTCTCGATGAAGGCCCAGGTCTCGGCGTCGATGAGGGTTTTGTAGTCGGTCATGCAGCTCCTTTACCTCCCCCTTGATGGGGGAGGTCGCCGCGAAGCGGCGGGTGGGGGGTGGTGGCGCATCACCCCACCCCGGACCTTCGGTCCGACCCTCCCCATCGAGAGGAGGGTAAAGAGGCTACTTCCCCTTCCACACCGGGTCGCGCTTTTCTGCGAACGCACGAAACCCTTCCATATTGTCCTCCGAGCCATACAGCGCATCGACCGTCGCCAATTGCCGACGCGTCACGCGGTTCATCGCGTCCTGGAAGGTCAGCGCCTCCGCCACCCGCGCCGTCTCCTTGATCGCGGCGAACACCAGCGGCGGGCCGCTGGCGAGCAGCCTTGCGATCTCCCAGACGCGCTCCTCGAGCTTGTCCTTGGGCAGCACTTCGTTGACCAGGCCCCAGCGATGCGCTTCCGCCACATCCATCCAGCGGCCGGTGAGCAGAAGGTCCATGGCGACATGGTAGGGAATGCGCTTGGGCAGCTTGATCGTCGCGGCATCAGCCAGCGTGCCGGCGCGGATTTCGGGCAGGGCGAAGGAGGAATGGTCGGAGGCGAAAATGAGGTCGCAGGACAGCGCCAGCTCGAAGCCGCCGCCCACCGCCATGCCGTTGACGCAGGCAATGATCGGCTTGTTCATGTCGCGCAGCTCCTGCAGGCCGGCAAAACCGCCGACGCCATAGTCGCCGTCGACCGCGTCGCCACCGGCGGCTGCCTTCAAATCCCAGCCGGCGCAGAAGAACTTGTCGCCGGCGGTCTTGACGATGGCGACGCGCAATCCGGGATCGTCGCGGAACGCCTTGAAGGTCTCGCCCATCAGCCGCGAGGTCTTGAGGTCGATGGCGTTGGCCTTGGGCCGGTCGAGCGTGACCTCGAGGATGGTGCCCTCGCGGCGGGTGGAAATGACGTCAGACATTCTTCTTCTCTCCCAGCACCAGCAGCGCGTCGGCGATCCAGGCGCCCTTGCCCTCGGCGCAGACGATCAGCGGGTTGATGTCGAGTTCCTCGATCTCTCCGGCATTCGTCTGCACGAAGCCGGCAATGCCCGCGATGGCGTCGATGGCAGCCCCGACATCGGCCTTGGGCCGGCCACGATAGCCGTCCAGCAGCGGAAACAGTTTAAGGCCACGCAGGGCGGCCTCGATGTCGTCGCGCGTCGCCGGCAGCATGAGCGTAACGCTGTCGCGCAACAGTTCGACCAACACGCCGCCGGTGCCCAGTGTCATGACCGCGCCGAACATCGGATCGCGGGTGAAGCCGACGATCAACTCGGCAACGCCGTCGCGCACCATGCGTTCGACATAGAGGCCGGTGCCGAGCGGCAGCAGATCATGCGCCGCCGTGCTGACCGATTCGGCGTCCTTGAGATTGAGCCTGACAGCGCCGACCTCGGATTTGTGGGTGACGCCGAGCGCCTTCAGCGCCACCGGGAAGCCGAGCGCCATGGATGAGATGACGGCCTCGACAGCGTTAGCGGCACGTTCTGCCTTCGGCACCGGCAAGCCGGCCTTGATCAGCCGCGCCTTGGCTTCGGCCTCGTCAGGGGTGACATGGTCGCCGCCGGCAGCACCTGCAGCCGACGTGTCGATCGGCTGCGCCTGCGGCTCGGCCCAGGCCCAGCCGATGAAGGCCGCCGCGCCTGCGGCATCAATGGCCTCGGAAATGCCGAACAACGGCACCATGCCGCGCGCCATCAGCTCGGCGGTGTATTCCTCCGGCAGGTTCTCCGGCAGCGACGAGACAATCGCGCCATGCGCCTTGTTGGTCTTCAGCGCCGCCTCGAAGGCGCGCAGCGTCGCCCACCAGTCGGTGACCGAGCAGCGGTCGGGGCGCGGGAAATCGAGCACCAGCATGTTGAGGTCGAAACCGCCCGACACCATGGCGGTGAAGGTGGCGGTCATCGCCGGTTCATTGTTCCAGATGAAGGTGTGATAGTCCAACGGGTTGGCGACCGCGACCAGCGGCCCGAGCGTCGATTTGACATGGGCGCGGTGTTTGCTGGTGAGCTCCGGGAAATTGACCCAGCGGCCTTCGGCGCTGTCGGCCATGACAGAGGCTTCGCCGCCCGAGCAACTCATCGATGACAGTCTATAGCCGGGCAGTGGTCCTGTGACGTGCAGAAGCTTCAGCGCCTCGATAAAGGCGGGGATGGAATCGACGCGCGCAATGCCGAGCCGCCGCAGGAAAGCGCCCGAAGCGGCATCCGAACCGGCGAGCGAAGCTGTGTGCGAGACGGTCGCCTGCCTGGCCTGTTCGGACCGGCCGACCTTCATGGCGATGATCGGCTTCTTCAGTTCGCGCGCCCGCGCCGCCAGCTTCTCGAAGCCGGCTACCGAATCGAAGGCTTCGATGTGCAGGCCGAGCGAGGTGACGCGCTCATCCTCGATCAGGCCGAGCGCCATTTCGGAGAGGCCGGTCTGCGCCTGGTTGCCGGCGGTCATCAGGAAGGCGATCGGCAGGCCGCGCTTCTGCATCGTCATGTTGATGGCGATGTTGGAGGACTGGGTGATAATGGCGACGCCCTTGGCGCCTTCGGGCAGCCTGATGCCGCCATGCTGGTCGGGCCATAGCAGCGCGCCATCGGCATAGTTGATCAGGCCGTAGCAGTTCGGCCCGATGATCGGCATCTGGCCCGCGGCAGCCACCAGTTCGGCCTGCAGCCGCTCGCCGTCATCGTCATAGGCCTCGGTCTCAAGAAAGCCCGCGGCAAAACAGACGGCGCCGCCGGCGCCGCGCTCAGCCAGCGCCTTGATTACCTCGATGGTGAGATGCCGGTTGACGCCGACAAAGGCAGCGTCCGGCGCGTCGGGAAGGTCGGCGACCGAGCGATAGGCCTTGCGGCCGGCGACCTCGTCCTTGTTCGGATGCACCGGCCAGATTTCGCCGGCAAAGCCCATCTTGATCGATTGCGCGACGACGGCAGCGGCCTGCGCCCCGCCGAACACGGCGATGGATTTTGGACGCAGGAGACGTTCAAGCTTATGCATGGTTTATGCCCCGAACGGGCGCAGCAGCGCCCGCGAAATGATGTGGCGCTGGATTTCCGACGTGCCTTCCCAGATGCGCTCGACGCGGGCGTCGCGCCAGATGCGCTCCAGCGGCAGGTCATCCATCAGCCCCATGCCGCCATGGATCTGGATTGCTTCGTCGGCAACAAAGGCGAGCATTTCGGTAGCCTTCAGCTTCGCCATGGCCATGTCCTGGTCGGTGACGGTGCCCTGATCGTACTTCCAGCCGGCTTCGAACACCATCAGGTCCGCCGCCTTCAATTCCGTCGCCATGTCGGCGAGCTTGAACGACACGCCCTGGAACTTGCCAATCTGCTGGCCGAACTGCTGGCGCTGCGCGGAATACTCGATGGCATGACCGAGCGCCCGCTCGGCGCGGCCGAGACAGGTGGCGCCGACCTGCAGGCGCGTGGCGCCGAGCCAGGAATTGGCGACGTCGAAGCCCTTGTGGACCTCACCCAGCACCTGGCTTGCCGGCAGGCGGCAATCGTCGAATTCGAGGATGGCGTTGGTGTAGCCGCGATGCGAGACGTTGCGGTAGCCGTCGCGCACGGTGAACCCCCTGGTGCCCTTGTCGACGAAGAAGGCGGTGATCTTCTTGCGCTTGCCGCGCGGCGTTTCGTCCTCGCCCGAAGCCATGAAACTAATCGCGAAATCGGCAAGATCGGCATGGGAGATGAAATGCTTGGTGCCGTTAAGGACCCAGTCGTCGCCGTCCTGCACCGCGGTCGCCTTCATGCCTCGCAGGTCGGAGCCGGCGCCGGGCTCGGTCATCGCCAGGCAGTCCCACTTCTCGCCGCGGATGCACGGGAACAGGTATTTTTCGCGCTGCTCGGGCGTGCCGGCGAGCAGGATGTTGGAGGGGCGCGCGACGCAGGTCCAGTGCAGCGCATAGTTGGCGCGGCCGAGTTCCTTCTCGTAGAGCAGCCAAGTCACCGTATCGAGGCCGGCGCCACCGACATCGGCCGGCATGTTGGCCGCATAGAGCCCCGCTTCGATTGCCTTGACCTTGATCTCCTCGATCAGCTCGCGGCGCAGCACGCCGGTGCGCTCGACCTCGCGTTCATGCGGGTAAAGCTCGTTCTCGACGAAAGCGCGCGTCGTCTCGACAATGAGCTTCTGTTCCTCCGACAGCCCGAAATCCATGGTCTTCAGCCCTTCTTCTTTTTCTTCGGTTTTTCCGCCTTCTTTACCGGCTTGGATGCCTTGGACTTCTCGGCGGCCCTGGATGCGGCCGGCTTCTTCGCCGCCAGCTTGGCCAACTGCTTGGTATAGTCCTTTTGCAAGGCGCCGGCGCCCCAGCCCTTGCCTTTGTTCTGTTTAGACAGAGCATCCATGATCGCGACCAGATTGTCGTCGCGGATCCTTTCCAGCTCACGGATCGACAGGCCATGCGCCTGGTCGTCCGACTGGGTGGCGATCAGATCGACCAGCTCGTCGTTGAACTCCGGCACGTCCATCAGCTTGGTCCACGGCCATTTCAGGCACGGCCCGAACTGCGCCATAAAGTGGCGCATGCCGGCCTCGCCGCCGGCGACGCGGTAGACCTGGAACATGCCCATCTGCGCCCAGCGCAGGCCGAAGCCATAGCGCATGATGTCGTCGAGTTCCTCGACCGTGCAGATACCGTCCTTGATCAGCCACAGCGCCTCGCGCCAGGCCGCTTCGAGCAGGCGGTCGCCGACAAAGGCCTCTATCTCCTTGCGGATCACCACCGGCTTCATGCCGATCGAGGCATAGATTTCCTTGGCAACCTCGATCGCTTCGGGGAACGTCTGCTCGCCGCCGACGATCTCGACCAGCGGCAGCAGGTAGACCGGGTTGAAGGGATGTCCGACAACCAGCCGCTCCGGATGCTTCTTCATCGCCACCTGCATGTCGGTCGGCTTGATACCCGAGGTTGACGAGCCGACAATGGCGTTGGCCGGCGCGTAGAGATCGATCTCGGCCAGCACGCGGTGTTTCAGGTCGAGCCGCTCCGGCACGCTCTCCTGGATGAAATCGGCGTCGGCCACCGCCTCGGCGATGGTCTTGGCAAAGGTCGGTCTGCCTTCCCTGGGCAGGCCGCCGGGAACCATCTGCTTGTAGGCGCGGCGCGCGCCCTTCATCACTTCCGAGACCTTGCGTGACGCTTCCGGGTCCGGATCGAAGATCGACACGTCGATGCCGTTGAGCAGCAGCCGCGCCACCCAGCCGGCGCCAATGACACCGCCGCCAATGGCGGCTGCCTTGTTGATGATGCTCATGGTCAGGCTCCGGTTCTTGTCTTGGCGGTTTCGGGGTCGATGAGAGGCACGCGCTCGCCGGAGCGGATCACGGAGGGGTCGTAGGCCTTGCGGGCGAAGACTTCGAGCACGAAGGGCCGGAAGAATTCGATCGGCAGCGTGTCGAAGTCCGGGTCGAAGCTCGACTGGTCCCAGCGTTCGCAAAACTGGTCGCAATCGTCGAAATAGGCATGGCTGGCGAAGCGGTCGCGAGCATGGCGGTTGCCGCCGAGATGATGCGCGTAATAGAGCCGCTGGAAGTCGCCATGCTTTTCCACCACCCAGGTGCATTGCTCGCGCACGAAAGGTTTCAGGATCGAAGCGGCGTATTCGTCGTGATTGTAGGGAGCGTAGATGTCGCCGATGTCGTGCAGCAGCGCGCAGGCGATCCAGTCGGTGTCGGCGCCGTCACGCCAGGCCCGCGTCGCCGCTTGCAGCGAATGGCCGAGCCTGGTGATCTTGTAGCCCGACAGGCCTTCGTCGAGTTGCACCAGTGCGTCGAGCAGCCGCTCGCCGGTCCTGGCGGCATAGTCGATCTCATGGGCGGTCAGGAACTCATAGTCTTGCCTGTCGCCATCCTTCATCGCAGTGAATTTGACGGTAGCCATGATCCGCTCCCGTCTTAAGCAGCCGCTGCGATCGGCGCCCGCTTGGTGAGGTTGAGCTTCCTGCGCACTTCCTCCGGCCCCAAAATCCTGGCGCCGAGATTGGTGACGATGCTGGCGGCGCGCTCGACCAGCTGCGCATTGGTGGCCAGCACGCCCTTGTCGAGCCAGAGATTGTCTTCGAGACCGACGCGGACATTGCCGCCGGCGAGCACTGCAGCGGCTGCATAGGCCATCTGGTTGCGGCCGATGGCGAAGGCCGACCAGTTCCAGGTCGACGGCACGTTGTTAACCATGGCCATGAAGGTGTTGAGGTCGTCCGGCGCCCCCCACGGCACACCCATGCAGAGCTGCACCAGCGCGTCGGGATTCAAGACCTTTTCTTCGACCAGCTGCTTGGCGAACCAGAGGTGGCCGGTATCGAAGGCTTCGATCTCCGGCTTGACGCCGAGCGCCGTCATCATGCCGCCCATTGCGCGCAGCATGCCGGGCGTGTTGGTCATGACATAATCGGCCTCGGCGAAGTTCATGGTGCCGCAATCCAGCGTGCAGATTTCTGGCAGGCACTGGCGCACATGTTCCATGCGGTTGGTGGCGCCGCCCATGTCGGTGCCTTTTTCATTGAGCGGCAGCGGCGCTTCCGGTGAGCCGAACACCATGTCGCCGCCCATCCCGGCGGTCAGGTTCAGGATCACATCGACTTCTGCCGCGCGGATGCGGTCCGTCACTTCGCGGTAGAGATGGACATCGCGGCGCGGCTTGCCGGTCTCGGGGTCGCGGACATGGCAGTGGACGATGGCGGCACCGGCCTTGGCCGCATCGATCGCCGAATCGGCGATCTGCTTGGGCGAGCGTGGCACATGCGGGGAGCGGTCCTGCGAGCCGCCGGACCCGGTCACGGCACAGGTAATGAAAACCTCACGGTTCATCGCGAGCGGCATGGACATCTCCTCTCCATAGAAACAGACCCTAACAATGACCGACTTGCCGGAAACTGTTTTGCAATTTACGAAGCTCTCGTGATCAAAAGCGAAAAACCGACCATCTTTCGCGCTGAGCGATCGCCGCTCAAGGTGACGCTGCTGGTGTTTTCAGGCTCGTCCATCAT
Source organism: Mesorhizobium sp. M1078 (assembly GCF_040318615.1). Taxonomy (NCBI): domain Bacteria; kingdom Pseudomonadati; phylum Pseudomonadota; class Alphaproteobacteria; order Hyphomicrobiales; family Phyllobacteriaceae; genus Mesorhizobium; species Mesorhizobium sp. M1078. The sequence continues at coordinate 115,259 of NZ_JAMYMP010000015.1, forward strand.
GTGCGTGGCGTCGACCGTCGACCCGCTGCGCGCCGCCAACCGCATCTCAGGTGAGACGCTGTTCGATTTCAAACTGGTCTCGGTCACCGGCGAGGCGCCGGTCACCACATGCGGCCTGCCGGTGGCGGTCAGGGGCCGCTTCGATGCGGCCGAGCCGACCGACGTGCTTGTCGTCGTCGCCGGCTTCGGCACCCAGAATTACGCGACATCGGCTCTGCTTTCCGGATTACGGCGAGCGGCCCGCGCGGCTCGCGCCTGCGGCGGCGTCGAGGCCGGCACATGGCTGGTGGCGCGCGCCGGCCTCCTCGAAGGCCGCAGCGCCACCACCCACTGGGAAGACATGGAGGATTTTTCCTCCGCCTTTCCCGGCGTCGACGTGCGTCCGGACCGCTACGTCATCGACGGACCGGTGTTCACCTCGGGCGGGGCGTCGCCGACCTTCGACCTGATGCTGCATCTGATCCGCACCCGGCTCGGCATGGCCGTCGCGCTCGATGTCGCCAGCGTCTTCATCTACGACCAGGCGCGCGCCGCGACCGACGCGCAGCCGCTGGTCTCGCTCGGCCGGCTCGACGGCTACGACCCGCGTCTGGCGCAGGCTATCCGGCTGATGGAATCGCATGTCGACCAGCCGCTGACCATCGACGCGGTGGCAAAACGCGCCGGGGTGACGGCGCGGACATTGGAGAGCATTTTTCGCAAGTCGATCGGCGAGACGCCGGGCGCATATTATCTCAGGCTGCGGCTGGGCGCGGCGCGGCGGCTGGTGGTCGACACGCGCATCGCCATGGCGGATATTGCCGGGCGGACGGGGTTCTCGTCCGCCGCGGCATTTTCCAGAGCGTTTTCAAGAGCTTTCGGCGAAGCCCCGGTCAGGCTGCGCCGAGGTTGATGCATGTCGCCCAAGAGTGTGTCGCGGTTTTGGGATAACGACATGCACAGACAAAGGGAGATCAGGCGGCGTTCTGTCGATCGCTGCCGGCGTCCATCTGCGAGCGCATCTGCCTCGCCAGACGGACTTCAAATCGGCTGCTGACAGCACGATCCCATTCGTTTTTTACGCTGTCGGTCGGCCGCGGCAGCGCCATCAGCCGGTCGATGATCGATCCGGTCTCGCCGGATGAGAGCAGGGCGTCGATTTCGCGTTCATGCTGCATATCGGTTCGCCTCCTTCCTTTTCACCCGCCACAACTGCATCCTTATACGAGATACGTGACGGCAGTTTGAAGGCAGGAGCGCGGTCATTGAGGGGCGGCAAAGGGCAAAACCTTGTCGTCGGACACAGGCCTGCGCAAACCAGTTTCGGGGCGGAGGTTGTTATCCCGCCGCCCTTAGAGCCGTGCGAACAGAGTTTCCGCCTTTAGACGTAGCGGTTGACGATGTTTTCCAGCAACTCCTGGCGGCCGGAGCGTGGCTGCGGCTCGATCTTCTTCTTCACCACGCGCTCGGCGATGTCTTCCAGCGAGCGCTTGCCCGACAGCATCGCCTTGCCCTCGGCCGTGTTCCAACCGGCATAGCGCTCGGCCAGCGGACCCGACAGCGCCTTGTCCTCGACCATCTTGGCGGCTGCCTTGAGGCCTCGTGCGCAGGAATCCATGCCGCCGATATGGCCGATCAGCAGGTCCTGCGGGTCGAGCGACTGGCGGCGCAGCTTGGCGTCGAAATTGGTGCCGCCGGTCTTGAAGCCGCCGGCCTGCAACACCTGGTAATAGGCCAGCGCCATCTCCGGCACATTGTTGGGGAACTGGTCGGTGTCCCAGCCCGACTGGTAGTCGTTGCGGTTCATGTCGATCGAGCCGAAGACGCCGAGCGCATTGGCCAGCGCCAGCTCGTGCTCGAAGGAATGGCCGGCGAGAATCGCGTGGCCCTGCTCGATGTTGAGCTTCACTTCCTTCTCCAGCCCGAAGCGCTTGAGGAAGCCGTAGACCGTGGCAACGTCGTAGTCGTACTGATGCTTGGTCGGTTCCTGCGGCTTCGGCTCGATCAGGATCGTGCCTTTGAAGCCAATCTTGTGCTTGTAATCGACGACGAGACTGAGGAAGCGCCCAGCCTGCTCCTGCTCGCGGGCAAGATCGGTGTTGAGCAGCGTTTCATAGCCCTCGCGCCCGCCCCACAGTACATAATTCTCGCCCTTCAGCCGCTTCGTGACGTCGATGCAGCTTTTCACCGTCGCCGCCGCATAGGCGAAGACATCCGGATCGGGATTGGTGGCGGCGCCGGACATGAAGCGGCGGTTGGAGAACAGGTTGGCCGTGCCCCAGAGCAGTTTGACGCCGGTCTTCTTCATCTTGGCGGCAAAATAGTCGGCGATCTCGTCGAGCCGCGCGGCACTTTCGGAGAAATCCTTGCCTTCCGGCCGCACGTCGGCGTCGTGGAAGCAGAAATAGGGCGCGCCGAGCAGCGAGAACATCTCGAAGGCGACGTCGGCTTTCAGCTTGGCCAGTTCCATCGTGTCGACGCCGCCAGCCTTGGGAAACCAGGGCCGGTCGAAGGTCTGGCCGCCAAAGGGATCGCCGCCCGGCCAGGCGAAAGAATGCCAGTAGGCGACGGCGAAGCGCAGATGGTCTTCCAGCCGTTTGCCGGCCACCACCTCGTCGGGATTGTAGAAGCGGTAGGCCAGCGGATTGGTCGAATCCGGCCCCTCATACTTGATCGCTTTGATGTCGCCGAAAAATCCGCTGCTCATGATTTCTGTCCTCTCTCGAATTCACCCTGATTACCTCAGGCGTAATTGGTTTCGCTCTCGCTTGGGGTGAAAAGCCTCGTGTCAAAGCCACTCAACGAAGGAGACAGACCATGACCGACCTCAACACGATCGCCCAGAACTACATCACCGCCTGGAACGAGGCCGATGCGGATCGCCGCGCCGAACTGCTCAAGGCCACCTTCACCGAAGACGTCAGCTACCGCGATCCGCTCATGCAGGGCGACGGCCACGCCGGCGTTGCTGGGCTGATCGACGGCGTACAGCAGCGCTTCGCCGGCTTCCGGTTCTCGCTGAAGGGTACGCCGGACGGGTTTGGCGACCGCATCCGCTTCTCGTGGAATCTTGGGCCGGAAGGCGTGCCGTCGGTTATCGAAGGCACCGATATCGGTGTTATCGAAAATGGGCGCCTGAAGAGCGTCACCGGGTTTCTGGACAAGGTGCCGGCGCAGTGATCGATTAAGGGTGGCGCGAGACACCCCCCTCTGCCCTGCCGGGCATCTCCCCCGCAAGGGGGGAGATTGGCTGGCATCCACGCCTTCGCTAATCACCCACCTTACAAGACTGGCATACCCGCCGACGCTGCCGATCTCCCCCCTTGCGGGGGAGATGCCCGGCAGGGCAGAGGGGGGTGCCTCGCGCCGACTCACGCGGTCACGCCTTTGATCGCCGGATACAGCGCCCGGTAGCGCTGATAGGCATCGGCATACGCCCCGCCAAGCGCAGCATCCGGCTCGATCGTCGCATCCGTCCTCGGCGCCGTGCACACCGCCAGCGGATCAGCCCCTGTCGCCGCGATCAGACCAAGCCTCGCCGCGCCAAAGGCAGCACCGAAATCGCCGTCGGCCGGAATGTCCACGGGCACCTGCAGCGCCGTAGCGATCGCCTTCAGCCAGTAGCGCGAGCGCGAGCCGCCGCCGATCGCGGTTACCCGGGTCAAATCCGTGCCGGCGGTCTTCAGGGCTTCGAGACTGTCCCGGAATGCGAAGGCAACGCCCTCGAGCACGGCTTGCGTCAGCACCGCGCGGCTCGACTCATGCGCCAGTCCGGTGAAGGACCCACGAATGGCGGAATCATTGTGCGGCGTGCGCTCGCCCGAGAGATAGGGCAGGAACGACACCCCGCTCGGCGCTTTCAGCACATCGCCAAGTTCGGCGGTCAATTCGCCGGCCTTCTTGCCTGAAATCTCCGACAGCCAGTTCAGCGAGTCGGTCGCAGACAGGATGACCCCCATCTGGTGCCAGGTGTTGGGCAGGGCATGGCAGAAGGTGTGGACCGCACTTGCCGGATTGGGCAGGTAGGAAGCGTTGGCGGCAAACAGCACGCCAGATGTGCCCAGCGACACAAAAGCGTGACCGGCGCCGACCGTGCCCATGCCGCAGGCCGAAGCAGCATTGTCGCCGGCGCCGCCGGCAACCGGGGTGCCCGATGCTATGCCCCAGCTGGCGGCCAGTTCGGCGCGCAAGGCTCCGGCCTTCTCCGTGCCTTCGACCAGCGACGGCATCTGCCTTTCGTCGAGCGATGTCGCCGCAAGCAACTCGGGGGACCAGCGCCGTTTGCCGACATCGAGCCAGGAGGTGCCGGCCGAGTCGGACATTTCTGAGATATGCTCGCCGGTCAGCCACAGCCGCAGGAAATCCTTCGGCAAAAGCACCTTCGCCACTTTGGCGAAGACGGAGGGCTCATTGTTCTTCACCCAGGCGAGTTTCGGCGCCGTGAAGCCGGGGAAGACGATATTCCCGGTGAGTTGGCGAAAGCGCGGGTCGGCATCGAGCGCCGCGGCCTCAGCGTGGCTGCGCGTATCATTCCACAGAATGCAGGGGCGCAGCACCTGGTCGCCGGCATCGAGCAAGGTGGCGCCATGCATATGGCCGGAAAGGCCGATGCCCTTGACCGCGGCAAGCTCTTTCGGGTGCGAGGCTTTCAGCTCGGCAATGGCCGTCTCGCAGGCGCGGATCCAGTCCGTGGGGTTTTGTTCGGACCAGCCGGGATGCGGCCGCGATACGTCAAGCGAAGCATGGCCGGAGCCGATGATCTTCTGCCCGGCATCGATCAACAGCGCCTTGACGCCCGACGTGCCGAGATCGAGGCCGAGATACATGCATTCCTCCCATTGCCATTAATTTTTTCGGGTCTCGAAAAAATCTGGCTTGCCAGTTTTTAAAACAAGATCCGCCGCGGGTCAATTCTCTGACAAATTGGCGGCGCGTTGCGAAAACAGCGCCGACAGCGGACTGTCCGGCCGGGCCAGTGCGCGCTCGGCCGTCAACGCCCGGGCAAGCGCTGTGTCGCCGGCGCGCAACGCCGCCTCGATCAACGTGAGATCAATCACATCGCGCTGGGCGTGGCTGCCGCCAAAGCGATGGGCAATGGCGCGGATCGGTCGGATCAGGCGCACCGCTTCGCTGTAGTTGCCCTCGCCGAATGCCTTGATGCCTTCCGTCAGTGGCTGGCCGACATCCCGGGTGAAGGCGGCGTTGTCGTCGCTGCCGCGCATCGCCTCGTGCTGGGCTTCGAGCAAGATCTTGACCGGCGCTTCGAGACCGGCGCCGACGAATGCCATCATCGCATGCGCATCGTTGAAGGCGTAATTGCCGGCTCCAGCCTTCGGCGCCCAGTTGGCAGCGAGCGCTGCCCAGCGGTCGCCGACATCGACACCGCCGAGATAAAGCCGCCACAGGATCGCAGAGGCGTCGACCATGTTCAGCGCCAGCGTCGAACGCTCGCCATAGATCGGCCCGTCATAGAGCTTGAGCACCTCGTCGGTCTCGCCGAGATCGTAGTGGAACAGCGCCAGATGCCACCAATTATGCACCTGCAGGAAGCTTTCCTTCGTCCACGCCTCGGGGTTGGTGCGCATCCAGGCGATGCCGTCGCGTTGCCGGCTCTGCATCTCCATGACATGGGCGACCGCATGCTGCGCCCAGCCGTCTCGCGGCTCGATCTCGATCGCCTGTCGGCCGAAACTTTCGGCCCTGACATAGTCGCCCATCTCCTCGAGACCGAAGGCCTGCATACCGAGAATGGCGTGATAACCCGGCATGCCGCACCGCCAGGACGGCAGCGCGCGGCCGATACGGTCGCGCAGCATGCGGGCATTGCCGGTGAAGAAGTCGATCTGGTGGCCGACCTGCAACGCCACCGCGTCGAGCGGGTTGTCGATGGCGATATCTTCGAGCAGGCGCGCGGCGTCATGCCAGCGTCCCCCGGCAAGGTGGCCAAGGGCCGCCACATGCGCCTGTTCGCGCGGCGTCGCGGCAAGCGGCAGTGCCGCAGCATGGCACGCCTGGGCGACCGCCGTTGCCTCGCGTTCGGTGGCGAGGCCGAACAGATACCCCTTGAAGACATGCGCCATGACGAAACCGGGATCCGCCGATATGGCGCGGTCAACGGAGCCGACCGGGTCGCCGACGAAGCATTGCAATTCATGAACGGCCTGGCTGTAGGGTGAAAACCCGGCCTCGGTCGCGCCCGAGAACATTAGGCCGAATGGATCTCTTACTGCCATATCGGCCCTGATGCTCCGCAGTTCCTAATTGCCCGAGCGCATCGCCACCGTGGCGATCCCGGCGCCGACCAGCAGCGTGCCGCCGGTGCGGTTGAAGATGCGGGTCGCCTTGGGGTTGCGTACGACGTTGCGGGCGCGCGCCGCAATCAGCGCGTAGCCGAAGGCATTGGCGAAGGCGAGCGCCAGGAAGGTCGCTTCAAAGATCAGCATCTGAGCCCAGAAATCGGCTTCCCGGTTGAGGAACTGCGGCAGGAAGGCGACGAAGAAGGTGATGCTCTTCGGGTTGAGTGCGGTGACCAGCCAGGCGTGCGCCATCATCTTGGCGGCCGAGACGGCATCTGTGCGTGGTTCGGCTTTGAGCGCGCCGCCGGCGCGAAACAGTTTTACCCCGAGATAGATCAGATAGCAGGCGCCGATCAGCTTTAGAATGGTGAACACGGTCGCCGACGCGGCCAGCAGCGCGCCGATGCCCAGCATCGACAGGGTCATGGCGGTGAAGTCGCCCAGCGCCACGCCGACGGCCATCGGCAAGGCGGTGCGCCAGCCCTGGCCCAGCGCATAGGACACGACCAGAAGAATGGTCGGGCCGGGAATGATGAGCAGAACGGTGGAGGCGGCGGCGAAGGCGGCCCAGTTTTCGAACGACATCTTTGTCTCCTTGAGCGCAAAGAAAAGGATAAATCCTCGTGTGCGGAGGAATGTAAAGAGCCCTCTCCCAAAAATGCACGGCGGACCATTTCGCCAGATCGCTGCGGCTATTGGCGGCACAGGCTTAAGACCGGTCGTTGGGCCTTCACCCTTTTTCAACCATGTTTGGCGAAACTGCCTGCTATCCGGCCGGACCATGTTTCCCGCCGACAGCGTAGGGTTTGGGTGCATGCGTGAGTTGCCGCAGAATGTGACGCCGCCAGCAAATGGCGACGCAAACGAGACCGAACATCTCTATTCCCGCCGCTTCGTCCTGTCAGGGGCCGGCGCCATGACGCTGCTCGGCATGGCCGGCTGCAGCACTTCGACGCTCGAGCTGCCGCAATTCCAGCTGGATGACACGGTCACCGGCTCGGTGCGGCCGATCCGTCCGGCGATCAGCGTCGACAAGAACGTCACCGGCCCCGATGTCATGTACGCTTCGCTCAACGATGGCGGCTTCGAAGTGCCGGCGGTGCCCTATCAGAAGGTCAAGCCGGAGTTCCGCCGCCAGATCGTCGTCAACGAGACCGGCGAGGCGCCCGGCACGATTGTCGTCCATCTGCAGGAGCGAAAGCTCTATCTGGTGCAGGAGGGCGGCGACGCCATCCGCTACGGCGTCGGCATCGGCAAGGACGGCTTCCGCTGGTCCGGCCGCGCCAACATCCAGTACGGCAAGGAATGGCCGACCTGGACGCCGCCGCCGGAGATGATCCAGCGCAAGCCGGAACTGGTGAAATGGCAAAACGGCCAGCCCGGTGGCCTCACCAACCCGCTCGGCGCACGCGCTCTTTACATCTACCAGGACGGCAAGGACACCGGCTACCGCATACACGGTTCGCCGGAATGGGCGAGCATCGGCCAGGCGATGTCGTCGGGCTGCGTGCGCCTGATCAACCAGGATATCATCGACCTCTACAGCCGCGTTTCCAAGAAGAACCCGGTCGTCGTCGTCTGATCCTGTGCGGCGGTTTGGCGCCGGTGGAAACTCCCGTTGCGCGATGCGGCAAGCTAGGCCAAGGTGCCTTGAAAACCACAGCGCCGGGAGAGATCGAGCATGGCTGGAACGTTTGTCATCGCACAGGGCGGCGGCCCGACCGCCGTCATCAACCAGACGGTTGTCGGGGCCACGCTGGAAGTCCGCAAGCGCCATCCCGGCGCCAAGGTGCTGGGCTCGCTCCACGGCGTGCGCGGCATTCGTGACGGCAACTATGTCGACCTCTCCGCCATCCCAGAGGACCGGCTGCGGCTGATCGCCGGCACGCCGAGTGCCGCGCTCGGCTCGACACGCGACAAGCCCGACGCTGCCTATTGCGAAGTCATCCTCAACGGGTTGAAGAAGGCCGGCGCCGACGCATTCATCTACATCGGTGGCAACGACACGTCGGGCACGCAGCAGATTCTGACCGACGCCGCCGGCGGCAGCATTGCTTTCGTCCATGCGCCAAAAACCATCGACAACGACCTCGAGGAAAACGACCACACGCCGGGCTTCATCTCGGCGGCCGAATTCGTCGCCGGCGCCTTCCTGTCCGTCGATCTCGATTTCCGCGCATTGCCCGGCATCTATGTCGGCATCGTAATGGGTCGGCATGCCGGCTTCCTCACCGCGGCGGCTGCAGCCTGGCAGCTCGATCCCGACAGCGGCCCGCATCTGGTCTACGTGCCGGAACGGCCGTTCTCCGCCGCCGGTTTCATCGACGACGTGCGCGCCACGCTCGACCGCCACAAGCGTTGCATCGTCGCCGTCTCCGAAGGAGTCAGCACCGCCGACGGCAAGGCGCTGGTCGAAAGCCTGGTGCCGCCGGACAAGCTCGAGCGCGACGCGCATGGCAACGTCAAACTGTCGGGCAGCGACCTGCCGTCAGCTCTGGAACGTGCGCTCGCCGAAGGCCTGCCGGGCAAGCGCGCGCGCGTCGATGCGCTTGGCTACATGCCGCGCGGCTATGTCGGCGCGATCAGCGCCGTCGACGCGCAGGAGGCTTTCGGCGCCGGCGCCTTCGCGGTTGCCGTTGCCGGCGAAGGCGGTGGCTCGGTGGCGCTGCAATATGACGGCTCCAAAACCGTGCTGAAGAAGGTGCCGCTGAAGAACGTCGCCGGCAAGACGCGCCATATGCCCGACGATTTCATGAAGCCCGATGTCAACCAGCTGTCGGAAGCGGGCATGGCTTACCTGAAGCGGCTGGTGCCGGAAAAATACAAGGTGGGAAAGCCCTTCGTCTGATGGGCGGCCGTTTTGGCGGCACCCGTTTTGGTGGCGAGCGCGTTGTCGGCGACTGGTTCGGCAAGACGATCATCGACGACCGCACGACGATGCTGACCGAGCCGTTCGTGCATGATTTCGTGCGCGCCAACATCTGGCATTTCAGGGGACGCGACGCCGACCTGCTGGTCGACACCGGGATGGGCATCTGCCCGCTGGCGCCTGAGATCGACACGCCCGAGGGCAAGCCGCTCATTGTTGTCGCCACCCACATCCATCTCGACCATGTCGGCTCGCTGCACGAGTTTCCGCTGCGCGCCGGGCCGCGGCACAGTGCCGAGCATTTCGAGACCATGAACGATCAGGTGACCTACGCCTACATGTTCAACAATCTCGACGGCGCCGTTTCGAAATTGCCGGCGCCGGGCTGGACGGCGGCCGACTACAAGATCCCGCCGGCGCCGCTGACGCGCACGCTGGACGAGGGCGACATCGTCGACCTCGGCGACCGGCAGTTCCGCGTCCTGCATCTGCCCGGACATTCGCCGGATTCGATCGCTTTGTTCGAAGAGACGGACGGGTTGTTCTTTGCCGGCGACGCCATCTACGATTCCATGCTGATCGACGACCTGCCGGATTCCTCCCGGCCTGATTATCGCCGTACCATGCAGCGGCTCCTCGATCTGCCTGTCCGTCTCGGCCATGGCGGCCATGGGCCGAGCTTCGACGGCAACCGGATGCGCGAGATCGCCACAACCTATCTCAGGCGCACCGAAGGCCGCTGACGACATTGTGATCGGAACCAGCGTGGCGCCGTGGTCGAGCGCGTCAATCCGGACAAGGCAGCCGCCAATGCGGGCCTGCAGCCGGGCGACGTCATCGTCGCCGTCGACCAGTCGCCGGTGCGGAATGCGCGGCAAGCCAACCAGGCGATCGCCGAGGCCGGCAGATCGGGCCGGAAGTCGGTGCTGCTTTTGATCGATCGCGGCGACGCGCAAATCTTCGTCGCCGTATCCTTCGCCGCCGGTTGAGACATCATGGCAGGCTCGCCGGACCACCGACAGGCCTGCCGCACGGCCGCCGAAATTCCTATTGCCCGCCGCGACATCTTCGAGAACATTACGGCAGGCCGGCAATGGCCTGCTAAAAACGGACAGTCAAATGGTCACTCGCGGTTTTTCCTCCCGTCGAAAGCCTCCGACGGAGACCGATGCGCGCATTCCGCCCGGTCAGTATCTCGAACAGGGCTTTCCGGTGCTGTCGGCGGGGCCGACGCCGCGCGTGCGCACCGAGGACTGGTCGTTCACGCTCAAGCACGGGCCACGCCCGATCAAGAAGTGGAACTGGGCCGAGTTCAACGCGCTGCCCTTGACCAAGATGACGCGCGACATCCATTGCGTTACCGCCTGGACCAAGTTCGATACCGCCTGGCAAGGCGTGCTGGTCGACGACATCCTTGCCGATGCCGGCATCGAAGCGCCGACCGGCTTCCTGCTGGCGCATGGCTATGACGGCTATACCACCAACGTGCCGGCCAGGGATCTCACCGCGGGGAAGGCGATGGTGGCGCTGCTTTATGAGGGCAAGCCGATCACGGCCGACCATGGCGGCCCGGCGCGGCTCCTGGTGCCGCATCTCTATTTCTGGAAATCGGCCAAATGGCTGAACGGGCTGCAGTTCACCGAGCGCGACGAGCCGGGCTTCTGGGAATTGCGCGGCTATCACATCTATGGCGACCCGTGGCGCGAGCAGCGCTATAGCGGCGATCCATGAGCGAAGCGCCGCAATCTCCCTGGCAGACGGCGAAAATCACCCGGATCGAAAAGCGGACGCCACGCGTCACCAGTTTCTTCTTCGCGCTGTCACGGCCATTCGCCTATCGCGCCGGACAGCATGTCGATGTCAGGCTGACTGCGCCTGACGGCTACCAGGCGCGCCGCTCCTATTCCATCGCCTCGGCGCCGGAGAGCGGCGCCACGATCGAGCTGGCGATCGAGAAGCTCGACGACGGTGAAGTCTCGCCCTTCTTCCACGACATCGCCGCGGTCGATGACGAGATCGAACTGCGCGGGCCGCTCGGCGGCCATTTCGTCTGGTCCGATGGGGATGGCGGGCCGCTGCTTCTGGTCGGGGGCGGCTCCGGCGTCGTGCCGCTGATGGCGATGGTGCGTCACCGGACCTTGCGCAAATCGGCGGTGCCGGTGGAGCTGATGTTTTCGGTGCGGGTCTGGGACGAGGTGATCTTCCGCGACGAGCTGATCGGTCTCGGCGACCGCCGCGACGGGTTCGAGCTGGTGCTGACGCTGACGCGCGAGGCGGCACGGCGCCCGTCCGACTATTCGAGGCGCATCGACACGGCAATGGTCATGCAGGCGCTCACGCGGCTGCCGCGGCCGCCGGCGCTCGCCTTCGTCTGCGGGTCGAACGCCTTCGTCTCGGCGGCTGCCCAGGCGCTGATCGACGCCGGCATATCAGCGGAAATCATCCGCACCGAGCGCTATGGCGTCTGAGAGGGCCACAGTGGTTCACCGTTTCATGGAAACAGCCACCCGCTCTCAGGTGGGTGAAAACCTTGCCGACAGCAATTGGAACGGCAGCGCGCCATAGGCGGCGACTTCGGCCTCATTGTCCCAGTTGCGGAACTGGCGCGATGGCCGTGCCTCGATCACCAGAGGCCGGCCGGTGTCGTCCACCGTTAGCTTGCCGCGAAAGCGCAGCACACGTCCGCCGCCGGCGCGGCTGATCACTATGGAACGCAGGCGGGCGACATGGCCGCCGCCGGCATTGATTTCCATCTCAATGCGGCGCCGGATTGGTGGAACGACGATCCTGACGGTGACGTCCAGCACCATCGCTCCAGTCCTGTCCGGGCGCGGCAGGCTCTGGGAAAGTGCAAACGGCGCCGACGTCGCTCTTGCCTTGCGCAATGTCGGCCTGCCGCGCCAGACGGCGGGCGTCGGCTGCTGCAGGCGGCCCTTTTTGCGTTTGAGGCGCAACTGCTTGGCAAAGCCGCGCGACAGCCAAACGAGGCCGCCGAAATCGGTGCGCGGCTTGGCCTGCAGCACCGAGGACCAGCGCGACAGGCCGGCGCGGTCGGCCAACTCAATCGTCTTTGCAAGTTCGGCCTCCGGCACCGCAATGCCGATCTCCAGGCAGAGATAGGAGAGCGCCACCGCCGCGGCGACGGCGAGGCCCCGCTTGGCGATGATGTCGGCGAACACGCCCCAGTCGACTGCGCCACTCTCGATGGCGACCGCACAGTCGACCAGCCAGTCGCTGTGGGTGTGGGCATCGAGGCCGCCATGTGCGATGGCAAGCGCCATGCGGTCGGCCGGAGAGGGAACAAGCACGCGGACGCCATTGAAGTCGGCTGACAGCGCCCGCTGCCAGATCGCCAGATCATCTTCCGCGCTTTGCTGCGACCCGTCATAAGCGAGCTGGTGCAGGTCGATGTCGCCGAAACTGCCCTTGAAAAAATTCATCGAACGCAAGGACGCCAGCCTGGTGCGCAGATATTGCGGACTGACGCCGGTGGCGATCTGCCAGTCGCGTTCGCTAAGCACATCGAAGGCGGCAATCATGGCCTGCGAGCGCACCAGCATGTCGATGTCATGCGCCACCCGGCCGCGCTGCGCCGACGCGTTGACGGCGATGCGGCTGGCGCCTTTGATAAGCATCACCGCGCAGCCGGCGTCGATCATGGCCTGTAGCGCCGGCTCGGCTTCGCGCGCAGCCAGTCGCGATTTGGTCCACAGCATCTTTTGCAGGCCGACAAGACGTGGATAGGCCGGATGCCCAGCGAGCTTGCGGCCGAACCTGTCGGAGATCGCGGCCAGCAGCCGATGCTCGCGGAAAGCAGCATGGTCGATATCGTTCTCGTCGAGCCAGCGCGCCGCATAGCCCCCGGCCGCCTCTTCATCGGGGAGCAATGCGGCCTTCAGCAACTGGTCGAGGCCGCCCGTGGGCCATGACCAACCATAGTCCGGAAACCGACGGCCGATACGGCGCATGGCATTGGCCATCAGTCGGCGCTCGCCTTTTTCGCTGCTCGCCTTTGCATGGCCAGCCTTACGACTTCGACATAACCGCGGTCGCGCACGGGGTCGCGTCCATAGGACGTGCTGTCGGGCCGGATGCGGCGCAAGGTCAGGACATCGTCGAGCATGGCAAGCGCAAAGCCCGCCTCGCGGACACGGGCGATCCAGTCGACCATGTCGCCGCGACCGCCTTGCGGGTCGATGATCGGACCGACGGCCTCGGCTACCTCCCGGCGGATCATCATCGTCGTGCGCGACCAGCCCGCCACGGCCACGTCCTGTTGCACATCGGGCTTGTCATCGCGAAACGTCCGCCAGTGGGCAAAGACTCCTGCCGTCGCGGGAAACCGCTCGAAATGCTCCAGCTGCCTTTCGATCTTGGTCGGCAGCCACAGATCGTCCGCATCGAGCGTGGCGACGAAGGGCGTCGCCAGCGCGGCGATGCCCCTGGTGGTGGCGCTGCCTGGTCCGGCATTGTCCTGGCGCAACACCTGCACCGGCATGCCCAGCGCATTGACCACCGCGACCGTATCGTCGGTCGAGCCGTCATCGACGACGATTATGGCGTCGGGCTGGATCGTCTGGGCCGCGACCGATCGCAGCGTCTCGGCGATGGTGGCGGTCGCGTTGAAGGCCGGAATGACGACGCCGTAGCTGGCCATCACAGGAAACGCCAATTCGCAAGTTCCTTGAAATCGAAGATGCCGTCGACAGGGTGCAAGGAGCGGTCGGCCTCGCGCCGTTTCATCGACTTGTAGACGGCGCGCATGAATTCGCGAAAAGGAACATCGGCCTGCCTGGTCATGTTGCCGGGATGGCGCCGGTAATAGAGCGCAACAGTGTCGGGCATCGTGAATTTCGGCCCGCTTTCGAAAGTGCGCAGCAGATAGTCGGTGTCCTCGGCCTGGTGGAAATCCTCGTCGAAGCTGCCGATGCGTTCGACCAACCGCCGGACGAAGATAGCGGGAGACAGGTGAATGCCGCGAACCGTCACCGAGTGGCTGTCGGCTGTCGGCTCCAGCGTATCGTCATCTATGTCGTCGACCAGCGTCATGCGCGAATAGGTCAGCTCGAGGGTGGGGTCTGCGTCGAAACAGGCCAGATCCGCCTTGAAGCGGCCCGGCGGGGAAATGTCGTCCGAATCGAGAAACGATATCAGCCCGGTCTGCGGCAGCAATTGCCGCAAGCCCGCGTTGCGCGCCCGCGTCACCCCGGCATTCTCCTGCTGGAAAAGGCGAATGCACGGCGCCTCCGCGATCAGCGAGCGCACGACCGCCGCCGAACTGTCGGTCGAACCGTCATCGATAACGATGATGTCGAGATCGGCGGCATCGCGCTGCCTCAGCAGCGAGCGCAGCGCGGAGCCGACATGGCGTTCGCGGTTGTAGACCGGCATGATCACGCTCAGCTTCACGCACGCATTCCAGGCTGTGATCTGTTCATTGTTTCACCACTCTGCCGGGCGCTTGATCTCGAAAAGCCCCTCGACCGGGCGCCGCGACGGATCGGCCTTGCGCCGCCGCAAGGATTTCTGAATTACACGTAGGTATTCGCGCACCGCCACATCCCTTTGCTTGGTCAAATTGCCGGGGTGGCGCCGGTAGTATACCGCGACGGTGTCGGGAAAAATGTGCTTTGGGCTGGTTTCGAAAATGCGCAGCAGATAGTCGGCGTCTTCGCCCTGCCGGAACTCCTCGTCGAAAGCACCAGCACGGTCGATGAGTGCCCTGCGGAATATCCCGGCGCTAAGGCTGACGCCGCGCACGGTGGGACCTGCGCCGCCCGGTGCCGGCTGAAGGGCTTCGTCATCCATGAGATCGACGCGCGTCATCAGCGAGTAGGTCAGCTCGAGCGCAGGGTCGGCCGCGAACAGGGGTAGGCCAGCCTTGAATCGTCCAGCCGGCGAGACGTCGTCCGAATCCAGGAACGACACCAGTTCGGTTTGCGGCAGCAACTGCCTCAGCCCTGTGTTGCGCGCGTTGGCCACGCCCTGGTTTGCCTGCTGGAACAGGCGGATGCACGACGCTTCCCGCATGATGGCGCGGACTGCTTCAACGGAGCTGTCCGTCGAGCCATCGTCGACAACGATGATATCGAGATCGGCATCGTCGCGTTGCCTGAGCAGGGACCGCAACGTCGAAACGACATAGATCTCCCGATTGCAGACCGGCACGATGACGCTCAACTTCATGCGGCGCCCCGAAGGACGAAATCCGCAATCGTGCCGGCGATCTCGCGCGGCTCGGTCCCCAGCGACAGCCGGTAGCATGGCAGATCGCGGGTAAGCTCGCTGAAAAAGCGAAAGCCCGCTTCCCGCTCGCCCGGCATCTGCACGATTCCTGACGGCGCCAGGGCGATCATGGCATCCTTGCGCGATATGGGCATGACCGAGCTTCTCGCACCTCCCCTGATATGGGGCACTATCAAAGCAATAATGTCCAGACTTGCAGGAGTTGGTCGAGGCGCGATCTCGTCGATGTGAAAGGCATGCTTGCCTTGCCAGTTCAGCGGTTCGTACGACTTTAGCCGCTCCTCCAGCTTCAGCCGCTTGAAGCCCTCCGGATCCTGCTTGAGCGTGGCAAACAGCGGATAGGCCGTCACCCCCCCGGTCCGGTCGATCAGCACATAGTCGTCGCCGACGCTATCGAGCCCATTGAGCAGGCCGGCGACGACCGTTCCCGATTTTCCGGCTCCCCCGGAGCCCGCCAGCAACACGCCCTTGCCATCGATGCCCAGCGTGCCGGCATGGGTAAGCCGCATGCCGCGCGCCGCATATTCCCAATGCAGGAAGGCGCGCAGCGGCGCCGCCTGTTCCCATGGCGGAAAGGCCTCGGCCGCCATCATCAGCTGCGCCCCGACATGGCGTTGCGGATCATGGAACTGCCAGAAATCGAGGTCATGATAGTAGCTGCCGCGCAATCCGGCCTCTTCCAGCCGGTTGGCAAAGGCATGATGGTTGTAATCGCCTCGGCCCCAGGTGGCCGGGGCGAGGACGCCATCGATGCCCGGGTGGGCGACGAAAATGCGGCAGCCGTCAGATGCAGACGGATTTTCCGGGGCCGGTATGAAGGCATGGCTCATGGCTTCCGCCAGCGTGCCATGGTCGAGATGGACACTCAGCTCCAGTCCCGGCAACCGCACGCTGGTGGTAACGGGATAGAAGGCGGCGGCGCTTTCCGCGGCCGCCAGCACATGGCGGGCATAATCCGGCAGGGTTTGCAGCGTGATCAAAGGCATGTGTTGGTTGTTCAGCGTCCAGAATTGCGCCGGGTCGCCTGATGCATGTCGCTCGGGGTGGCCCCGGTTTTGAGACGACGACATGCATAAAATCAAAGATCTAAACCGCGTCGCCTGAGTCCGTTCAAACGCGACGCGCTTTAGGGAAACGATTATGCCTGTTTCACCGCCGGCCAGCCGAGAGGTTCCTCGACCTCATGGATCGGGTCGACAATGATGAGATCGGCAAGGTCGTCATGGACATCGACCTTGAGCGGCTCATTGCTGGCAGCAAGCGCAGACGACAGCTCGCCCGAAAGCGGTTGTGCCGATGTTTCGGCTGGCGCAAGCAACCCGAAATCGAGCAGTCGGGCAACGAAGCTTTCGAGGTCGGCCAGGCTTATTTTTGCGGCGCCCGCGGCAGCTCCGACCAGCGCTTCAGTGGCGACGCCGGACGACAAAGCCTGCCAGACCCGGCTGCCGGAATCGGAAAAGCCGAAATACTTACCGTTCGAAAGATCGAGAACGACGGCTTCGCCATCGAATGATTCGAAAACGATGTCCTTGCTTGCGACCGCGTAGACCCGCTGTTGCATCGCTCTGTCCCCCGTTCCATGCGCCCATGAAGGGATGCGCCAGTTTCACGGTCTGCCAGCCCTTCCTAAGTGCGTCTAAATCACTCGGCCTATGCTTGGCAAGACAAAGACCCGCGAACACAACGCCTGCGTCGGTGACCGTTGCGGCGAAGTCGACCGGCTCAAGCCTCGATTTCGAGCGCCGACAATGGTTTCGAGCAGCAGGCAAGGATAAAACCGTCATCGATCTCGTGGTCGAGGATGCCGCCATTGTGGCTCATCTCGACTTCGCCGGAGACCTTCTTCACCTTGCAGGTGCCGCACAGGCCGAACTCGCAGGCGGCGGGAATCCGCACGCCCGAGCTGCGCGCTGTCTGTAGCACGGTCTGGCCGGCGACGCAGCCGGCATCGACCTCCGAAAGCGAGAAGCGGATCGGCGTCACGGCTTCGACAGGTGCAGCGATGCCGTCCTCGACCGGGGAGGCAAACGGCGCCGGAATTTCCTCCACCACAGGCGCGGCAAAGCTCTCCTGATGGTATTTCGTCATGTCGAAGCCGGCGGCATCCAGCATGCCGCGCACGGCGCGCATGAACGGATCGGGGCCGCAGCAGAAGATTTCGCGCTCGCGGAAATCCGGAGCCAGCAAGGGCAGCCGGATCGCGTCGATGCGCCCCATATGACCGTACCAGCCCTCGCGGCTGGAACGTTCCTCGATCATGAAGCCGAGCGACAGGCCGGGCATATGGCCGCCGAGCAGTTCGAGTTCCTTGCGGAAGATGATCTCTTCGGCACGCCGCGCGCAGTTGACGAAACCGACATCGGTCCATGGCGCGCAGTCGTTCAGCCAGCGCAGCATCGACATCATCGGCGTCACGCCGGAGCCGGCGGAAATGAACAGGTATTTGGCCGCCGGGTGGCTGTGCAACGAGAAGTCGCCGGCCGGTCCGTAGGCCTTGACATGCGAACCGGGCACCAGATGGTCGAACATCCAGCGCGTGCCGATGCTGCCCGGTTGCGCCTTCACTGTCACCGCGATCGAAAACGGCCGCGATGGCGACGACGACAGCGTATAGGTGCGCATCAGCGGCCCGTCCGGTGTCGGCAGTTCCAGCGTCAGGAACTGGCCCGGCTTGTAGCGGAACCAGGTCTGGTTGTCGGAGCGGAAGGTGAAGGTCTTGACGTCAGGCGCCTCGTCGCTGACGCCGATCACTTCCAGCACCTGCAGCCTATCGTTCCAGGGCGCCATCTGGTCGAGATGGCGATAGAGCCCAAGATCCGTCATCGCATTCATCCTCCGGTCCTTCTTCGCCTGCTCCAGCTCACGCGACGCTGCGCAGCGCCGGCCTGCCACCTTCGGCAAGGCGCGGGCCGATGAAGGCCGCGTACCATTCGACGAACTGGATCACGCCGCCCTCGTGCAGCTCCGAATAGGGGCCGGGCTCATAGGCCGGAGACAGGATGCCGAAGGCGTTTTCCTCGACGATGCGGCGGTCCTGGTCGTTGGTCTCGGTCCAGACATGGGTGAGCTCCTCAAGGTTGTAGTCGACCCCCTCGACCGCATCCTTGTGCACCAGCCACTTGGTCGTCACCGCGGTTTCGGTGGCGCTGATCGGCAGCACCCGGAAGGTGACCGCATGGTCGATCAGTATGTGGTTCCAAGTCGTCGGATAGTGGTAGTGCATCAAGGTGCCGATGCGGTCGGCGGCAAGAGTGTCGGACAGGTTCTTCGTCACCGCGCGCTTTCCGGACATCGTGTAGCTGACGGCATCGCGCAGCAGCGGCGCGCGGGTGGCGCGGTATTGCCCGGCCGGATCGATGCGGAACTTGCTCGGCAGGCCCGCCGCCTCGCATTTCGCCCAGTGCGCCAGCATCTCCGGATCGCTGTCGGCGCCCTGCACGCCGGTCACCGTCGGCGCTTCGGGGAATGTCTTGCACAGCTCTGGATGATTGCCGGCGCAGTGATAGCATTCGCGGTTGTTTTCCCAGACCAGCTTCCAGTTGCCCTTCTCGATGATGGTGCTCTCGAAGGCGACCTTGGCTTCATTCAGCCGGTGCGGCTTGAGGTAGGGCTCTATCATGGCGCGCATCGGCGCAAAGTCGGCAGGTTCTTTCGCCAGGCAGATGAAGATGTAGCCGCCGACGCTCTCGCAGGCGACGGGCTTCAGGCCGAACTGGCTCTTGTCGAAACCGTCGGCCATCTGGCGGGCAAACAGCAGCCGGCCGTCAAGCTCGTAGGTCCACTGGTGATAGGGGCAGACAAGCTTTGCCGCCATGCCCTTCTCAGTGTTGCAGACACGGCTGCCGCGATGGCGGCAGGAATTGTGAAAGGCGTTGATGTTGCCCTTCTGGTCGCGGACCAGCACCACCGGATAATCGCCGATCTGCACGGTGATATAGCTGCCGGGCTTCGGCAGTTCGCAATCATGGCCGATGAACAGCCAGTCGCGATACCAGATGAGCTCCATGTCGAGCTTGAAATAGTCCGGGTCGGTGTAGAAGGGCTGTTCCAGCGAAAAGCCTTGCTTGCGGCCGTTCAGGAGCCTCAGCATGTCGTTGCGCGTATCCATAGTTCTGTCCTCGTGGTTTAAGGACTGAACTTGGTGGTGATGGAGGAAGGATCGGACGCAGGCCGGCGTGGCTCCGGACATGCACTATCCACCTCTTGACCGCCCACCGCGATCAGTCGAGTCTAGGCATCTCGGGCTGGTTTCCGGGCTCTGGAGTTGTCCTTGCGGACCATCGCGACACCTTCCCAGGCTCTTGCCCAGTGGTCTCCCGTTGCGACTTGAACTCCACCACCGTTGCGGGGGCAGCGCCGGATTCTGACCGGCTTCCCAATTCTCCGCTGCGTCGTCACGAAGCGGCACCTGAGATGCGATCATCTAATCACGGCAGCGATCGCGACGTCGGCATGAAAGCGACATCATATCCATGCGGCGCGACACGCGCGGCATACGCCCCCCGCCGCCGGTCAAAGAGCTGAGACGTTTCTTGCGAGGCCATCATCGCCGTTTCGAATCGCTGCGGATCCAGTTCGATCGGGGGCAAAAAGGGCTCAACGGTATCGAAAAGTTACTATTAGCAATCTCTAATCGAACCGAACGGTTCGTTTCTGTTGACAATGCGTGCAGGACGGTGTGAACGACGGCCCGGAAACCGACACCGGAGCGAACCACTCGGTTCGGCATAAGCGACTGAAAACAATGCGACAAATGACCATAGAGGAACTTTCTGGCACAATTTCAAGGTGCAGGACCGTGGTCCACATGGAACAACTTCGTGATTGGAAACCAGCCTATGGCTTTCCCACATCGGGGCTGTCCGAACGACGCGAATTCCTCCCAAGACACGCCGCTAGACGGACAGACAAACTGGAGTCCTAAAAATGAAAAAGATCATCTTCACTGCCGCAGCCGTTTTGGCGATCACCGGCAGCGCCTTCGCCGGTAGCGACAATTACGGTTCCAATGGTGCGAACCAGCCAGCCGTCTCGGTCGACAGCTCGTATACGGCTTCCATTCAGAAGCCGGCGCACGCTGACAAGCAGCCTGTCGTTCAGGGCGCCGACCGCGACCTCTACGGCAATCGCTGATCCCGACCAAAGAAGGGCAGCTATCCCGCCCTTCTTGGGATCTCAAAAAATTCAGGAGTATTGAAATGAAAAAGATCATCCTTGCTGCCGCCGCCGTTTTGGCCATCTCCGGCAGCGCTTTCGCCGGCAGCGACAACTACGGTTCGAACGGCGCCAACCAGCCTGCGATTACGTCGACCGATAGTGGCCATACGGCTTCGGTTGAGAAGTCGGCTCCAGCCGAGCAGGCGCCTGCCCACGGTGCCGACCGTAACCTTTTCGGCCGCTAAAAGCCGGTTTCCAGCACGTGGCGGGCTTATCTGCTGCAGCTGGCGGCATCAGAAAAATTCAGGAGACTAAAATGAAGAAGATCGTTCTTGCCACCGCAGCCGTTCTGGCTGTTTCGAGCGCTGCCTTTGCCGGCAGCGACAATTATGGCTCCGAAGGCGCCAACCAGCCGGCCGCTGCCGTCGACACCACCCGCACTTCGTCGACCGGCACCAACTCGGCGGTCTACAAGCTGCTGAACTCGTCGAACGACCAACAGAAGTTCGTTCCTCAGAGCAGCGACAGGGATCGGTTCGGCAACAACTAACAGCCGAAGCTTAAAAAAAGAGCGGCGGGCCTGGCCCGCCGCTCTTTTTTCATGCCTGTACGACGCAGCTATCTCAAGCCGCCTTCACTTCCACCGGCTTGAGCGAGAAGGAGTGCCCATCGGCGTCGAAGATGTGCAGGTCCCCGGCATCCGCGGTCAGTCGCAGCTTTGCCCCGCGCTTGACCTCGACATTGCCGGGCAGCTTGGTCACCAACGGCAGGTCAGCGCGGCCGATATCGACATAGACAAGCTGCACCTCGCCGAGTTGCTCGACATAGTCCACCACGCCCTCGAAAAGATATTCCGCGCCGGTGGCGGCCGACAGATCCTCCGGCCGCACGCCGAAGCTGACTGCCGCACCCTTTGCTGACGCCGGCGTTGCGATCGGCACCGTTGCCTTGCGGCCGCCGACATGGCTGACGATTGTCGGGTTGCCCGTCCTGTCGATTGTCGCCGGCAGGATGTTCATGGCCGGCGAGCCGATGAACTGGGCAACGAACAGATTGCCGGGCTTCTTGTAGAGGTCCATCGGCGTGCCGACCTGCTCGATATGGCCATCCTTCAGCACGACGATGCGGTCGGCGAGCGTCATCGCTTCGACCTGATCGTGGGTGACGTAGATCATGGTCGTGGCAGGCATCGATTCCTTGAGCTTGGCGATCTCGATGCGGGTCGCGACGCGCAGCGCCGCGTCGAGATTCGACAGCGGCTCGTCGAACAGGAACACTTTCGGATTGCGCACGATGGCGCGACCGATGGCGACACGCTGGCGCTGGCCGCCCGACATCGCCTTGGGCAGGCGGTCGAGATATTTGGTCAGCTGCAGGATTTCGGCGGCCTGCCGCACCCGCTTGTCGAT
Source organism: Mesorhizobium sp. M1078 (assembly GCF_040318615.1). Classification (NCBI taxonomy): domain Bacteria; kingdom Pseudomonadati; phylum Pseudomonadota; class Alphaproteobacteria; order Hyphomicrobiales; family Phyllobacteriaceae; genus Mesorhizobium; species Mesorhizobium sp. M1078. The sequence goes on from NZ_JAMYMP010000015.1 coordinate 137,215, forward strand.
CTCGGCCTTGCTTTCCTTGCCGATCTTCATCGAGAAGGCCATGTTGTCGTAGACGGTCATGTGCGGATAGAGCGCATAGGACTGGAACACCATGGCAATGCCGCGCTTGGAAGGCGGCACGTCGTTCACCACCTCGCCGGCGATCTTCAGCTCGCCGGAGGTGATCTCCTCAAGCCCGGCGATGGACCGCAGCAAGGTCGACTTGCCGCAACCCGACGGGCCGACGAAGACGATGAACTCGCCCGACTTTATGTCGAGGTCGATGCCGTGGAGAATGTGCAGATTGCCGTATGATTTCTTCACCTGTCTCAGCGTGACATCGGCCATAATTTCCTCCCAGTGATTTCCCTAGAGAACCTGGATTTCCTCAAAAAATCCAGTTTCGTCAAAAACTCAGTCGATGCGCCCGAACCAGGCGCCGTAGCCGCCGAGGCGGATGGAACCTGTGCCGGATTGTCCCGAAAAACCGTGCCCGGCCAATGGCAGCAACGCCTGACCACCGAGATCGACCTCGGCCGGCTTGCTGGCCAGATTGAAGACGCAGACGATCTGCTCATTGCCCTCACGGCGGGTGAAGGCGACGGTGTCGCCCTCGCTTTCGATGAACTCGATGTCGCCTTTGGCCAGGGCCGGATGCTGGCGGCGGAAACCGAGAAAGCGCCGGTAGTGCTCGAGCAGCGAGGCCGCGTCGCCCTGCTGAACATTGACCGCTTGCGACAAGTGCTTGCCCGGCACCGGCAGCCAGGGCTTGGCCGTCGAAAAGCCGGCATTGCTGGCGGTTGCATCCCACACCATCGGCGTGCGGCAGCCGTCGCGGCCCTTGAATTCGGGCCAGAAGCGAATGCCGTAGGGGTCCTGCAGATCCTCGAACTGCAACTCGGCTTCGCCCAGCCCAAGCTCCTCTCCCTGATAGAGGCAGACCGAACCGCGCAGCGACATCAGCAGCGCCGAGATAACCTTCAGATAGGCGGCCGGGTCGGCCTCGTCGGCGGCCCAGCGCGAGGCCGGACGCATCACGTCGTGGTTGGAAAAGGCCCAGCACGACCAGCCGTCGCTGGCGACCTTGCCGAAGGCTTCCAGCACCTGGCGCACCTTGGCGGCGCTGATCTTTTCCGGCGCCAGGAAATCGAAGGAATAGCACATGTGGACGCGTTTGCCGCCGGCGGTGTAGGCGGCGACCACTTCCAGCCCACGCTGCGAATCGCCGACTTCGCCGACCGCGGCGGCCGCCGGATATTCGTCGAGCAGCGCCCGGAACCGTTCGAGGAAGGCAAGGTTTTCCGGCCGGCTCTTGTCGTAGATATGGTCCTGGTAGTTGTAGGGATTGACCGCAGGTGCTGTCTGGTCGTTGCGCTCTTCGGGCGGCAGCGGCGGATTGTTCTCCAGCCCCTGGCTGTGGAAGTAGAAATTGATGGTGTCGAGGCGGAAGCCGTCGACGCCGCGCTCCAGCCAGAAGCGGGTGACGTCGAGCAGCGCGTCCTGGACTTCCAGATTGTGGAAGTTGAGGTCCGGCTGCTCGGACAGGAAATTATGCAGATAATATTGCTGGCGGCTGGTGTCCCACTGCCAGGCCGAGCCGCCGAAGATCGACAGCCAGTTGTTGGGCGGCGTGCCGTCCGGCCTGGCGTCGGCCCAGACATACCAGTCGGCCTTGGGATTGCTACGGCTGGCGCGGCTCTCCTTGAACCATGGATGGTTGTCGGCGGTGTGCGACAGCACCTCGTCGATCATCACCTTGAGGCCGAGGTGATGGGCTTCCGCAACCAGCGCGTCGAAATCGGCGAGCGTCCCGAACATCGGGTCGACGTCGCAATAGTCCGAGACGTCGTAGCCGAAATCCTTCATCGGCGACTTGAAGAAGGGCGAAATCCAGATGGCGTCGACGCCGAGCGAGGCGATGTAGGGCAGCCTGCGGATGATGCCCTTGAGGTCGCCGATGCCGTCGCCATTGGAGTCCTGATAGGAGCGCGGATAGATCTGGTAGATCACCGCGCCCCGCCACCAGTCGCGATCGACGGCGAGATCGGGCTTCGAGGTCGCCTTCAAAGCGGCTTGCATAAGTCTCAACCTCCTTTGACCGAGCCGGCCAGCAGCCCGCGGACGAAATAGCGCTGCAGCGAGAAGAACACGATCAGCGGCACGATAATGGTGACGAAGGCCGATGTCGTCAGGATTTCCCAGTCGCCGCCGCGCGAGCCGAGCAGCGCGTTGAGCTTCGCGGTCAGCACGATCTGGTCCCCTTCGGTACCGAGGAAAACCATTGCCACCAACAAATCGTTCCACACCCACAGGAACTGGAAGATTGCAAAGGACGCCAGCACCGGGAAGGACAGCGGCAGCACGATCTTGACGAAGATTTCGAAATCGCTGGCGCCATCTATGCGCGCCGATTCCATGATCTCGCGCGGCAGGCCGGCAATATAGCTGCGCAGGAGATAGATGGCGAAGGGCAGGCCGAAGCCGGTATGCGCCAGCCAGATGCCGAGATAGGTTTTCGACGGCACACCGAAGAAGATGCCGACGCCGTTGTAGATCTTCAAAAGCGGGATCAAGGACATCTGCAGCGGCACGACCAGCAGGCCGATGATTGTGGCGATCAGCAAGGCGCGGCCGGGAAAACGCATCCACGCCAATGCATAGGCGGCGAAGGCGGCGATCAGGATCGGGATGACCGTCGCCGGGATGGTGACGGTCAGCGAGTTTATGAACGAGCGGCCGATGCCCTCCGAAAACAGCACGGTCTTGTAATTGTCGGTGGTGAATTTCGGTGGCGCCGACGAGGCGTAATAGACGCGCTGGCCACGGTCGCCTTCGAAAGCCTTGGGCGAACTCATGACGAACGTGCCGTCGGCATTGAGCTGCAAGGTCACGCCGTCGCCGAGATCGGCAGTGGTGCCGGCCGGATATTGCGTCGGTGCCGCCGACTTGACGCCGAAGGCGCTGATGTTGCGCGTAGCGCCGTCGCCGAAGATGTTGCCGGCAAGCACGAACTTGCCGTCCTTCTCGACCTGCGCCGAGGCCGGCGGCAGGCGGCCGGCTTCAGTCTGGCTGGAGCTGGAGAATGAGTTCCACCAGCCCGAGGCGATGATCTGGTCCTTGTCGCGCAGTGACGAGACCAGGATGCCGAGCGTCGGCACGGTCCAGATGGCGACGAAGAGGAGCACGGCGATGTGGACGCCGAAGCGGCTGGCAAAGGACTTCCCGGTCGCGACGGCCATCTCAATGTCTTCCCGTCTCTTTGTTCGCCTGGCGGATGTTCCAGACCATGATCGGGATGACCGCGATCATGATGATGATGGCGATGGTGGCGCCGCGGCCGAAATCGCCGCCGCCGCGGAACATCCAGTCGAACATCAGATTGGCCAGCACCTGGCTGTTCCACTGGCCATTGGTCATGGTCAGCACGATGTCGAACACTTTCAGCACCAGGATGGTGATCGTCGTCCAGACCACGGCGATGGTGCCCCAGATCTGCGGCACCATGATCTTCCAGAAGATCTGGAACGGATTGGCGCCGTCGATGACCGCGGCTTCAAGCGTCTCTTCGGGGATGCCGCGCAACGCCGAAGACAGGATGACCATGGCAAAGCCGGTCTGGATCCAGATCAGGATGATCATCAGGAAGAAATTGTTCCAGAACGGCAGCGATATCCAGACCTGCGGCTGACCGCCGAAATACTGGATGATGGCGTTGAGCAGACCGATCTGCGTCTGGCCCTCGCCGCGATATTCGTAGATGAATTTCCAGATCACGCTGGCGCCGACGAAGGAGATCGCCAGCGGCAGGAAGATCAGGCTCTTGGCGATCGTGCCCCACCAGATCTTGTCAGTGAGCACGGCGATTATCAGCCCTAGAAAGGTGCAGGCGGCGGGCACCACCGCCAGCCAGATGATGTTATTCAGGATCGAGTTGCGGAACTCGCGGTCGCCGAACGCCCATTCATAGTTGGCGAAGCCGACAAAATGCTGGCCGCCGCGGTCGAGGAAGGACAGCCAGAGCGTCGCCACCACCGGATAGATCAGGTAGACGGTGAGGATGATCATCGCCGGGCCGACGAACAGCCACGGACGGACCAGTCCTTGCCGGCGCAGATTGTCGATGGCCGCAGCCCCGGCCACGCCGCGCGACGGGAATATCAGGTCGACCAGCTTGTTGGCGCCCCAGAAATAGGCGACGCAGCCGCCGACGCCGATGATGATGACAAAAATGGCCGATAAGATCTGAGCAGCCATGGGTCCCTCTTCCCTGCGCATGATCGGCCGGGCCTTGAACAGCCCTGGCGATGTGGCTCTGCGCCGATTTAAGTTATTCTGAAACGAACGAACGCAAATCGGTCCGGCGTAAGGCGCCGGTCGGATCCGGGCCATAGCGGCCCGGACCCAGTCTGTGGAGGAAGTCCTGATTTGCCGCCAAAGCGGCTGATTACTTGGCAGTGGTTACTTGCCAGCTGACTGCTTGCCAGCTGACTGCTTGCCAGCTGACTACTTGATAGCGTCCCAGCTCTTCTGAATGTCGGTGGCGACATCCTGCGCCGACTTGCCGCCGACCAGATCGATCATGCCGGTCCAGAAGGCGCCGGCGCCGATCTTGCCCGGCATCAGGTCCGAACCGTCGAAGCGGAAGGTCGAGGCATTGGCGAGGATATCGCCCTGCTTCTTCAGCGCGTCGCTGGCATAGGCATCCTTGTTGACCGACTTGAGCGGCGTGACGAAGCCGCCCTGGGCCATCCAGATTTCATGTGCCAGCGGCATTTTCAGGAATTCGATGAACGCGCGTGCACCCTTCGAATCCTTGGTGATCATGGCCAGCGTGCCGGCGCCGAGCACAGGCGTGCCCAGCTCGGGCTTGGATGCATAGGGCGGGAAGTAGAAGAAGTCGGCGTCCTGTCCAACCTTTGTGCCTTCCGGGAAGAAGGTCGGGATGAACGATGCCTGATGGTGCAGGTAGCATTTCGGCGGCACCGAGAAGAGGCCCTTCGGGCTGTCGCGGAAGTCGGTCGCGGCAACCGCCTTGGCCCCACCGTCGACCATCTTGTCGTCGGTCGCGATCTTGCCGAAAATGTCGATGGCCTTGACCACCGCCGGATCGTTGAACGGGATCTCGTTCTTTACCCACTTGTCATACACGTCGGGCGCCTGGGTGCGCAGCATGATGTCTTCGACCCAGTCGGTCGCCGGCCAGCCGGTAGCGCCGCCTGAGCCGAGGCCGATGCACCACGGCGTGCCGCCGTCGGCGATGATCTTCTTCTCGAGGTCGGCGAGCTCTTCCTGGGTCTTGGGAACCTTGTAGCCGGCTTCCTCGAAATTGTCGGGCGAATACCAGACCAGCGATTTCACGTCGGCCTTGTAGGGGAAGGCGAAGAAGCCCGGCTTGCCGTCCTTGTCCTTGAAGGTGCCGAGATCGACCCATGACTGGCCGGCGCCGTAATTGTCCTTGATCCATTTGGCGGTGTCGTCGCCCAGCGGCGTCAAAAGGCCCTTGGACGCCAGATCCTGGATCAGGCCCGGCTGCGGCAGTACGGCGATATTGGGCGGGCTGCCGGCCTGGGTATCGATGACGATCTGCTGTTCGTAATTTTCCGACGAGGAGTATTTGATCTCGGCGCCGGTGGCTTCCTGAAAATATTCGAGAACAGTGCGGATGAGGCCTTCGTCCTCGCCGCGCCAGGGCCCGAAGATGGTCAGCGTCTCGCCCTTGAGATCGACCTTCTTCAGCTCTTCGTAATTGGCCCAGTTGAAGCGCTTGTCTTCCCCGGGCTTGAACTTCAGTTCGGCTTGCGCCGGCAGGGACAAGGCGAGCGTGGCAAACGCTGCGCCAAGCAGAAGCATCTTCTTCATCGGTATTCCTCCCAGTGTGGACACATACACCCGGACGGAACCTCCATTCCGCCCGCCGACGCTGCAGGACTGTGACTCGTTCAGAAAGGAACCGCAACCTTTCGAAGAGTCTTCCAAAGCGCTTTGGTCTTTTTGATCTCGCCATTGAATCGGCTGGAAGTCAAGAGGGCGGTGGGCTAATCGATTTAATTTCGAGCTGGAAGACTTGGTAAAGTGCACTGCAGCATAGTTTTACGGCGGTGCAGCAGCGTATTAAGCTTCAAACTGGCCGGACCAGTGCGTATGGTCGACCAGCTTGGCCGCGCCCGTTGTGGCGCCGCGTGGCTTCCAAATTAAAAGCGCTTTGAGGCTTGGAGGCCTCCCAGTGAACCTGAAGCAGCTCTCTCATATGCTAGCCCTGTCGCAGACAACGGTAAGCCGTGCGCTCAACGGCTATCCGGAGGTCAACGAGGAAACCCGCCGGCGCGTGGTGGATGCCGCCAAGCGCCACGGCTACCGGCCCAACCCGAGCGCGCGCCGGCTGGCGACCGGCAAGACGGGCATGATCGGCTATGTGCTGCCGACGGGCGCCTCCGTCGACATCGACCCGCATTTCGTCGAGTTCCTGTCGGGTCTCGGCGACTATGCCCGCTCGCACGAGCTCGACCTGGTGCTGTCGCCGGCCGATGCCGACGACCAGGAAACCACCTATCGCCGCATCGTCGCCAACCGCCAGGTCGACGCCGTCTACATCTCCTCGCCGCGCCCGGCCGACCGGCGGGTGGCGCTGGTCAACACGCTCGGCATTCCCTTCATCGTCCATGGCCGCAGCGAAGGCTTCGATTTCGACTACCCCTTCACCGACATCGACAATGAGGGCGGCTTCCACGACGCCGCCCGGCTGCTGGTTCAGCTCGGCCACCGCCGGCTGGCGCTGATCAATGGCGACGACCGCGAGACCTTCGCCATCCACCGCGAGCGCGGCATGCGCAGGGCGCTGGCCGCGAGCGGCCTGACGCTCGGCGAGCGCCATGTCTGTTCACTCACCATGACCGAGGAGAACGGCTACCGCGCCGCCAGGCGCCTGCTCGAACAGAGCGAGCGGCCGACGGCGATCGCCTGCTCCAGCCTGATCATGTCGCTAGGCGTCGTGCGCGCGGTGCGCGACCTTGGCCTGACCATTCCCGGCGACCTGTCGTTGATTGCCCATGACGACGTCTTTCCATGGCTGAAGCCGGAGAATTTTTCCGTGCCGCTGTCGACGACGCGCTCGTCGATCCGCCTCGCCGGCGCCCGCGTCGCCGAACGCCTGGCGGCGCGGATATCAGGCTTGGAAGAAGGGGCGCGAGGCGAGGTCTGGCCGGTCGACCTTGTGGTCAGGGGCTCGGTGGCAGGCGCGCCGGTGTAGGGATCAATCCAGTCACTTCGTGGGCCGAGTTCGAACCCTTGCGAACGTTGACTAGATTGATTGAAGTCTTGTGGGACAACGGTCTGCTTGCACCTGCCCTTGCTTTGGTTTCTGGAGGGTGGCAACCACCTAGCCAGCGCCATCGACCAGCCCACAGGTATGCCACTTGCCCCCATTCCCGTTTTCCGAAGCGGATACAATCCAACATTCTGGCCCACCCCCGAAGAGTTCGGATGTGGTGATCGTTGGCGGCGGCGTTATCGGCGTGACGACAGCGCTTTTCCTGGCGCAGCGCAACATTCCGGTGACGCTGCTGGAAAAAGGGCGTGTAGCGGCTGAACAGTCGTCCCGGAATTGGGGCTGGATTCGAAAGCAAGGACGCGACGCCGACGAGTTGCCCATCGTCATCGAGGCTATTCGCCTGTGGCGGCAACTGGCTGAGGAATGCGGCGAAGACATCGGCCTGACCCAAACAGGTGTGACCTACCTGGCGAACACCGACAAGGACATGGCCGGCTTCGAAGCGTTCATGAAGATCGCCGCGATGCATGCGCTCGACACCCGTCTCCTGGACGGAAACGAAACCGCGACACTCATCAAAGGCATGTCGCGCAAATTCAAGGGCGCGATGACGACGCCCTCCGACATGCGTGCGGAGCCTTGGCTGGCGGTGCCCGCACTTGCCCGGCTCGCCGTGCGAAAAGGCGTCAAAATCGTGGAGAACTGCGCGGCGCGAACCCTCGAAATCTCGGCCGGCAAGGTCAAGGGCGTGTGGACCGAGGCGGGGTATATCGAGGCCTCCAGCGTATTGGTCGCCGGAGGCGCCTGGTCATCCCTGTTCCTGAGAAGACACGGCGTCTCCATCCCCCAGCTCAGTGTCAGGGTAACCGTCGCCGCAACCGAGCCCCTGGCTGAAATCTATGCAGGCGCGGCGACTGACGAACACATCGCTTTCCGGCGCCGGCAGGATGGCGGCTACACGCTCGCCGCGGGCGGCAGCCATCTGCATTACCTGGGACCTGATGCATTCCGGCACGCCTCCAAATACCTTCCTGCGCTGAGGGGCAATCCGCTGGGGACACGCTACTTTCCGTTCGCGCCGTCAGGTTACCCCGATGCCTGGTCGACGCCGCGCGATTGGGCGCCGGATTCGCACAGCCCTTTCGAGAGAATGCGGGTGCTCGACCCGGCCCCGGAACCGGCCCGTCTGCGTTCGATAGAACGCAAGTTCAAGCACCTCTTTCCGCAGTTCGAGACGGTTCGCCTGAAGGCAAGCTGGGGTGGCATGATCGATGCCATGCCCGACGTCGTCCCCGTCGTGGATCGGGTAGAGGCAGTCGGCGGCCTTTTCGTCGCGACGGGGATGAGCGGTCACGGCTTCGGCATCGGGCCTGGCATAGGCCGCGTCGTTGCGGACATGATTCAGGGAAACGAGACCGGACACGACCTCAGCCGCTTCCGCCTGTCACGCTTCCATGATGGCAGCCCTGTCCGGTTAGGTCCGGCGCTCTGAATTCGCAGGCTCACTTCTGGGCCGCAGCCGCCGCCTTCGTATCCAGCAGGCCATAGCCGAAATCCTTGTCGCGGCCTTTCGGGCCAAGATCCCTGGCGGTGGCGGCAAGCGCCTTTTCGATGTCGTCAGCCGAGCGCTCGGGCGAGGCGTGGATCAGGTTGGCGATGGCGCCGGAGACAATCGCGGCGGCAAACGAAGTGCCGGTGACGACGTCCGTGCCGGCGCCGCTCGGCGCCACCATCTCGACGCCGGGCGCCGAGATGAAGACATAAGCGCCGCGATTGGCCTGCTGCATCAGCCCGTCCTTGGCGTCGGTGGCGGTGACCGCGATCACGCCGTCATAGGCGGCGGGGTAGCCATAGGGCGCTTTCGGCCCGTTGTTGCCGGCAGCAGCGACCAGGATGATGCCGAGCCCGCGCGCATTGCGGCAGGCGGTGGCGAGCAGATCGTTCTTGGGGCCGACGAAACTCATATTGATGATGCTGACATTCTGGTCCGCCGCCCAGTCGAGCGCCGACAGGATGACATCCATGGTCGACCTGCCGTCCTCGAAGGCGCGGGCGTGATAGATCCTGGCGCCGGGCGCCATGCCTTCGAGCGCGCCGACGCCGGCGATCAGCCCGTCGACCGAGGTACCGTGGTCACGCTTTTCGACCGGCACGTTGGGCATGGCGTCGAACTGGTCGGCAATGACGCCGGACAGCGCCGGATTGGTGTCGTCTATGCCGGTGTCGATGACGGCGATGCGCACGTTTTCGCCACTGGCTTGCTTGTTGTCGAGCTGAATGCGCTCGAAGGCATAGTTGACGATGCCGGCCGCCTGCTGCAGCGAATAGACATGGTTGGGCTCGCGCCGCAGGGTGCGGCCATCGGCGGCCAGTTGCGCCAGCACGGTGCCGACCGGGCGACCGTCGGGGATGCCGAAGCGCACCAGCGTCGTGCCGAGCAGCCGCGACTGGCGCTGCGAGCGCACTTCGAGGCCGAAGGAGGCAGCTATCTGCTGGACGGCGCCGACGTCGCCATCGACGGTCACCAGCACCTCGTCTGGCACGAACTCGCCGGGGATGGCACGCCTGGGAGCGGTCGCGACAAGATCGGTCGGCGAAACGATGGGGCCACCGGCAGGCGGTCCGGCCTGCGTGTCGGCCGGCGGCGCTGACGGCCGTGGCGTCGGCACGGGCGCCGCGGCAGCGGGTGGATTGGGAAACAGGTCGACGATCAGGGCCGGAAGGGTAACAGCACCTTGCTCTCCGGCGCCCGCACCGCCCTTGGCGTCATTGCCGTCTTTCGGGCAGTCGGCGGCCGTCGCTCCGGTCGCGCCGGTGCAGTCGGCCCGGCCGGCATTGGGATCATTGGTCTGCGCCGACGCAGGCACGGCGGCGATTGTCATCGCCGCCGCCAGGATCGCCGCAAATCGAGTGACCGCCTTAGCTGCCATCAACCGGTTTCCTTCCCTCGATCACAGTTTCCGCGAAAGGCTGGGCGGCAATAAGGCCGACGAGCTTGGCATAGTCTGCTCCGGTCTTGGCCGGGATGGCGATACGGAAGACACCCGAGGCGGCCGGCCCGCCGGCGATCTTCAGCCCGTTCTGGTCGAGGAAGACAGCGATGTCGGACATCTTCGCGTCCGGCTTGAACTTGATCAGGGCGAACGGCAGTTTCGCCAACTCGTCCTCGGCCCCGGCAATCTCGAAATCATTACCCTTGCCGCCGGTCTGCACGTAGGACTGCACCACGACCAACGCCAGCAAGACAGCGGCCGCCGCCCAGGCGACACCGACCGGCACCGCCATGACACGGCCGAGCGCCTGCGACAGCCAGGAACGGCCCGCCGGCGCGCGGACCGGTCCGGCTTCGGCGTCAAGCGCCCTGGCAAAGCGGCTGAGCGCATCGGCCGGTGGCCGGATCGCTTCGTTGGCGGCGGTGGCGCCGGAGAATTCCGCCTCAGCCTCGCCAAGCGCCGCCATCGCCGCCGGATCGCTCGCCAGCCATTCCTCGACGGCTTCGAGGTCCGAGCCTTCCAGCGAGCCGTTCAGGTAGAACGGCAGCAGCGTTTCCATTTCGTCACGGCGTGACATTTTTTCAGCGGCGCTCATATCTTCAGGATTGCTCATGGCCACCCCCTGTCGTAACCGGCGGCCTTGAGGGCTTCGCCGAGTTTCTTGCGGGCGTAGAACATTCGGGTCTTGACGGTGGCGACCGGGATGCCGAGCACCTCGCCGATCTCCGTCACCGACTGTCCATGGTAATAGGCAAGGTCGACCACCGAGCGGTGTTCCTCCGGCAAGGCATCGACGAAGCGCCGCAAGGCGGCGCCCTTGTCTTCCTTCATGGTGGCGACTTCCGGCGTGTCGGCGCCATCGGGAACCTGCGCCGCATCGTCGTCATCGATCCAGTCTTCTTTTTTCTTGCGCAGCATCGACAGCGCCTTGAAGCGGGCGATGCCGAGCAGCCATGTCGAGACTTCCGAGCGCCCTTCGAAACCGGGCGCCTGGCGCCACAGCTCAAGAAAGACCTCGTTTGCGATATCGTCGGCCATCATTTCCGATCCCGTCTGGCGCACCACGAAGCGGTAGACCCGCGCGTGGTGACGCATGAACAGCAGCCGAACAGCGGCACGGTCGCCCTTCGCGACCCGGTCGACAAGCGCGCGATCAGTCTCGGTCGCTGCCGTCATGGCCGGTCGAGCCGCCTGGCTCCTGTCTGCTCTGTCGCCGATCGGTTCAAAAAGGTTCATCCTTCCGCCAAGGAATTTTGGCGAAGCTAACCGAAGAAGGTGAGTGTTGCCAGAGTGTCTCCCTTCTCCCCGTCACTATACGGGGAGAAGGTGGCGGTGTCCGAACCGGATAGATAGGTAACAGAATGGACCGATAGCATGGGTGACAGTTTTCTCCTTCGCCGGGAGGACCGGCGATGGTTTGACGAGAGACTGGCATC